>JAZIHR010000049.1:0-18072 GCA_036678445.1 Alphaproteobacteria bacterium
GCCGGGGAACAGCGCCGGGGCGGCCTTGCGCGGGACGCTGCGGCGCAAAGAGGCAGCGCTGGCAAGGGCTTCTGCTGCGGTTTCGGCCAGCGCCTGCACGGTTTCCCGCTTCGGTCGGGCCAGCCCCAGCCCCAGTTCCTGCAACGCCGGGCGGGCGCGCAGCCAGGCAACCAGCGCGGCGCCCCGGCCTTGTGCGCGCAGGGCCGGCACAGCTTCTGCCCCCAACGCCTGCGCCGCCTGAACCATCAGCGCGGCCCCGGTGGCATCGGCGTAGGCGACGACCGCATCGGGGGTGGCAAAGGGCTCACGGTCGGCGTCGTGCAGCCGTGCCTCGGCCAGCGGAGCGAAAACGGCGGCCTCGGCGCCCCAGGCCGACCACAGCGGCGACAGCAGTTCGTGCGGGGGCGGAGGCGCATCGCGCAGCGCCGCCAGCCGGTCCACCCACCACTGCACCCGCATCCCGGCCAGCAGCGGGTCGCGCGCTGACAACGCCGTGCGGGCAAGTTCCCCGTTCAGCGCGTAAAGCGTCAGCAGCCGCGGTCGCGCGGCGGGGACGGCCAGCATCGCCATTGCCCAGCGGTCGGGGTCATCTTTCCGCAGGCGCTGCGCCAGCAGCTCAAGCCCTTGGGTCATCACGCCGCGCCGTCATGGATCAGCTTCCAGCGGATCGCGTCGATCAGCGCCTCGAAACTGGCATCGACGATGTTCGGCGACACGCCGACGGTCGACCACGCCACCCCGTTGCGGTCGATGGAATCGATGGTGACCCGGGTCACCGCATCGGTGCCGGCGCCAATGATTCGAACCCGAAAATCCGCCAGCGCCATCTGGTCGATCGAGCCCTGCCACGGCCCCAGGTCCTTGGCCAGCGCCCGCCACAGCGCATGGACCGGGCCGGCATCCTCGTCGTTTTCGCCCAGGCCGTCGCTGACCGACATCACCCGCTGCCCGCAGACATGGGCCACCACCACCGCCTCGCTGACAGAGATGCGGCGCCCCAGCGCGTTCATGCGCCGTTCGACGGTGACGCGATAACGCTCGACCTCGAAAAACTCGGGCAGGGCGCCCAGTTCCGCCCGCGCCAGCAGCTCGAACGAGGCCTGCGCGGAATCGTAGGCATAGCCCTGATCCTCGCGCTGCTTGACCGCCGACAGGATGCGGGGCAGCGCCGGGTCGCCGGGGGCGACCTCGATCCCGGCGCCGGCCAGCCGGGCGCGCAGGTTCGACTGCCCGGCCTGGTTGGACATCGGGATCACCCGCTCGTTCCCCACAGTTGCGGGGTCCACGTGTTCATAGGTCTGCGGCGCCTTGAGAATGGCACTGGCATGCAGCCCGGCCTTGTGGGCAAAGGCCGAGGCGCCGACATAGGGGGCAGCGCGCAGCGGCACCCGGTTCAGGATCTCGTCCAGCCGGCGCGACAGCCGGGTCAGGCTTTCCAGTGCCTCGGGGCTTATGCCGGTGGTCAGGGTCGAGCGGAACGGTTCCTTCAGCAGCAACGTCGGGATCAGGCTGGTCAGGCTGGCGTTGCCGCAGCGTTCACCCAGCCCGTTCAGCGTGCCCTGCACCTGCCGCGCCCCGGCCTCGATCGCGGCCAGAGAACAGGCGACGGCGTTGCCGGTGTCGTCATGGGCGTGGATGCCCAGCCGGTCGCCCGGAATACCGGCGGCGATCACCGCGCGCGTGATCTCGCCCACGCGCGCCGGCAGGGTGCCGCCGTTGGTGTCGCACAGCACGATCCAGCGCGCGCCCGCATCCAGCGCCGCTTGCAGGCAGGACAGCGCATAGGTGGGGTTGGCGGCGTAGCCGTCAAAGAAATGCTCGGCGTCGAACAGCGCCTCGCGCCCCTGCGCCACCACATGCGCGACGGACTGGGCGATGCCGGACAGGTTTTCGTCCAGCCCGATCCTCAGCGCCTCGGTCACGTGATAGTCGTGGGTCTTGCCGACCAGGCAGACCGCGGGCGTGCCCGCATCCAGCACCGCCGCCAGCACGTCGTCGTTCGCGGCCGAGCGTCCGGCGCGCTTGGTCATGCCGAATGCGGTCATCGTGGCGCGCGTCGCGGGGGCATCGGCAAAGAAATCGCTGTCGGTGGGGTTGGCGCCGGGCCAGCCGCCCTCGATGTAATCCAACCCCAGCGTGTCGAGCATCCGCGCGATCTCGGTCTTTTCCGCGGCCGAGAACTGCACGCCCTGCGTCTGCTGCCCGTCGCGCAGCGTGGTGTCGTAAAGGTAAAGCCGGGAGGTCACAGCAACCCCTCCAGCGCCGAGGGGGCAAAGTCGGGGCCGGGGACCAGTTCGACCCCGCCCGCGCCCATCCGCACCTCGACCCCGGCGGCGAGCAGCGCCGATTTCAGCGCGTCGACGGCGGTGAAATCCTTGCTGGCTTTCGCCTTGCTGCGCAGCGCTTCCATCCTTGCGGCCAGGGGGGCCAGGTCGGGGGCAGGGGCGATCCAGCCGCCCAACTCGTCGGTCAGCAGCCCCAGAAGTCCGGCGCTGGCGGAAAAAATCTTCTTGAGTTCCAAGGGCGTATCGCTGCCTGTTGCAAGCTGCCGCAGGTCGTCGGGCATGGCGGCGGGGTTGCGGATCGCCTCGGCGAGGCGGTGCAGTTCGGCAATGGCGCCCGCGGTATTCAGGTCGTCGGCCAGCGCGGCGACGACGGCGGGTGCCGGGCTTGCCGCGGGCTCGATGCCCGCGACAAGACCACGCCACCGTCGCAGCACCGATTCGGCCGCGCGCGCCTTGTCGGCGGTCCAGTCCATCGGCTTGCGGTAATGCGTCATCAGAAAGACAAAGCGGATCACCTCGCCCGGGATGCCCTGGTCCAGCAGGTCGCGGACGGTGAAGAAATTGCCCAGGCTCTTGGACATTTTCTTGCCCTCGACCTGCAACATCTCGTTATGCAGCCAGATGCGGGCGAATTCGTCATGCGGATGGGCGCAGCAGCTTTGCGCGATCTCGTTTTCATGGTGGGGGAATTGCAGGTCGATGCCGCCGCCGTGGATGTCGAAGGACCGGCCCAGCAGCGCCTCGGACATGGCGGAACACTCGATATGCCAGCCGGGGCGACCGCGGCCCCAGGGGCTGTCCCAGCCGGGAAGCTCGGCGTCCGAGGGTTTCCACAGCACGAAATCCATCGGGTCGCGCTTGAACGGCGCGACCTCGACCCGCGCGCCGGCGATCATGTCGTCGACCGAGCGCCCCGAAAGCTGCCCGTATTCGGGGAACGAACGCACGTCGAACAGCACATGCCCCTCGGCCGCATAGGCGTGGCCCTTGGCGACCAGTTCCTCGATCATGGCGATCATCTGCGGAATATAGTCGGTGGCCCGTGGTTCATGGTCGGGACGCAGCGCCCCCAGCGCGTCCATGTCGGCGTGATACCAGCCGATGGTTTCCTCGGTCCGTTCGCGGATCAGCGTTTCCAGCGGGCGGGGGGCGCCGGCCTGCCGGCGGGCCAGCGCAGCCGCGTTGATCTTGTCGTCCACGTCGGTGAAATTGCGCACATAGGTGACGTGGCGGTCGCCATAAACATGGCGCAGCAACCGATAGAGCACGTCGAACACCACCACCGGCCGCGCATTGCCCAGATGCGCCCGGTCATAGACGGTGGGTCCGCACAGATACATCCGCAGGTTCTGCGGGTCGATCGGGACCAGTCGCTCTTTCGAGCGGCTGCGGGTGTTGGTCAGTTGGATTTCGACCATGAGTTCCCCCTGCGGCGGGGTCCATGTCGCGCGTGAACGGCCCGCCTGCGCTTGCTCAGACGGTAATGCAGATAGTGGTGGAATAACCGTTCATGGCGGTCGCCATAGCAGCGGCGCGGCGCTGCGGCAAGCGGCTTGTCCGGCAGGGCAGGTGGCCAGAGGGACAAGCGGCCGACGAGGCAGGCGACCGATAAGGGCAGGCACAGCCAGGCGGGGCAGCCAGAGGGGGCAGGAGGGGCGCATTACCTGCCAGGGCAGGGCGCGCGGTGTCATGCTGCCGCTTCCTCGCGCCAGACCATCAGCCGGTCGCGGCCGCTGCGCTTTGCGTGCAGCAGCGCGGCATCGGCCCGTTCCAGCAGCACCGCCGCCGCACCCCGTGCTTCGTCCGGGGGGGGCATGCCCGGCCGGCCATTGTCGGGATGACCCGCCGCGGACATCTGTCCGCGATCGTGGCAGGCGATGCCGGCGGACAGCGTTATATGCAAAGCCGGCCCAGAGTCGCGGCCGGGCAATCGCACCCTGGTTCCGGACACCTGCGCCCGCATGATCCGCGCAAGCTCGGCGGCCTCGGTTTCCGAAAGGCCGGGCAGAACCGCCAGGAATTCCTCGCCCCCGACACGGGCGACGAAGCCGGGCGCGGGGATGGCGCGTTCCAGCCGGGCGGCGACCTCGGCCAGCACCGCGTCGCCGGCGGCATGGCCGTAGCGGTCGTTGACCTCTTTGAAGCGGTCGATGTCCATGGCGACAACCGCGCAACCCGACCGCCCCGGCCCGGGCTGGCAGTGCTCGGCCAGCCGAGGCAGGGCAAAGCGCCGGTTGGGAAGCCCGGTCAGCGGGTCGATCCAGGCCAGCGAGCGTTCACGCTCGGCCGCCTCGCGCTGGCTGTCGGCGGCCTGCTTGCGCCGGATCAGCGCGGTCAGCCGCAACGCGGCCTCGTCGGCGGCCTTGCCATTGGTGAACCCCGAGGTCAGCACGTCCCCCGCCCCCAGGTCCAGCGCCACCGACATCATTTCAAGCCGCGCGGGATCCAGCACCACCGCAAATGCGGCATTCTGCGACGAGCGGCGCGAGCGCAGTTCGGAAAGCAGCCGCAGCCCGTCGCCGGGCTGGGCCATGTCGGCTGCGATAAGGTAGAGATCAGGCACCATCCCGACCGCCGCCTCGGCCAGCGCCCGCTCGGGGTCGGCGATCCGCAGATGCGCCGACAGCCGGGGCAGCAGCGCATGGCGCCAGCCCAGCCCGACGCCGGCATCGCCCGCGATCAGCAGCGCCGCGCAGGGGCCGGCGCCCGGCTCGTGGCGGAACAGCCGCTGCTCTTCTGCCAGCCCCGGGCCGGGCGCGGCGGCCATGCCGGTGATCTGGTTGCGCATCAGCCCGCGGATGCGCGCGAACAGCGCCATTTCGTCGATCGGCGTGTCCAGAACCGCCGCCGCACCGGCCTGAAGCGCGGCGATTCGCCGGTCCTGCGGCACGGACATGACCACCGGCACCGCCGAGCCCGCAGTGATCCGGCGGCACAACTCGATGGCATCCATGTCGCCCGGAGGCCCGCCGATCAGCACCATGCTGGGCCGGGCGCCGGCCAGCGCATCCAGTGCCTCGGCCCCGGTGCGCGCGGTCAGCGGCTGGTAACAGGCCGCCGCAAGACGCACCTTGAGCGTAATCCGGTTCGTGGCCGCGCCGTCAACCACCAGGATTGGCCCCTCGGTCAATTTTCCGCCCCCGCAACAAGTGCCCTCTCGAATCACCAATACGCGCAAAGAATTAACAAACCGTTTCCGCGCAGCCGGCCGCAGCCGGCGCTTGCGGAATCCGTCGGCCGGGGCCAAGCATCGGAACATGATCGACCGAAAATCCCTTGACCTGCTGGCGCAGGAAATTCTTGACCACCTGTCCCGCAACCCCGAACTGATCGGGGCGCTGGTCGCCGAAAGCGGGCTGCTGCCGGACGATCTGCGGGGGCTGGTGGCCGATCCGACGCCGGCCTTTGCCAGCGCGCTTGTCGATTTCATCTGTGCCAGCGACGAACGCCTGACCGGGTTTTCGGCCGAATCGGGCTGGGCGCCGCTCAAGGTCGCACATCTGCGCGAGGCACTTGCGCACGGATTTCGGGGCTGATTCACCGCATCTTAATCTCTGCGAGCGATACAGGCGGTGCAACAGGGGGAATCGGATGCACGGCCTCGTCAACCGCTCGATCGAATATTTCGCGCGCCAGACTCATGGTGATGCCGTGTGGACTGCGGCGGCCACGGCTGCGGGTGTCGATCCGCGCGGGGTCGAACTGATGTGCAGGCAGGATGATTCGACGGCCCGCCGGCTTTTGCACGAGGTGGCGGCACTGGTCGGCTGCTCGCCACCCGAACTGGCCGAGGATATCGGCGCCTGGGTCGCCCAACGCTCGGCGATCCGGCGGTTGCTGCGCTTTGCGGGCAGGGATTTCGCCTCGTTCGTGACCACGCTGGACGAATTGCGCGGACGGGCCAGGCTGGTGCTTCGCGACCTCGAACTTCCGGCGATTTCGGTTGCCCCGGCGCCGCGCGGCTGGAAAATCACCCCCGATTGCGATGCGGTATGGCTGCACGCGCTTGCCGGGGTGCTGCACGCCATGGCTGACGACTACGGGGTGCTGGCGGTGATCGAGATCAGGGGCAATTCCATCCTGGTCGATGTCCCGGTCGTCGATTTCAACGAAGGCCGGCCATTCTCGATCAGCGATCCCAGCGTGGGTGCAGTATGAACCTGGAACAGGCCACGCTGCTGCTGATGCCGATGCATCTTCATGTCGATGCGGCGGGCCGGGTGCTGTCCGCCGGCTCGACCCTGCGGCGCATCGTCGGCCCCGCCACCGACTTCGACGCGGCTTTCGAGGTGGTTGGGCCGGTGGCCGGGGCCGGCTTGGCGCAGCTTGCGGGGGCCGAGCGGGTGTTCCTGCGCAGCCGCGCGGAACCGGGGCAGGTGCTGCGCGGACGGGCGATCGCGCTGGGGGACGGAGGGCTGGTCTTCAACCTCGGGCTGGGGATCGGGCTGGTCGAGGCCATCCGCCACCACGAACTGACCGATCGGGATTTTGCGCCCTCTGATCTCGCGATGGAGTTCCTGTTCCTGCACGAGGCCAACAATGCGATGATGGACGAACTGTCCCAGGCCAACCTGCGGCTGGAAGAGGCGCGGCGGCGGGCCGAGGCACAGGCGTTCACCGATCCGCTGACCGGATTGAGCAACCGGCGCGGGTTGCAGCTGTCGTTCGAGGCACTGCGGCAGGGAACCATGCACGCGGCGCCCGGCCATTTTGCGCTGGTCGTGCTGGATCTGGATCGTTTCAAGGAACTGAACGACAGCCGCGGTCATGCGGTGGGCGACGCCATGCTGTGCGAGGTCGCGGCGCGGCTGCGCGGGATCACCCGCAGCTGCGACACCATTGCCCGCACCGGGGGCGACGAATTCGTGCTGCTGCTGCCCGGAATTTCCGACCCGGCCGCGCTTGAACAACTGGGCCGGCGGATCGTGCGGCGGATCGAGGCTCCGGCCCGGATCGCCGGGGTGGCCAGCCGCGTCTCGGCCAGCCTCGGGGTGGCGATTTCGTCCCGCTACGCCCGCATCGACTGGAGCCGGATGGAATCCGACGCCGACGCGGCGCTTTACCAGGCCAAGCGAAGCGGGCGCGGCATCACCTGCATCGCCGCAGGTGAAAATACGGACGCCGCCCGGGCGGGCGATCAGACCAGCAAGGCGCAATAGGCAGGTCGTGACCGGTTGAGGGCGCTAATGTGCGTATTTTGCAAGAAAAACCAAGCGGAAAGCCGCTGACCCGGTGGAGGGGCGCTGGCAATGGTAACCCGCAAGCGCGCCCTTCGCGCGCCACCCGGAAGCGGTGCGCGAAGGCGACTGTCTCAGCCCGCTTTCAGCACCTGCCCCAGCGTGGCGATCAGCTCGTCGATCTGGGACTCGCTGATGATCAGCGGCGGCGACAGGGCGATGATGTCGCCAGTCACGCGGATCAGGATCCCGGCCTCGAAAGCGCGGACAAAGGCGTCGAAGGCACGCTTGCCCGGCGCGCCGTCGATCGGGGCCAGTTCCACCGCCCCGATCAGCCCCATGTTGCGGATATCGACGACATGCGGATGATCGGCCAGCGAATGCAGGGCATTTTCCCAATATCCGGCCAGCGAGGCGGCGCGGGTCAGCAACCCGTCCTCGGCATAGGTTTCCAGTGTCGCGATGCCCGCGGCCGACGAGATCGGGTTCCCCGAGTAGGTATAGCCGTGGAACAGCTCGATCACATGTTCGGGGCCCTGCATGAAGGCGTCGTGGATCGCGGCCGAGGTCAGCACCGCGCCCATCGGGATCACCCCGTTGGTCAGCCCCTTGGCGCAGGTGATCATGTCGGGGATCACCCCGAAATGCTGGGCGGCAAAGGGGCTGCCCAGCCGGCCGAAGCCGGTGATGACCTCGTCAAAGATCAGCAGGATGCCATGTTTACGGGTGATGTCGCGCAGGCGCTCCAGATAGCCTTTCGGCGGCAACAGCACCCCGGTCGAGCCGGCCATCGGCTCGACGATCACCGCGGCGATGGTGTCGGCACCGTGCAAGGCGACCAGCCGTTCCAGTTCGTCCGCCAGTTCGGCGCCATGCGCGGGCTGGCCGCGGGTCATGCGATTTTCGGGCAGATGCGTGTGGGGCAGGTGGTCCACCCCGGCCAGCAGCGTGCCGAACATCCGGCGGTTGTTGACGATGCCGCCGACCGAAATGCCCCCGAAACCGACGCCGTGGTAGCCGCGCTCGCGGCCGATCAGCCGGGTCCGGCTGCCCTCGCCGCGGGCACGATGATAGGCCAGCGCGATTTTCAGCGCCGTGTCCACCGCCTCGGAACCCGAGTTGGTGTAGAACACATGTTCCATCCCGTCGGGGGCGATCTCGACCAGCCGGTTGGCCAGTTCGAACGCCGCAGGGTGCCCCATCTGGAAGGTCGGCGCGTAATCCAGCGTCCCGGCCATTTCGGAAACCGCGCGGGTGATCCGCGCCCGGCCGTGACCGGCATTGCAGCACCACAGCCCGGCGGTGCCGTCCAGCACCTGCCGCCCGTCCGCCGCCGTATAATGCATGTCCTGCGCGGCCACGAGCATCCGTGGTTGCGATTTGAACTGCCGGTTGGCGGTGAACGGCATCCAGAAGGCGCTCAGATCGTTCGGGGCGGGTTTGCGGTCGAGGGGCATGGGGGCCTCATGGCAGGCGACCGCGCGAGGGCGGCGCATCGGCGGCGGTTCGGGGTGAAATGTCGCCGGCCACGCTAGCACGGGCCGGTGGCCAGTCAAGCCGCGCCACTTTGGACGAGGCTCAGTCGCGGGCGTAGACGTCGTCGTAGCGGATGATGTCGTCCTCGCCCAGATAGACGCCGGTCTGCACCTCGATCAGCACCATCGGCACCTTGCCGGGGTTTTCCATGCGGTGGACCGCGCCCAGCGGCACGTAGATCGACTGGTTTTCGGTCACCAGGGAAACCTTGTCGTCCACCGTCACTTTGGCGGTGCCGCTGACCACGATCCAGTGTTCCGAACGGTGGACGTGGCTTTGCAGCGACAGTGCCGCGCCGGGGTGGACGACGATGCGCTTGACCTGGAAGCGGTCGCTCGTCACCAGCGTTTCGAACCAGCCCCAAGGCCGGTGGTCGCGGCGGAAGCTTTCGGCTTGCCGCGCCCCGCGGGACTTGAGCGCGGTCACCGCCTGCCGCACGTCCTGCGCGCGGTCCATGTCGGCGACCAGCACCGCATCGCGCGTTGCCACCACCATCAGCTTTTTCAGGCCGATGCCGACGACCTCCATGTCCTCGTCATCCGAGCGCAGCAGCACGTCGTCGCAGTCGATCGCGGTCGATCGCGAATCGGCCACCACCCCGCGCCAGGCGGGGCGGTCGATCTGTGCCTCGCGCCAGATCGCGTCCCAGCCGCCCAGGTCCGACCAGTGCTCGGCGAAGCGCACCACCGACAGGTTCCGGGCCTTTTCCATCACCGCATAGTCGATCGACAGGTCCGGCAGCTCGGCCCAGGGGGGCGGGGCTAGCCGCAGGAAGCCCAGGTCGCGGGTCGCCGCGTCCAGCGCGGTCTCGACCGGGGCAAGGAACTGGGGGGCATGGGCGCGGAACGCCTCGATCATGCTGCGGGCGGTGAACAGGAAGATACCGGCATTCCACAGGAAATTTCCCGAGGCGAGCATGGTTTCGGCCGTGGCGGCATCGGGTTTTTCGACAAAGCGGCGCAGCGCGGTCGGGCCTTGGCCGGTGTCGCCATCGCATTCCAGGTAGCCATAGCCGGTTTCCGGCCGGGTCGGTTCGATCCCGAAGGTGACGATGCGGCCGGCAAGCGCCTGGGGGATGCCCTGATCGACGGCGTGGCCGAAAGCCTCGGCATCCGGCACCACATGGTCCGAGGGCGCGACCAGCAACAGCGAATCGGGGTTTTCGCGCGCTGCATGCAGCGCGGCCGCCAGAATCGCAGGAGCGGTGTTGCGGCCCATCGGCTCGATCAGGATGCCGGCGGGGGTGATGCCCACCTCGGCCAGCTGTTCGGTCACGATGAAGCGGAAATCGGCGTTGGTCAGCACCAGCGGCGGGGCGTAGCGCGGCCCTGACAGCCGCAGGGCCGAGGCCTGGAACAACGACTGCTCGCCAGTCAGCGGTGCGAATTGCTTGGGAAAGGACTTGCGCGAGACCGGCCACAGCCGGGTTCCCGTGCCGCCGGACAGAAGAACGGGAATCACGCTGGACATGGACGGCTCTCCGCAGAGGGGCCCGGCGGCGCGGGCGGGTAGGGCTCTCTCATGCCTTGTCCGGAAAAAATGCGAAAGCCCGCAGGAAGATGCGGGCTGTTGCAAGGCTTGTGCCGGGTCGCGGGATCAGGAACCCCAGGTGCGCAGCGGGCCGCAGTCCATGTGAACGAAGTTCGAGCGCGAGTATTTGCCGACGCCGCCAGCCTGGCACGAGGCTGCGGCCTTGTACATCTGCCCGACCGAGCGTGATTTCAGCCGCAGGTCCGCGGCCTTGCCGCTCATGTGCAGCGAGCTTTTGGCCACGCCCTTGCTTTGTGCGCGCAGCATCGCGTTGGTCTGGGGGGAACGGTAGCCCGACAGCATCATGTAGGGTTCGTTGGTCTGCAAAAGCCGGTGGCTGGCCGCCGTGATATCGACCGTGCGCGGGTCGATGCCGATCACCTGCCCGGTGCGCCAGTCCCGCATGAAGATATTGATTTCGTTCAGGGAATCACGAATATACTTGCCGTCCACCCAGTAGACGGTGTCGATGCTTTCGCCGGTCCTGCCGGAATACATCCGCACACGCCGGTAATCGCCGGCCCCTCGGATGAGGCCGAAGGCATTTGCCATAACCGGAGCCGCCGCAACCGTGGTTGCCGCAAACACGCCGAGAATGCCGCGTCGCGAGAATTCGAGGGTCATGTTCAGATCCGCCTGTCCTGCGTTCTTCTTTGCGCCAGTCGCCTGACGGTGCCGGTTTACCCCGGACTGTTTAACAATATGTCACCACGGGCCCGGTTGCGGAACCGTGAGTTCCCCCGGCAGGCGATTTCGTGCCATGATAGGCGAAAATTTGCCGACCGTGACCAGAGTGCAGCAGATGGCCCACAGCACTGTATCCTCAATGCAACGCTTTGGGCTGGAGTGCCGGACTCCGGCGGTTCAATCCGCGCGTTTCTGTCACATATGTCCGGAATGATCTGTCAGGAATCCGCATGATGCTTTGTCCGCCCTTCCCTCGCCGCACAAGGGCGATTCTACTGGCGATGGCCGTGGCGCTGTCGGGAACGGCCGCAGGGGGCGCGCCCGCGCCCCGGCTTGAATTCGGCGCTGCCGACTGGGCCCTGGCGCGGGCGGTGGCGGACGACCCCGGCCTGGCGGCGTGGTATGGGGAAACCGGCCTGAAGCCGGTCTTTGCCACCCCAGCCGGCGCCCGGCTGCGGGCCGCGCTGATCGCCGAGGCCGGGCAGGCTGCGGCGCATGGCCTGCCTGATGTCTATGATGTCGACCGCCTGCGCGTTCTGGACAGGAATGTCGGGCAAGCCCCTGAAACAGATACGGAAACTGCATTTGCCCGCAGCTTTTCCCGCTGGGCTCATGACGTGGGGGGCGGAATCCTGGACCCGCGTCGCGTCCACCCCGAGATCCGGCGCGAGGTCCGGCGGCAGCCGCTGGACCAGTTGCTGCGGCGATTCGTCGAGGCGCCGCAGCCGGCGGCGATTCTGGCCTCGGTCGCACCGCAAAACCCGGAATATCGCGCCTTGCAGGCGGCGCTGGCGGCGCGGACCGGCCCTCGGCTGGACGCCGGCCTGCCCGAGGTGCCCACGGGCGTCTGGCGCGAGGGTGCGCGCGACCCGGCCATCGCGCTGATGCGCACCCGGCTGGCGGCGGCGGGCTTCGCAGCCGACGCGCCCGAGCCCGACCTGTTCGACCCCGAGCTGGGCCGGCAGTTGCGCGACTTTCAGCGCCGGGTGGGGCTGGCGCCGGATGGCGTAGCCGGGCCGCGCACCCTCGACCGGCTGAACGGGGGGGCGGGCGCCGAAACCCGTGACCTGATGATCGCGCTTGAACGGATGCGCTGGATGAACGGCCACGATCTGAACGCGCGTCTGATCTGGGTGAACCTGCCCGAATTCAGCGTGCGGGTGAAGGACGGCGGCCGCACGATCTATGAAAGTCGCGTCGTGATCGGCAAGAACCGCGACGACTGGCGCACGCCCGAGTTTTCCGACGTGATGCAGAACGTGGTGGTCAACCCCAGCTGGAACGTGCCGCGCAACATGGCGATCCGCGACTACCTGCCCCGGTTGCAGCAGAACCGTTTCGCTGCTGCGCATCTGGATGTGGTGGACAGCCGCGGCCGGGTGGTGGATCGCGCTTCGGTCGATTTCTCGCGCTACAACGCCAGGAGCTTTCCCTATCGGCTGCGGCAGAAACCCAGTGCCGACAACGCGCTGGGAGAGGTCAAGTTCATCTTCCCCAACAGCATGAACATCTATCTGCATGATACGCCCAGCAAAGGGCTTTTCAACGAATCGGTGCGGGCGTTCTCGAACGGCTGCATCCGGGTGCAGAAGCCGGTGGAACTGGCGCATGTCCTGTTGGAAGGGGCCAGCGCCGACCCTGCGGCCACCTATGCCAGCGCGCGCCAGTCGGGGTCCGAGCGGTTTCTCAAGGTGACGGGGCAGCCGGTGCACCTGGTCTATTTCACCACCACCGTGGACGAGGACGGCACCATCCGCCATTTCCGCGACATCTATGACCGTGATCCGGCGGTGTGGCGCGCCCTGCAACAGGCCGCGGCCAGGGGCGCGGCGCCCGGGCTGGAAACGGCCGCGCTGGCGCAGTAGGACCATCGCAAGGAGATCCGGATGACGATAACCCTTGAACACCTTGCGCGCGATATCGGTGCGCGGCTGTGGGGCGATGG
Organism: Alphaproteobacteria bacterium; assembly: GCA_036678445.1. Taxonomy (GTDB): domain Bacteria; phylum Pseudomonadota; class Alphaproteobacteria; order Rhodobacterales; family Rhodobacteraceae; genus Paracoccus. The sequence continues at coordinate 13,161 of JAZIHR010000049.1, forward strand.
CACGCTGCGCATCACCGGCGCGGCCGAGCCGGCCGATGCCGCCCCCGCCATGCACGGCGCGGCGCGGATTGCCATGGCGATGTCGCCGAAATTCGCCGCCGATCTGGTGCCGGGTGCGGTGGCGCTGCTGTCCGAGGGCATGGACCCGCAGGCGCTTGGCCTTGCCGGCGCGGCCATCGTGGCGCGGCCGCGGCTGGCGATGGCCGGGGTGACCCGCGCGCTGGACCAAGGCCCCGACTTTCCCCCGGGCATCCACGCTTCGGCGGTGGTGGACCCCAGTGCCGTGATCGGCGAGGGCGCCTCGATCGGGCCGTTCGTGGTGATCGGGCCGCGGGTGCGGCTGGGGGCGGGCGCGCGGATCGGCGCCCATGCCAGCATCGGCGCCGACAGCGTGATCGGCGGCGGGGCCACGATTCATCCCGGCGTCCGCATCGCCCATGGCGTTACCGCCGGCGACCGGCTGATCGTGCAATCCGGCGCGGTGATCGGCGGCGACGGGTTTTCCTTTGTCACCCCCGAAATCTCGGGGATCGAGGAAATCCGCCACACCCTTGGCACCCGCGGCGAGATTCGCGACCAGCACTGGGTGCGTATCCATTCGCTGGGTGGCGTGACCCTGGGCGACGATGTCGAGATCGGGGCGAACGCGACCATCGACCGGGGCACGATCCGGTCGACCTCGGTCGGCTCGGGGACCAAGATCGACAGCCTGGTGCAGGTCGGCCATAATGTGCGCATCGGCCGCGACTGCCTGCTGTGCGGGCTGGCCGGGGTCGCCGGATCGGCGCGGATCGGCGACCGCGTGGTGCTGGCCGGGCACTGCGGGGTGAACGACAACATCTTCATCGGCGATGACGTGATCGCCGGGGGCGCCAGCAAGATCTTCACCAACGTGCCGGCCGGGCGGGTGGTGCTGGGCTCTCCGGCCACGAAGATGGAAACCCAGCTGGAAATCAACAAGGCCGTCCGCCGCCTGCCGCGCATGGCCGCGCAATTCGCCGAGCTGCAAAAAACCGTCGCCCGGCTGATGCAGAAGGACTGAAGCAGAGGCGTTCCCATGTCGACCAGCACCCCCAGCATTCATGACCGAATCGTCGCGATCATCGCCGAACAGGCCATGCTCGACCCCGCGCAGATCACCCCGGACGCCAGCCCGGCCGAACTGGGCGTTGACAGCCTGGGGCTGGTCGAATCCATTTTCGCCATCGAAGAGGCATTCGACATCTCGATCCCCTTCAATGCCAACGAGCCCGAAAAATCCGACTTCGACATCTCGTCCATGGGCACGATCATCGCGGCCGTGGAACGGCTGATCGCCGAGCGCGGATGAACGGGTCGCGCCGGGTCGCGATTACCGGGGCCGGCACGGTCAACGCGCTGGGCCACGACGTGCCGCAGACCCTTGCGGCGATGCGTGAGGGGCGCTGCGGCATCGGGCCGCTGACGTTCCGAGATGTCGAGCGCCTGTCGGTCCGCATCGGCGCGCAGGTGCGGGGCTGGGCGGCCGAGGACCACTTCGACCGCCAGCAGGTCGCGCTTTACGATCGGTTCACCCAGTTCACCATGCTGGCCGCGAAAGAGGCGGTGGCGCAATCGGGGCTGAGCTTCCAGGACGATCTGGGCCTGGGTTCGGGCGTGGTGCTGGGCACTGCCGGAGGCGGGCTGAACACCTGGGATGAAAATTACCGCGCCGTGTTCGAGGAAGGAAAGAACCGCGTCCATCCCTTCGTCGTGCCCAGGCTGATGAACAACGCCGCCACCAGCCATGTCAGCATGGAGTTCGGCCTGCGCGGCCCCTCCTTTACCGTGGCCACGGCCTGCGCCTCGTCCAACCATGCCATGGGGCTGGCGTTCCAGATGGTGCGCGCGGGGGCGGCGCGGGTGATGCTGGCGGGCGGGGCCGAGGCGATGCTGTGCTTTGGCGGCATCAAGGCCTGGGAAGGGCTGCGGGTGATGTCGCGCGATGCCTGCCGCCCGTTTTCCGCCAACCGCAACGGCATGGTGCAGGGAGAGGGCGCCGGGGTCTTCGTTTTCGAGGACTGGGACCATGCCGCCGCCCGCGGCGCCGATATCCTGGCCGAGGTGGCGGGCTTTGCCATGTCGGCGGATGCACAGGATATCGTGATGCCCTCGGCCCAGGGGGCCGAGCGTGCCATCGCGGGTGCGATGCGCGACGCCGGGCTGAACCCCGACGCGATCGGCTATATCAACGCCCATGGCACCGGCACCGCCGCCAACGACAAAACCGAATGCGCCGCCGTCGCCCATGCCTTCGGCCAGCACGCAGGCCGGCTGATGATCTCGTCCACGAAATCCATGCACGGGCATGTGATCGGCGGCACCGGCGCGGTGGAACTGCTGGCCTGCATCATGGCGCTGCGCGACGGGATCATCGCACCCACCATCGGTTACGAAGAGCCCGACCCGGAATGTGCGCTGGACGTGGTGCCGAATGAGGCGCGTGAGGTCCGGGTCGGGGCGGTGCTGTCCAATGCCTTCGCCTTTGGTGGGCTGAATGCGGTGCTGGCGCTGAAACGGGCATGAAATGATCCTGCTGGCACGGTCGCATGGGTATTTGGACCAGAAAGAAGCCACGGGGGAGGTGCGCCCCGGCCACCCCCGCCTTCCGGCGGGAAGGGATGTTTCACCCATGACCGGGGCGGCTTCTCTCTGGGCGGTCATCGGCTCCCCAGCCTGTACCGCGATTCGGACCATGACAGGCCCGGGTTAAGATTCGGTTGACGGCTTCTTTCTGGTCCAAATACCCATGCGGCAGTGACGCGGGCATGGCTCCGCATCTTTTCTTCCGCCGCCCCATCGCCTATCTGCGTCGACGCATACAAAGGACGGGGCGATGGCGAAGATCACCTATATCGAATGGAACGGCGCGCGGCATGAGGTCGAGGTCCGTCCCGGCATGACCGTGATGGAGGGGGCCCGCGACAACGGTGTTCCGGGGATCGAGGCCGATTGTGGCGGTGCCTGCGCCTGTTCGACCTGCCATGTCTACGTCGCGCCCGAGTGGGTGGATCGCCTGCCGCCCCGCGACCCGATGGAGGCGGACATGCTTGATTTCGCCTGGCAGCCCGACCCGGTGCGGTCGCGCCTGACCTGCCAGTTGAAGGTCACGCCCGAGCTTGACGGGCTGGTGGTCCAGATCCCCGAGCGGCAGATCTAGGCCGGACGCGGCCCCGGGTGCTTTTGGCAGCGGGGGCCGCGCAGGCTCAGTCTTCGGACCCGGTTTCCTGCGGGTCTGTCCCCGAGGGGGTGCTGGCGGCCAGCAGCATATCGACGAGTTCGGCGATCGTGGCCGAGATTTCCGCATCGAGATTCTGATGCGGCAGCAGCCAGATGGTTTCCCGCCGCTCCAGGACCAGATCGGTCAATCCGAACAGCGCCGCCCGTGCCAGCGCGGCGCGGCGGGTGCTGGTTCCGGGGCTGTCCTCGCCCAGGTAGCGCCGGACCAGCGGCGCAAAGCTGGCGTCGTAGCGCCGCACGATCGAATCGGCGTCCGAGGGTTGCAGCAGCCGGCTTGAGATCGCCCCGTAAAGCGCGCGGTTCCGGCGCGCCCAGTTCACATAGGCTTCGGACAGCCCGATCAGCGCGGCGCGGTTGTCGCCGCTGGGGGCCGCGATCAGCGCCCGGGTCATCGCATCGGCCATCTGCACCATGGCAAAGCCGGCGAGGGATTCGTTCAGCGCCGCGTCCTCGGGGAAGATCGCCCGCGCCTCGCCCCGGGGGATGCCGGCCCGGTCCGCGACCTCGTCGACCCTGACGCGGAACGCGGGAAGTTCGCGCAGCTGATCCACCGCAGAATGCAGCAAGCGATCCATGACCGAGCGGCCAGCGTCATTTTCGGGCGAAGTCGTCATTTCCGGGTTGTCTGTTTGTCATACCGCCATACAGGCCGGCGAACCTTGGGTCAGAGAGCGCCGGATCGCAAGCGGATTTTCGTGTCTATGCGCCGAAACGCCGGTCGGCGCCGGGTTCAGCTCTCGGCGCGGGCCTGCCGCTTGCGTTCATGCGGGTCCAGCCAGCGCTTGCGCAGCCGCACGATCTTGGGCGTCACCTCGACCAGCTCGTCGTCGGCGATATAGGCGATCGCCTCTTCCAGAGACATGCGCACCGGGGGCGTCAGCCGCACTGCCTCGTCCGTGCCCGAGGCGCGGATGTTGGTCAGCTTCTTGCCCTTGAGCGGGTTCACCTCAAGATCGTTGTCGCGGGAATGTTCGCCGATGATCATTCCCTGGTAGACCTGTTCCTGCGCGCCGATGAACAGCTTGCCGCGTTCTTCGAGGTTCCACAGCGCATAGGCGACGGACACCCCGTCCTCGATCGAGATCAGCACGCCCTGGCGACGGCCCTGGATGGGGCCCTTGTAGGGGGTCCAGCCGTGGAAGATGCGGTTCAGCACCCCGTTGCCGCGGGTGTCGGTCATGAATTCGCCCTGATAGCCGATCAGCCCGCGCGAGGGGACATGCGCAACGATGCGGGTCTTGCCGTGGCCGGCGGGGCGCATGTCGACCAGTTCGCCCTTGCGGTCTCCGGTCAGTTTTTCGATCACCACGCCGGTGAAATCGTCGTCCACGTCGATGATGACTTCTTCGACCGGCTCCAGCCTTTGCCCGTTTTCTTCGCGGAAGATCACGCGCGGGCGGGAAATCGACAGCTCGAACCCCTCGCGGCGCATGTTCTCGATCAGCACGCCCATTTGCAATTCGCCGCGGCCCGAGACGACAAAGGCCTCGCCGCTGGGGGTGTCCTCGACGCGGATGGCGACGTTGGATTCGGCCTCTTTCATCAGCCGCTCGCGGATGACGCGGGACTGCACCTTGCTGCCGTCGCGACCGGCAAGCGGGCTGTCGTTGATCCCGAAGGTGACCGAGATGGTCGGCGGGTCGATGGGCTGGGC
>JAZIHR010000050.1:0-17694 GCA_036678445.1 Alphaproteobacteria bacterium
GTCTTCCTGCTGTGCCAGGGGGTCGGGGGCTCGTCCGGGAAAATGCCGCGAGGGCAGGGCGAAAGCGCCCGGCTGTCCGGGCAGCCGCAGCATCGCTCGATCCGCAGTGATGGCGCGCCGGCGGCGCGGGTGGCGATTGCGCGGCCGCAGCGTCCGGCCGGGATGGCCGGCGCGCCTGCCGGGACTTCGGCGGGCGGCGGGCAGGCGGTGACGTTCGGGCCCGGCAAGCCCGCGGGCGCCGGCGGCAAGGGCAAGCCCGCGCCGCGGCGCAAGGGGGCGCGCGCGCTTGCAGCCGACGGGGATTCGGCGCATTCCTCGGCCAGTGGTGATGCCGCGGGCAGCGGCGAGGGTGACCCGGCATGACGGCGCCGCGCCGGCCTGCCGGTGTTGCGCCGACCGCTGGCGACAGTGGCCAGATGCGGCTGGTGGGGCTGGTGATCGCGGGGGCGATGCTGGCCTGGCTGGCCGCGAACTGGGCGGGGCGGCGTTACGGCTGGCCCTCGGAATATGCCTTTCTCGCCGATCTCGCGGCGATCGGGGCGCTGGTCTGGTCGCTGATGGTGACCTGGCGGATCTGGCGGCGGCGCGCTGATGCGTCGCACGAACGATAGGACGACGACGCGATGCTGAGCGATCAGGACCGGATTTTCACGAATCTCTACGGCATGGGTGACCGCAGCCTGCGCGGCGCCCGCGCCCGCGGCCACTGGGACGGCACCGCCGGGATCATCGCCCGCGGCCGCGATGCCATCATCGACGAAATGAAGAAATCCGGCCTGCGCGGCCGGGGCGGGGCCGGGTTCCCGACCGGGATGAAGTGGTCCTTCATGCCCAAGGAAAGCGACGGGCGCCCGTCCTATCTGGTCATCAACGGCGACGAATCGGAACCCGCGACCTGCAAGGACCGCGAGATCATGCGCCACGATCCGCATACGCTGATCGAGGGCGCGCTGATCGCCGGTTTCGCCATGGGCGCGCATACCGCCTATATCTACATCCGGGGCGAGTTCATCCGCGAACGCGAATCGCTGCAAGCGGCGATCGACGAATGCTATGACGCGGGGCTGCTGGGGCGGAACGCGGCGGGCTCGGGCTGGGACTTCGACCTGTTCGTGGCCCACGGCGCCGGCGCCTATATCTGCGGCGAGGAAACCGCGCTGCTGGAAAGCCTCGAAGGCAAAAAGGGGATGCCGCGGATGAAGCCGCCGTTCCCGGCCGGGGCGGGGCTTTACGGCTGCCCGACCACGGTGAACAACGTCGAATCCATCGCCGTGGTGCCGACGATCCTGCGCCGCGGGGCGGAATGGTTCGCCGGTTTCGGCCGTCCGAACAACGCCGGCGTCAAGCTGTTCGGCCTGACCGGCCACGTCAACACCCCCTGCGTGGTCGAGGAATCGATGTCGATCCCGATGCGCGAGCTGATCGAGCGCCACGGCGGCGGCATCCGCGGCGGGTGGAAGAACCTCAAGGCAATCATCCCCGGCGGGGCGTCCTGCCCGGTGCTTCCGGCGCATCTGTGCGAGGATGCGATCATGGATTTCGACGGGATGCGCGAGCTGCGCTCGTCCTTCGGCACCGCCTGCATGATCGTGATGGATCAGTCCACCGACATCATCAAGGCGATCTGGCGGCTGTCGGCGTTCTTCAAGCACGAAAGCTGCGGCCAGTGCACGCCGTGCCGCGAGGGCACCGGCTGGATGATGCGCGTGATGGAACGCCTGGTCCGCGGCGAGGCCGAGATCGAGGAAATCGACATGCTGCTGGACGTGACCAAGCAGGTCGAGGGCCACACGATCTGCGCGCTGGGTGACGCCTCGGCCTGGCCGATCCAGGGGCTGATCCGCCATTTCCGCGAGGAAATCGAGGACCGGATCAAGGCCAAGCGCACCGGCCGCATGGGCGCCATGGCGGCCGAGTGACCGGCCTGCCCGCATATCCCGCCGCTCCGGCGGCCGCGGCACGCGCCGCCCGCGTCCCCTTGGGGGCGCGTGTCGTTGCGTGCCCGGGGGTTGCGGCATGAAGGGGCAGATCCTGCATATCGACCCGCGCACGGGCGAAGGGGTCATCACCGGCGCCGACGGGCGGCGCTATGGTTTCGCGGCCAGCGACCTGCTGGGCAGCGGCCAGATCGCGCGGCCCGGCGTCGCGGTGGATTTCCAGCCCCGGGGCGAGCGCGCGGCCGAGATCTATCCCGACCCCGGCGTGCCGCAGCCGGCCCGCCATTACGGCAAAAGCCGCATGGTCGCGGGGTTGCTGGCGCTGTTCTTCGGCTCGGTCGGGGCGCATAAGTTCTATCTGGGCTACAACCGGGCCGGGCTGATCATGCTGGCGATCACGGCGATGGGCTGGCTGCTGTTCTTCATCCCCTCGGGGGTGGTCTGGCTGATCGCCTTTGTCGAAGGGGTGATCTACCTGACCCGCACCGACGAACAGTTCCACGACATCTACGAGCTTGGCGAAAGGGACTGGTTCTGATGCGCGGCGCGGCGGTCCAGTGCGGCCTCTGGCGGCGGGTTCACGCGGGGATGACCCATTCGTGCGGCCGCCCGGCGCGGCGTCGGGCCTATGTTGCAGGTATCTGCAACAAGGACATCACCATGACCCGCAAGAGCTTTGCCCCCTTGAAACCCCTTGCCGCCGCCCTGACCGTCGCGACGCTGAGTGTCGCCGCGCTGAGCGGCCCGGCGCTGGCGCTGGAACCGCTGTCGCAGGAACGCTACATCAACGACCGGCTGATCGCCGCCCGGATCGCCGACCGCATCCGGCGCGAGTGCCCCTCGATTCAGGGGCGGTTGATCTATGCCTACAGCCAGGCGCGCGCGCTGGAACGCTATGCGCTGGACAAGGGCTATTCCCGGGACCAGGTCAAAACCTTTCTGGACAGCAAGGAAGAACGCAAGCGCATCTACGCGGTGGCCGAGGACTACATGGCCCGCAACGGGGTGGTCGCGGGCGATCCGCAAAGCTTTTGCCGGCTGGGGATGCAGGAAATCGCCGGCCGGACGGTGACCGGTTCATTGCTGGTGGCGAAATGAAACGGGCGGCGGGCCGGACCGGAACGGGGGGTGCCGTGGCCGCAAGGGCCATGCTGCGGCCGGCCGTTTCCGTGCAAGCCTGTGGCACCACGACATTCATTCCCGCGGAAACCCGCGGCGCGATGACATTTATCATTGCCGGACCCGGCGACGGGGCCGAATATCCGCACAAGTCCATGGCCCCGTCGGGCCAAGGCACAGGCAAGGCAGTCAGATGAGCAACCTTCGCACCATCAAGATCGACGACCGGCTGATCGACGTCGATCCGAACCTGACGCTGCTTCAGGCTTGCGAACAGGCCGGGATCGAGATTCCGCGGTTCTGCTACCACGAGCGGCTGTCGATCGCCGGCAACTGCCGGATGTGCCTGGTCGAGGTGGTGGGCGGGCCGCCCAAGCCGGCGGCGTCCTGCGCGATGCAGGTCAAGGACCTGCGCCCCGGCCCCGAGGGCGCGCCCTCGGAAATCCGCACCAACAGCCCGATGGTCCGCAAGGCCCGCGAAGGGGTGATGGAGTTCCTGCTGATCAACCACCCGCTGGACTGCCCGATCTGCGACCAGGGCGGGGAATGCGACCTCCAGGATCAGGCGGTGGCCTATGGCGTCGATTTCTCGCGCTTCCGCGAGCCCAAGCGCGCGCTTGAGGATCTGGACCTTGGCCCGCTGATCGAAACCCATATGACCCGCTGTATCCACTGCACCCGCTGCGTGCGCTTCATCGACGAAGTCGCGGGCGTGCCGCAGATGGGCCAGACCGGCCGTGGCGAGGACGAAGAGATCACCACCTATCTGGGGGCCTCGCTGGACACCAACCTGCAAGGCAACATCATCGACCTGTGCCCGGTGGGCGCGCTGGTCAACAAGCCCTATGCCTTTACCGCCCGCCCGTGGGAACTGCGCAAGACCGAATCGATCGACGTGATGGATGCGCTGGGGTCGGCGATCCGCATCGACACCAAGGGGCGCGAGGTCATGCGCATCCTGCCGCGCAACAATGACGACGTGAACGAGGAATGGATTTCCGACAAGACCCGCTTCGTCTGGGACGGGCTGCGCCGGCAACGGCTGGACAAGCCCTATATCCGTGAAAACGGCCGGCTGCGCCCGGCCAGCTGGGACGAGGCGCTGACCGCCGCCGCCGCCGCGATCAAGGGTCGCCGCGTCGCCGGGCTGATCGGCGATCTTGCCCCGGTCGAGGCAGCGTTCGCGCTGAAGCAACTGGTCGAGGGTCTGGGCGGCGCGGTCGAGTGCCGCACCGACGGCGCCCGTCTGCCGGCGGGCAACCGCTCGGGCTATGTGGGCACCGCGACGATCGCCGACATCGACGACGCCAGGCGTATCCTGCTGATCGGCACCAACCCGCGCGACGAAGCGCCGGTGCTGAATGCCCGCATCCGCAAGGCCTGGATCAACGGCGCGCAGGTTGCACTGCTGGGGCAGGCGGTGGACCTGACCTATGACTACCGCCATCTGGGCACCGACCGCGAGGCGCTGGCCGGGCTTGATCTGGCCGATACCGACGGAACGCCGGGCATCATCATCATCGGCCAGGGCGCGCTGCGCGAGGCCGACGGCGCCGCGGTGCTGGGCCACGCGATGAAGCTGGCGCAGGGTTCGAATTCGAAGCTGCTGGTGTTGCAGACCGCCGCCAGCCGCGTCGGCGCCATGGATGTGGGCGCGGTGACCGAGGGTGGGCTGGAGGCCGCGATCGAAGGGGCCGAGGTGATCTACAGCCTCGGCGCCGACGAGGTCGAGATCGCGCCGCGCGATCAGGGCGGGCCCTTCGTGATCTATCAGGGCAGCCACGGCGACCGCGGCGCCCATCGTGCCGACCTGATCCTGCCCGCCGCCTGCTACACCGAGGAAAACGGGCTTTTCGTCAACACCGAGGGCCGGCCGCAACTGGCGATGCGCGCCAATTTCGCGCCCGGCGAGGCCAAGGAGAACTGGGCGATCCTGCGGGCGCTGTCGGCGGAACTGGGTCGCACCCAGCCCTGGGACAGCCTGCCCGAACTGCGCCGCGCGCTGGTCGAGGCGGTGCCGCATCTTGGCGATATCGACATGGTGCCCGAAAACGACTGGCAGCCGGTCGCGCCGGGGCCGCTGGGCCGCGCCAGCTTCCGCAACGCGATTGCGGATTTCTACCTGACCAACCCGATTGCGCGTTCCTCGCCGCTGATGGCCGAACTGTCGGCAATGGCGGCGGCGCGGCGCGATCCGGCGCTGGCGGCGGAGTAGGCGGGATGTTGCGGGTCGCGATCACGGCGCTGGTCGCCGCGGCGGGTCTGGGGCTGGCAGGCTGTGCGCCGTCGGCCCCGGCAAGCGGTTCGATGGGGCTGGCCACGCCGCCGACGACCAAGCCGGCCGAGGTCGGTGTGCGTGTCGTCGACCGCGGCGCCGCCGGCACCAGGCTGACGCGGGCACGGGTTTCGACCAAGTCGGGTGACATCCTGATTCTGGAACCCGATGGCTCGACCTCGCAGGTTGCGCTGGACAGCCCGCAGGGGCGCGAGGCCTTTGACATGACCGAGGCCGACCTGGCCGCGCTGGCCGGCAACCTGGGGCTGACCCTGTCGGCCGCCGATATTGCCGGCTTCCACATCGTCGCTCCGCGCTCGGGCCGTCGGGCGCAAACCGCGCAGGAACGCGCGCTGGCGGAATTCGCCGCTCGCACCGGCCCGGCGCTGCCGGCATTCCCGGCCGGATTCGTCGCCGACCCCGAGGATTTCATCGCCGTCCGCGTCGACCGGCTGGAGCCCGGGGCAAATCAGCGCAGCACGGGCGCCGAGCTGGTCGAGGTGACCGCGAATCTCAAGGCAGGGGTGGACGCCGATGTGGCCTTCGCCTATGCAACCTGCGCATTGGCGGGCTGGGCCAACGGCAATGGCAAAGGCTATGGACGGCATATCCGCACCGTGCAGGACAAGCGCAATGGCAAGCTGTTGCTGGGCGCGGTATTCACATTGTCGGACACGCAGCCGATGGGGCTGCGGGTCATGGAAACCGATGATACCTTGCGCACATGCAAGGACCGCGGCATTCCCGCGGCATGACTAGGGGAAACCGAAAGCATGGCTGATTTCCTGGCATCCCCCATCGGGCATTTCCTGATCCTGCTGGCGCAGGGGCTGGCGATCATCGCCTTCGTGATGCTGTCGCTGGTGTATCTGGTCTATGGCGACCGCAAGATCTGGGCCGCCGTGCAGATGCGGCGCGGCCCGAACGTGGTCGGCCCCTGGGGGCTGTTGCAGACCTTTGCCGATGCGCTGAAATATCTGGTCAAGGAAATCGTGGTGCCCGCGGGCGCCGACAAGTTCGTTTTCTTCCTGGCGCCGTTCCTGTCGATGACGCTGGCGCTGGTCGGGTTCGTGGTGATCCCCTTCGCGCCGGGCTGGGTGATGTCGAACCTCAACATCGGCATCCTGTTCGTGCTCGCCGTCTCGTCGCTCGAGGTTTACGGAGTGATCATGGGCGGCTGGGCCTCGAACTCGAAATACCCGTTCCTTGCCTCGCTGCGTTCGGCCGCGCAGATGGTGTCCTACGAGGTCTCGCTGGGCCTGATCATCATTTCGGTGATCATTTCCTCGGGCACGATGAACCTGTCGGGCATCGTCAGCAGCCAGCAGGGCGCCTACGGGATGCTGAACTGGTATTGGCTGCCGCATCTGCCGATGCTGGTGCTGTTCTTTGTCAGCGCGCTGGCGGAAACCAACCGCCCGCCCTTCGACCTGTCCGAGGCGGAATCGGAACTGGTCGCGGGCCACATGGTCGAATATTCCTCGACCCCCTACCTGCTGTATATGGCCGGCGAATATATCGCGATCTGGCTGATGTGCGCGCTGATCTCGCTGCTGTTCTTCGGCGGCTGGCTGTCGCCCATTCCGGGGCTGCCCGACGGCGCGCTGTGGATGTTCGCCAAGATGGTGTTCTGGTTCTGGATGTTCGCGATGGTCAAGGCGATCGTGCCGCGCTACCGCTACGACCAGCTGATGCGCGTGGGCTGGAAGGTGTTCCTGCCGCTGTCGCTGGGCTGGGTGGTGCTGGTGTCGTTCCTGGCGCGCTATGACATCCTGGGCGGGTTCTGGGCGCGCTGGGACCAGATCGCCCCGGTCGTGGGGGGCTGAGCGATGGTTCGTGCAACCGCTGACAATCCGGGCCGCCGCGCCCTGCCGGTGACTTCTGCAAGGGAGGCGCGCTGAAATGGCCTTTGATCTCGTCCGTGCGACGAAATATTTCCTGATGTGGGACTTCATCAAGGGTTTCGGCCTTGGGGTCCGCTATTTCTTCGCCCCCAAGGCGACGATCAACTATCCGCATGAAAAGGGGCCGCTGTCGCCCCGGTTCCGCGGCGAACACGCGCTGCGCCGCTATCCGAATGGCGAGGAACGCTGCATCGCCTGCAAACTGTGCGAGGCGATCTGCCCCGCGCAGGCGATCACCATCGACGCCGAGCCGCGCGAGGATGGAAGCCGCCGCACCACGCGCTACGACATCGACATGACCAAGTGCATCTATTGCGGCTTCTGCCAGGAAGCCTGCCCGGTCGATGCCATCGTCGAGGGGCCGAACTTCGAGTTCGCCACCGAAACGCGCGAGGAACTGTTCTACGACAAGGCCCGGCTGCTTGCGAACGGCGAGCGGTGGGAGGCCGAGATCGCCCGCAACATCCAGCTGGATGCGCCCTACAGATGAGCGACGGTTTCACCAGATTGTTCCAGCAGATGCTTCAGTCCGGGCAGGAAATGGCGCGCGCCTTCAACCCGGCGCTGGAAAGCATCGACACGAAGGCGATGGAAAAGCTGATCCCCACCATGTCCGCCGACATGATGGAGATGTGGTTCGGCCGCACCTTCAACCGCGAAGGTCTGGACGCCAAGACCCGGCTGCTGCTGACCATCGCCGCGCTGACCGTGCAGGGCGCGCTGGCCGAGCCGCAGCTGCGGCTGGCCGTGCGCCACGCCCGCGCCGCCGGCGCCAGCCAGCGCGAGATCGCGGAAACGATCTGGCAGATGAGCGTATTCGGCGGCCTGCCCGCCATGCAGAAGGCGCTGGAGCTGGCGCAATCGGTCTTTGCCGAAGAGGACACCCCGGAATGATGGTATTTGCCTTCTATCTGTTCGCGATCTCGGTGCTGACCGCCGGGTTCATGGTGGTGATCTCGCGCAACCCGGTGCATTCGGTGCTGTGGCTGATCCTGTCCTTCGTGTCGGCCTCGGGGCTGTTCATCCTGCAAGGGGCGGAATTCGTCGCGCTGCTGCTGGTGATCGTCTATGTCGGCGCGGTGGCGGTGCTGTTCCTGTTCGTCGTGATGATGCTGGATGTGGATTTCGCCGCGCTCAAGGGCGAGATGGCGCGCTATCTGCCGCTGGGGCTGATGATCGCGCTGGTGATGATGGCGCAGCTGGGCATCGTGTTCGGCATGTGGGAATCCGCGCCCACAGCCGAGGCCGCCCGCGTCGTTCCCATCCTGCCCGATGTGCAGAACACCCACGCGCTGGGGGATGTGCTTTACGACCGCTACCTGCTGCCGTTCCAGCTGTCGGGGCTGATCCTGCTGGTGGCTATGATCGGGGCGATCCTGCTGACGCTGCGCCACCGCCGCGACATCAAGCGCCAGGACGTGCTGCAACAGATGTGGCGCGACCCGGCCAAGGCGATGCGGATGACCAACCCCAAGCCGGGGCAGGGGCTGTAATCCCGCGCCCGCCGCAAGAGCATCGCGGCGGGGCGCAAGACACGAAAAACGGGGTGCCGCCGCGGCGCCCGAAGGAACAACCGGGCCACGAACCCGAGAGGGACGAAGCGAATGATCGGACTGACACATTACCTGGTCGTGGGGGCGATCCTCTTCGTCACCGGCGTGTTCGGCATCTTCGTGAACCGCAAGAACGTCATCGTCATCCTGATGTCGATCGAGCTGATCCTGCTGTCGGTCAACATCAACTTCGTCGCCTTTTCGGCGCATCTGGGCGACCTGGCGGGGCAGGTGTTCACCATGTTCGTGCTGACCGTCGCCGCGGCCGAGGCGGCGATCGGCCTGTCCATCCTGGTGGTGTTCTTCCGCAACCGCGGCACCATCGAGGTCGAAGACGTCAACGTGATGAAGGGCTGAGGCGGTCATGGAACAGTTCATTCTCCTCGCTCCTCTTGCTGCGTCGGTGATCGCCGGGTTCTTCTGGCGGGTGATTTCCGAAAAGGGCGCGCAATACCTGACCACCGCGGTGCTGTTCGCCTGTGCGGCGCTCAGCTGGATGGTGTTCCTGAACTTCGACGGGGTGCCGCGGCAGATCCCGATGATGGACTGGATCGTCTCGGGCGATTTCGCGGCGCAATGGACCATCCGGCTGGACCGGCTGACCGCGATCATGCTGATCGTGGTCACCACGGTGTCGGCGCTGGTGCACATGTATTCGCTGGGCTACATGGCCCATGACGACAACTGGTCCGAGGACGAGCCCTACCGGGCGCGGTTCTTCGCCTATCTGTCGTTCTTTACCTTTGCCATGCTGGCGCTGGTGACCGCCGACAACCTGTTGCAGATGTTCTTCGGCTGGGAAGGCGTTGGCCTCGCGTCCTATCTGCTGATCGGCTTCTACTACAAGAAACCCAGCGCCAACGCCGCCGCGATGAAGGCGTTCATCGTCAACCGGGTCGGCGACTTCGGCTTTCTGCTGGGGATCTTCGGGATCTGGTGGCTGACCGGCTCGGTGCGTTTCGACGACATCTTCGCGCAGGTGCCGATGCTGGCGCAGACCGAGGTGCCGTTCCTGTGGACCACCTGGAACGCCGCGAACCTGCTGGCGGTGCTGCTGTTCATCGGCGCGATGGGGAAATCGGCGCAGCTTGGCCTGCACACCTGGCTGCCCGACGCGATGGAGGGCCCGACCCCGGTGTCCGCCCTGATCCACGCCGCGACCATGGTGACCGCGGGGGTGTTCCTGGTCTGCCGGATGTCGCCGCTGTATGAATTCGCGCCCGAGGCCAAGAACTTCATCGTGCTGGTCGGCGCCGCCACCGCGTTCTTTGCCGCGACCGTGGGTCTGGTGCAGAACGACATCAAGCGGGTGATCGCCTATTCGACCTGTTCGCAGCTGGGCTACATGTTCGTCGCAGCCGGGGTCGGGGTCTATTCGGTGGCGATGTTCCACCTGTTCACCCACGCCTTCTTCAAGGCGATGCTGTTCCTGGGCGCCGGTTCGGTCATCCACGCGATGCACCACGAACAGGACATGCGCAATTACGGCGGGCTGCGGAAAAAGATCCCCTATACTTTCTGGGCGATGCTGATCGGCACGCTGGCCATCACCGGCGTCGGCATCCCGCTGACCACCATCGGTTTCGCCGGCTTCCTGTCCAAGGACGCGGTGATCGAAAGCGCCTTTGCCTCGGGTCAGTCCTATGCCTTCTGGCTGCTGGTGATTGCTGCCTGTTTCACCAGCTTCTATTCTTGGCGGCTGATGTTCCTGACCTTCTGGGGCGCGCCGCGTCCGCAGCGGGTCTGGGACGCCGAGACCGAAGAAGAGGTCCAGCCCGGCTCTCCGGCCGCGGCCGAGGCGCATGGGCATCACGACCCGATGCACGCGCATGAGCACGCGCATGAAAGCCCGGCCGTGATGCTGGTGCCGCTGGGCGTGCTGGCCGTGGGGGCGATCTTTGCCGGGATGATCTGGTATGCGCCGTTCTTCGGCGACCACGACCGGGTGACGCAGTTCTTCCACATGCCGCATGCCGAGGCCGTCGTGGCCGAGGCCGGCGCCGAGACCGCCACCGCGGGGGCCGAGGCTGCCACCGCCGAGGCGCCGGTGGCCATGGCCGATGCGGGCACCGTGGGCGGGGCGATCTACATGCACCCCGACAACCACGTCATGGACGAGGCGCACCACGCCCCGGTCTGGGTCAAGGTCTCTCCCTTTGTCGCGATGCTGCTGGGGCTGCTGGTCGCCTGGGTCATGTATATCCGCAACCCGGCGCTGCCGGCGCGGCTGGCCCAGATCCAGCAGCCGCTGTACCGCTTCCTTCTGAACAAGTGGTATTTCGACGAGCTGTATGACTGGGTGTTCGTGCGTCCGACGCGCTGGCTTGGCCGGGTACTGTGGACGGGCGGCGACCGCAACACCATCGACGGCGTGATCAACGGCGTCGCGATGGGGCTGATCCCGCGCCTGACCCGCTTTGCCGGGCGGGTGCAGTCGGGATATCTTTTCCACTATGCCTTCGGCATGGTCCTGGGCCTGCTGGGCCTGCTGATCTGGGTGATGGCGCGGGGCATGAACTGAGATGACGACCTATCCGCTTCTTTCGATCATCACCTTCCTGCCGATCGTCGCGGCACTGATCCTCGCGCTGTTTCTGCGCGGCGAGGACGAGGCCGCCGGGCGCAACGCCAAGTGGCTGGCGCTGGTCGCCACCGTCGCCACCTTTGCGGTGTCGCTGGTGGTGCTGCTGGGCTTTGACCCGTCCAACACCGGCTTCCAGTTCGTCGAGGACCAGCCCTGGATCATGGGGCTGCGCTACAAGCTGGGCGTGGACGGGATCTCGATCCTGTTCGTGATGCTGACCACCTTCCTGATGCCGCTGGTGATCCTGTCCACCTGGCAGGTGACCGACCGCGCCAAGGACTACATGATCGCCTTCCTCGTGCTGGAAGGGCTGATGATCGGCGTCTTCGTGGCGCTGGATCTGGTGCTGTTCTACCTGTTCTTCGAGGCCGGGCTGATCCCGATGTTCCTGCTGATCGGGATCTGGGGCGGCAAGGATCGCATCTACGCGGCGTTCAAGTTCTTTCTGTATACCTTCCTTGGCTCGGTGCTGATGCTGGTCGCGATGATCGCCATGTGGCGCATGGCGGGCACCACCGACATTCCGACGCTGCTGGGCTTTGACTTCCCGGCCGAGCCGATGGCGGTGCTGGGCATCCGTATCGGCACCGGGGTGCAGATGCTGCTGTTCCTGGCGTTCCTGGCGTCGTTCGCGGTCAAGCTGCCGATGTGGCCGGTCCACACCTGGCTGCCCGACGCGCACGTGCAGGCGCCGACCGCGGCCTCGGTGCTGCTGGCGGCGGTGCTGCTGAAAATGGGCGGCTACGGCTTCCTGCGCTTCAGCCTGCCGATGTTCCCCGAGGCCTCGAACGCGGCCCAGCCCTATATCTTCTGGCTGTCCGCCATCGCCATCGTCTACACCAGCCTGGTCGCGCTGGCGCAGTCCGACATGAAGAAGCTGATCGCCTATTCCTCGGTCGCGCATATGGGTTACGTCACGCTGGGCACGTTCGCCGCGAACCATCAGGGGGTGGACGGCGCGATCTTCCAGATGCTGTCGCACGGCTTCATCTCGGGGGCGCTGTTCCTGCTGGTGGGGGTGATCTACGATCGTATGCATACCCGTGAAATCGACGCCTATGGCGGGCTGGTGAACCGGATGCCGGTCTATGCGCTGGTGTTCATGTTCTTCACCATGGCCAACGTCGGGCTGCCCGGCACCTCGGGCTTCGTGGGCGAGTTCCTGACCCTGCTGGCCGCATTCAAGGTCAACACCTGGGCGGCGGTAGTGGCGACCTCGGGGGTGATCCTGTCGGCGTCCTATGCGCTGTGGCTGTATCGCCGCATCACGCTGGGGGCGCTGGTCAAGGAAAGCCTGGCCTCGATTTCCGACATGAGCCTGCGCGAGCGCTGGATCTTTGCGCCGCTGATCGCGATGACGCTGCTGCTGGGGGTCTATCCGCGGGTGGTGACCGACATCACCGGCCCGTCCGTCGCCGCGCTGCTGAACAATTACCACGCCAGCCTGTCTGTCGAGGCCGCGACCGAGTTCGCCGCCCTTCCGGCCGACGGCAACTGAGAGGCCCCGCCATGAGCTCGATCGAACTGTCCATCCTGATGCCCGAGGCGGGGCTGGCGCTGTTTGCCCTGGCGGCGCTGATGTTCGGCGCCTTCGCCGGCAAGGACCGCGTGGCGGGGCCGGTGCTGTGGGCCGCGGTGGCGGCGATGCTGGTCGCGGGTTTCGTGATCGGCTGGGGCGGGCGCAGCGGCGGTCAGGGCTTTTCCGGCATGTTCATCGACGACGCCTTTGCCCGTTTCGCCAAGGTGACGGTGCTGCTGTCCGCCGCCGGCGTGCTGGCGATGAGCGCAAGCTGGCTGCAACGGCAGGGGCTGCTGCGCTTTGAACTGCCGGTGCTGATCGTGCTGTCGGTGATCGGCATGATGATCATGGTCTCGGCCGGCGACCTGCTGACGCTGTACATGGGGCTGGAGCTGCAATCGCTGGCGCTTTACATCGTCGCCGCACTGCGCCGCGACAGCGTGCGCTCGTCCGAGGCGGGGCTGAAGTATTTCGTGCTGGGTTCGCTCAGCTCGGGGATGCTGCTTTACGGCGCGTCGCTGGTCTATGGCTACGCGGGCACCACCAACCTGGCCGGGATCATGCAGGCGCTGGATGGCGGGCTGTCGGTCGGGCTGCTGTTCGGGATGGTGTTCCTGCTGGTCGGGCTGGCCTTCAAGGTCTCGGCGGTGCCGTTCCACATGTGGACCCCTGACGTCTACGAAGGCTCGCCCACCCCGGTGACCGCGTTCTTTGCCTCTGCCCCCAAGGTCGCGGCCATGGCGCTGATCGCGCGGCTGCTCTGGGGCGGCTTCGGCAGCGTTCCGGCCGAATGGACGCAGATCATCGCGCTGCTGGCGGTGCTGTCGATGTTCCTGGGCTCGATCGCCGGTATCGGGCAGCGCGACATCAAGCGGCTGATGGCCTATTCCTCGATCGCGCATATGGGGTTTGCCTTCATCGGACTGGCCGCGGGCACGGTCTACGGCGTGCAGTCGATGCTGCTGTACATGGCGATCTATGCGGTGATGAACATCGGCACCTTCGCCTTTATCCTGTCGATGGAGCGGGGCGGCCGTCCGGTCACCGCGCTTGATGACCTGAGCCTGCTGGCCCGGACCGAGCCGCTGAAGGCGCTGGCCATGGGTATCCTGCTGTTCAGCCTGGCGGGTGTGCCGCCGATGCTGGGCTTTTTCGCCAAGTTCGGGGTGCTCAAGGCGGCGGTCGATGCACAGATGGGCTGGCTGGCGCTGCTGGGGGTGGTCGCCTCGGTGATTGGGGCGTTTTATTACCTGCGCATGGTCTATTACCTGTATTTCGGCAGCCCCCGCGACGACATTGCCGAGGCCCGCACCGATGCCGTGCAGTGGCTGGCACTGGTCGGGACTGCCGCGGCCATGGTGATCGGCGCCTTCTCGATGTTCGGCACCGATTCCGCAGCGCAGCGCGCGGCCGAGGCGCTGGTGGTGGCCCAGGCGCCCTCTGCCGCGGCCCAGCCCGCCGCGCTGCCCGCAGCAGCCGCAGTTGACTGATCCAGCCGCGCAACGACCGCAGGCAGCATGGCCCGCCGGCGTCGGCCGGGTCGTGCTGCCGCGCGTCGACAGCACCAACGCCGAGGCGCTGCGCCAGGCCGCCACGCTGGCCGGCCCGACCTGGATCATGACCCGCGAACAGACCTCGGGCCGGGCCAGACGCGGCCGCGGCTGGGTGATGCCGGCGGGCAATTTCGCCGCCAGCCTTGCCGCGCGGCCGCCGGGCACCCCCGCCGACCTGTCGCTTTACAGTTTCGTCGCCGCGCTGGCGCTGCACGAGGCGCTGGCCGCCGCCTGCGGCCCCGCCGCGCGGCTGTCGATCAAATGGCCCAACGACGTGTTGCTGAACGGCGGCAAGGTCGCCGGCATCCTGCTGGAAAGCACGGGGCAGCCGGGCTTTGGGCAGGGTGGTCATGGCGGTATCGCGCTGGCCGTCGGCATCGGCGTGAACCTGGCCGCCGCCCCCGACGCCGCCGCGCTGGAACCCCGCGCGGTGCCGCCGGTGTCGGTGCTGGGGGAAACCGGGCACAAGGTCTCACCCGAGGATTTCCTCGACCTGCTGGCCCCGGCCTTTGCCCGCTGGGCGCAGCAGCTTGAAACCCTGGGCTTCTCCCCGATCCGCAGCGCCTGGCTGGCGCGGGCGGCGCGGCTGGGCCAGACCATCACCGCCCGCATCGGCACGACCACCCGCGTCGGCCGGTTCGAGGGCATTGACGACAGCGGCGCGCTGATCCTGGTCACCGCCGCCGGGCGTGAATCCATCCCCGCCGCCGAAATCTTCTTTGACGAGGTCGCCTGATGCTGCTGTGTATCGACACCGGCAACACCAACACCCAGTTCTCGATCTGGGACGGGCGGCGGTTCCTGTGCCACTGGCGTTCAGCCACCGACCACCGCCGCACGGCGGACCAGTATTACGTCTGGCTGCGCTCGATGATGTCGCTGACCGGGATCGAGGTCGACATCGACGCCTGCATCATCAGCTCGACCGTGCCGCGGGTGGTGTTCAACCTGCGCGTGCTGTGCAACCGCTATTTCGAGACCCGCCCGCTGGTGGTGGGCAAGCCCGACTGCCTGTTGCCGGTGCCGCCGCGGGTGGACCCCGGCACGGTCGTGGGCCCCGACCGCATCGTCAACACCTGGTCGGCCTTTGACCGCTACGGCCCCGGGCTGGTGGTGGTGGATTTCGGCACTGCCACCACCTTTGACGTGGTGGACTGCGACGGCGCCTATGTCGGCGGGGTGATCGCGCCGGGGGTAAACCTGTCGCTTGAGGCGCTGCATATGGGTGCGGCCTCGTTGCCGCATGTCGACGTGACCCGCCCGGCGCAGGTCGTGGGCACCAACACGGTGGCCTGTATCGAATCGGGGGTGTTCTGGGGCTATGCCGGGCTGGTGCGCGAAATCTGCGCTCGCATCGCGGACGAACGCGGGCAGGTCATGAAGATCATTGCAACCGGCGGGCTGGCCGCTCTTTTCCACCAGATCGAGGATCTGTTCGATACCTGGGACGACGATTTGACGATGCACGGGCTGCGGCTCATCCATGATTACAACAAGGAGATGGGCAATGTCTGAACGCCTGATCTATCTGCCGCTGGGCGGCGCGGGCGAAATCGGCATGAACGCCTATGTCTACGGATATGGCGAGCCGGGGCGCGAACGGCTGATCCTGGTCGATCTGGGCGTCACTTTTGGCGACATGGACAGCGCGCCGGGCATCGACCTGATCATGCCCGACATCCGATGGCTCGAAGACAACCGCGACCGGCTGGACGGCATCTTCATCACCCACGGCCACGAGGATCACGTCGGTGCCCTGGGCCTGCTGTGGAGCAGGCTCAAGGCCCCGATCCACACCCGCCGCTTTACCGGCGCGCTGGCGCGGATGAAGCTGGAAGAGGCCGGCCAGCCCACCGACAGGCTGCATATCGCCGAAGCCTGCCCGCATGTGGTCGAGGCCGGGCCGTTCCGGGTGCAGTTCGTGCCGGTCAGCCACTCGATCCCCGAAAGCGCGGCGCTGGTCATCGACACGCCGGCCGGGCGCATCGTGCACTCGGGCGACTTCAAGCTGGACGGCACCCCGGTGGTGGGCGAGGCTTTCGACCCGGTGCTGTGGCACAGGATCGCCAGCGAGGCGCCGGTCGCGGCGCTGATGTGCGATTCGACCAACGTGTTCAGCCCCCATCCGGGGCGCTCGGAAACGGCGCTGGCGCAGCCGCTGCTGGAATTCGTCAGCGCGCAGAAACAGCTGGTGGTGGCGACGACCTTTGCCTCGAACGTGGCGCGGCTCAAGACGCTGGCCGATGCCGGGGTGGCGGCGGGGCGGCAGATCTGCCTGCTGGGCCGGGCGATGCGCAAGATGGTCACGGCGGCGACCGAGACCGGGATCCTGCGCGATTTTCCCAAGGTGATCGGCCCGGATCAGGCCGCCGAGCTGCCCCGCGACAAGGTGATGCTGATCGTCACCGGCAGCCAGGGCGAACGCCGCGCGGCCTCGATGCAGCTGTCGATGGGCCGCTACCTGGGGCTGCAACTGCGCGAAGGCGACAGCTTCCTGTTTTCCAGCCGCACCATTCCGGGCAACGAACGCCCGGTGATCCGCATCATGAACAACCTCAGCCGCATGGGGGTGAACGTGTTCGATGCGGATTCGGGGTTCTACCACGTCTCGGGCCACGCCAACCGCCCCGATCTGGAGGCGATCCACGACCTGCTGAAACCGGCGGTGGTGATCCCGATGCACGGCGAACACATGCACCTGCGCGAACACGCCAACCTTGCCCGCTCCAAGGGGCTGTCGGCCGAGGTGGTGATCAACGGCACCATGATCGACCTTGCCGGTGGCGGCGTCCGCGTGGTCGACCGGATCGAGACCGGCCGCATCTACCTGGATGGCAACGTGCTGATCGGGGCGATGGACGGGGTGGTGCGCGACCGTATCCGCATGGCGCTGAACGGGCATGTCACCGTCTCGGTCATCGTGGACGAAAACGACGAGGCGCTGCCTGACGCCTGGGTGGAAACCATGGGGCTGGCCGCGCAGGGCCGCGCCGGGGTGCCGCTGGCCCGGCACCTGGAAAGCGAACTGGGCGAGTTCCTGGAACGCGCCGACCACGCGACCGTCATGAACGACAAGAAACTGGACGAGGGTCTGCGCCGCATCACCCGCCAGGTCGCGATGGAAGAAATCGGCAAGAAGCCCGAGGTCAAGGTCATCATCAGCCGCCTCGCCGCCGACTGAGCCGGTCCTTGCCCGGCCCCCGAGGCCAGCAGCTTCTTTCTGGTGAAAATACCCCGGGGGGGCCGCCCC
>JAZIHR010000051.1:0-17633 GCA_036678445.1 Alphaproteobacteria bacterium
CCCGTGGCCCGCCCGGAACCCCTGGGCCGCGAAGGCTACCGCATCTTCGACCGGATGTATGCGGCCTGGGCGGCGCAGTTCACCGGCGGCCTGTCGCCCGCCGCCGCCAGCCTGGCGATACACGACTGGGCGATGCACCTGGCCGCTGCCCCCGGCAAGCGGATGGAGCTGGCCGACAAGGCCAGCCGCAAGGCGGTGCGGCTGCTGTGCCATC
Organism: Alphaproteobacteria bacterium; assembly: GCA_036678445.1. Lineage (GTDB taxonomy): Bacteria > Pseudomonadota > Alphaproteobacteria > Rhodobacterales > Rhodobacteraceae > Paracoccus. The sequence continues at coordinate 215 of JAZIHR010000051.1, forward strand.
TGGCCGAGATCGCGGCCCGCAGCGACACCCCCGCCTGTATCGAGCCGCTGCCGGGCGACTATCGCTTTGCCGACGAACGCTGGCGCAAGCCGCCTTTCAGCCTTTGGGCACAGGCGTTCCTGCTGCAACAGCAATGGTGGCACAACGCCACCAACGAGGTGCCCGGCGTCCACCCCCAGCACCAGCGGATGGTGTCGTTCCTGGCGCGGCAGGTGCTGGACGTGTTCTCGCCCTCGAACTCGCCCCTGACCAACCCCGAGGTGATCTCTCGCACGGTCGAGACCGGGGGGCGGAACCTCGTGCAGGGGATGGTGAACTGGTCGCAGGACGTGGCGCGGCAGGCGGCGGGCAGGCCCCCGGTCGGGGCCGAGGACTTTGTCGTCGGCCGCGATGTCGCGGTGACGCCGGGCAAGGTGGTCTGGCGCAACCACCTGATCGAGCTGATCCAGTATGCCCCCACCACCGAAACCGTCCACCCCGAGCCGGTGCTGATCGTGCCGGCCTGGATCATGAAATACTACATCCTCGACCTGTCGCCCCATAATTCGCTGATCCGCTATCTGGTGGCGCAGGGGCACACGGTGTTCTGCATCTCGTGGCGCAACCCGCAGGCCGAGGACCGCAACCTTGGCCTTGACGACTACCGCCGGCTGGGGGTGATGGCGGCGCTGGACGCGATCGGGGCGATCGTGCCCGAGCAGCGCACCCATGCGATCGGCTATTGCCTTGGCGGCACGCTGGTGACCATCGCGGCCGCCGACATGGCAAGGCGCGGGGACGAACGGCTGGCCAGCATGACGCTGCTGGCCGCGCAGACCGATTTCACCGAGCCGGGCGAACTGGCCCTGTTCATCGACCCCGGCCAGTTGCACGTCCTTGAAAGCATGATGTGGCGCCGAGGCTACCTGTCTTCGGACCAGATGGCCGGGGCCTTCCAGCTGCTGCGCAGCAACGACCTGATCTGGTCGCGGATGGTCCACGACTATCTGATGGGCGAACGGCGGCCGATGATCGACCTGATGGCGTGGAACGACGATTCGACCCGGATGCCCTGGCGGATGCATTCGGAATACCTGCAACGGCTGTATCTGGACAACGAACTGGCCGCTGGCCGTTTCATGGTCGAGGACCGCCCCGCCGCGATCCAGAACATCCGGGTGCCGATGTTCGTGGTCGGCACGGAACGCGACCACGTTGCGCCCTGGCGGTCGGTCTACAAGATCCACTACCTCAGCAGCGGCCCGGTGACCTTCGTGCTGACCAGCGGCGGCCACAACGCCGGCATCGTCAGCGAACCGGGCCACCCGCGCCGCCGCTATCGCATCGCGCTGCGCGAGGCCAACGGGCCCTGCCTCGACCCCGACAGCTGGACCGAGGCCGCCGAGCCGCGCCATGGGTCCTGGTGGCCGGCCCTGACCGGGTGGCTGGCCCAGCACTCTGGCCCCCGGCAAAAGCCGCCGCCGATGGGCGCGGCCGAGCATGGCTATCCGCCGCTGTGCGATGCGCCGGGGGAATATGTGTTCCAGCGCTAGGGGCCACGGCCGCCCCTGACCTTCCCTCCCCCCCTCCACCGTGCGCCTTGGCAAGCTGGGCGGCGGGCGGGGTCTTTTGCCGGGCGGCCCTGCCCCATCTGGACCGTATATTCGAAAGCCTGTAGGTTAGAGGCATGGACAGCCCTGTTTCCGCCGCCGGATCATCCGGCACCGTCACCATCGACCCCGAGGCCATGCGCGCCGCCGCCGACGAGGCGAGCGAGTTTCTCAAGTCATTGGGCAACCGGCACCGGCTGCTGATCCTGTGCCTGCTGGTGCAGGGCGAAAGATCGGTCGGGCAGCTTGCCGAGTTTTTGCAGGTGCGCGACTCGACCGTTTCGCAGCACCTGTCGCTGCTGCGCCGCGACCGGATCGTGTCGGGGCGCCGCGACGGGCAGACCATCTGGTACCGGATCGAAAGCGACGCCGCCCGGCAGATGATGGAAGTGCTTTACGGCAATTTCTGCACCACCGGCTGACGCGGCCCGCCCCGGCCGAGGCCGCTACCAAGGACGGCGCCGGGGGCGTCAGCCCGCCGCCGCACCGGAACCCGCCGCACCGACGCGCAGCGCGCGGTCCACATCATCGCGCAGCGCGCAATCCGCCGCGTGCTGGGACAGGAACACCCGGCCGGTCAGGTGCTTCAGGAAATCGCTGCGTTGCAGGCGGTCCATCACCGGCCCCTTCACCTCGGACAGGTGAAAGCGGATGCCGGCGTCGGCCAGGCGGCGGTTGATTTCCTCAAGGCTTTCTAGGGCGCTGGCGTCGATGTCGTTGACGGCAGGGCACATCAGCACGACATGGCGCAGGCCCGGACGCTCGGCCACCAGCGCAGCGATGCGGTCTTCGAGAAAGCGGGCATTGGCGAAATACAGGCTTTCGTCCACGCGCAGGGACAGGATCCGGGGGTGGGTGATGACCTCGTGGCGGTCGATATTGCGGTAATGTTCAGTCCCCGGCACCTGCCCGACGATGGCGGAATGTGGGCGGCTGGTGCGCCATAGATGCAGCGCTAGCGACAGCACCACCCCGGTCGTCACCCCCTGTTCGACCCCCACGGTCAGCGTCACCAGAATGGTGCCCAGCATCGCCGCGAAATCGGGGCGAGAATAGCGCCAGGTGCGGGCGATGGCAGGAAAATCGACCAGCGACAGCACCGCCAGGATGATCGTCGCGGCCAGCGTCGCCTGCGGCAGGTGCGACAGCAGCGGGGTCAGGAACATCGCGGCCAGCGCAATGCCGATGGCGGTGAACACGCCGGCCGCCTGCGTCCGCGCGCCGGCCTCGAAGTTCACGACCGAACGCGCGAACCCGCCCGTCACCGGATACCCCGACGAAATGGCCGAGGCGATGTTGGCCACGCCCAGCCCGACCAGCTCCTGGTCCGGGACGATGCGTTCGCGCCGCCGCGCCGCCAGCGTCTGCGCCACCGACACCGATTCGACGAAGCCCACGATCGAGATCAGGAACGCCGCCGGCGCCAGCGCCGCGACCAGATCGGGCGACAGGTCCGGCAGCCGCGGCACCGGCAGGCCGCTGGGAATCTCGCCCACCAGCGCCACGCCGCGCGCGCCCAGGTCCAGCGCGCGGGCGATCAGGATGGTGGCGGCGATGGCAAGGATCGGCGCGGCGCGCGCGATCATGTCGGCGGGGCGCGGCCTCAGCCCGGCCGCGATCAGCCAGCGCTTGGCGCTGCGGCGGGACAGATACAGGAACCCCAGCGCCCCAGCGCCCACCGCCAGCGTCCACGGGTTGACCTGCCCCAGTTGCCGCACCAGCCCGGACAGGATCGCGGGCAGGGTGCCGCCCCCGCCCGGGACGCCGAGGATGTGGCGCAGCTGTCCCGCCGCGATCAGCAGCCCCGAGGCGGTGATGAACCCCGAGATCACCGGGTGGCTCAGGAAATTCGCCAGGAACCCCAGCCGCAGCAACCCCATCGCGACCAGCATCGCCCCCGACAGCGCCGCCAGCGTCACCGCCGCGGTCAACGGGTCGGCCACCCCCGCCGCGGCCACCGGCGCCACCGCCGATGCCGTCATCAGCGACACCACCGCCACCGGCCCGACCGCCAGCGTCCGGGAGGAACCGAACAGCGCGAATGCCACCAGCGGCAGGACCGAGGCATACAGCCCGACCTCGGGCGGCAACCCGGCCAGCATCGCATAGGCAAGGCTTTGCGGGATCAGCATGATCGTGACGATGATCGCCGCCAGCAGGTCGGCCGCGAGAGTATCGGAATCGTAGTCCCGCCCCCAGCCGAGGACGGGCATCCAGCGCTCGAGTCGTTTCACGATCCGCTCCTTGGAAAGACCCCGCGCGGCCGGGCGGGCGGCGCGGGGGGAAGATTGTCCGAAAAGGCGTGGGGCGCGCGTCTAGACGCCCTGGCGGTCGGGGGCGGCGGTCAGGTCCTGCCGCTTGAGAATGCGCGCCAGCAGGATGCCCGCCACCATGGCGGCGACGAACACCACCGGCTCAAACCGCATCAGGCCCAGCGCGGGAATGGCGCCGCCGGGGCAGAACCCCGCGATGCCCCAGCCGATGCCGAACACCGCCGAGCCCAGCACCAGCGCCGGGTCGATGTCGCGCCGGCCGGGCAGGTTGAAACCGCCGCCCAGCACCGGGCCCGGCCGTTTCAGCACCACGCGGTAACCGACAAAGGTCACGGCCAGCGCGCCCCCCATCACAAAGATCAGTGACGGATCCCAGTTACCGGCAAGATCGAAGAAATTCAGTACCTTGGCCGGGTTCGCCATGCCCGACAGCGCGATGCCCGCGCCAAACACCAGCCCGATCAGCAGGGCGGAAATCACCGGCATCTCAGAACCCTCCGAGCAGGTGGCGGATGACAAAGACCGTCGCGAACGAGGCCAGCATGAAGATCGCGGTGGCAACCAGCGACCGCGGCGACAGCCTGGCGTTGCCGCAGATCCCGTGCCCCGAGGTGCAGCCGCCGCCATAGACGACCCCCACCCCGACCAGCAGGCCGCTGATGACGGTCCAGACCATCGGCACGGGCGACTCAAAGGGAATCTCGATTCCGCCCAGCCCGATCATCAGCGCCGGCGCGGCGATGGCGCCCAGCAGGAACGCCACGCGCCAGCCCCAGTCCCCGGTCACCGGCATCAGCCCGCCGATGATCCCGGTCATGCCGGCGATGCGGCCGTGAAGGGCCATCAGCAGCACCGCCGCCACGCCGATCAGCGCGCCGCCCAGCAGCGACAGCCACGGGGTGAATTCAGTCATTTGCGCCCCTCGATGGTGCAGATGCCCAGCAGCTTCCACACGGGGCAAAAGCGGATCGCGGCAGTGCCGATCAGCACCAGCCCGACGATCACCGACACCCATGTCCATGTCGCCGCCCAGCCAAGCAGGAACGGCAGCAGCACCAGCACCACGCCGGCAACCAGCCGCGCGATCCGTTCGGTATATCCAATATTCGCCTGCATTTCCGGTCTCCTTTTTCCCGATATCCGGCGCTCAGTCCCAGGCCGCTTCAAGCAGGTCGAGCGGGATTTTAAGGTAACGCCGCCCGTTGGCCTCGGGTTCGGGCAGGCGCCCGGCATTGGTGTTGATCTGTAGCGCGTGCAGGATCAGCTTGGGCATCGGCAGGGTCTTGTCGCGCGCCTCGCGGGCGGCGACGAAATCGGCCTCGGTCAGGTATTTCGACATGTGGCAGTTGGCGGCCTTTTGCTTGGCCACGGTGGATTCCCATTCCGGCGCCCGCCCGCCCTGACAATAGTCGTGGCCGGTGAAGATGCGGGTCTCGTCCGGCAGGGCCAGGATGTCCTGGATCGACTTCCACAGCACATGCGCGTCGCCGCCGGGGAAATCGGCGCGGGCGGTGCCGCTGTCGGGCATGAACAGCGTGTCATGCACAAAGGCCGCGTCGCCGATCACATAGGTGACCGAGGCCAGCGTGTGCCCCGGCGACAGCATCACCCGCGCCGGGATGCTGCCGACGCTGAAGGTCTCGCCCTCGGCGAACAGCCTGTCCCATTGCGAACCGTCGGCCGGAAAATCGGGCCAGTTGTAGAAGCCTTTCCACAGCTTCTGCACCTCGACCACCTTTTCCCCGATGGCGGTGGGCGCGCCGGTCTTGCGCTTGAGGTAATCGGCGGCGGTGAAGTGGTCGGCATGGGGGTGGGTGTCGAGGATCCACTCGACCTCATATCCCTTGTCGGCGATGAATTTCAGGATGCGGTCGGCCTGGATCGTTGCGGTCGCGCCCGATTTCTCGTCATAATCCAGCACCGGGTCGATGATGGCGCATTTCTTGGTCGCGGGGTCGGCGACGACATATTGCACCGAGCCGGTGCGCGCCTCGTAAAAGCCGGTCACTTCAGGGGCTTGGGTCATCTGGTCGTCTGGCTCCTGCGGTTCATGTCGGTTATGGGTGCCGGTCGCTGTTGCCCGGCATGGCTGCCCGCTGCGGGCGCGCCTTCCTTTATTCAATAATGCGAATATTTGCATATTTCAAGAGCCATGACGCAGGCAGCCCCCTGCCCGCCCCGCAGGCAGCCGCGGGACGGGACATGAAGCATAGCCGCCGTGGCGGCGCTCAGGCCGGCGGCGCGGCGGACCCGCCCCAGGCCGCGGCGCGCGGCAGAGACAGCCGCAGCAGATCGACCGCCCGGGCGGCGATCTGGCGGACGATCTCGTCCACGGTTTGCGGGCGCAGGTAAAAGGCCGGGACCGGCGGCATCACCACCGCGCCCATTTCCGTCACCGCCGTCATGTTGCGCAGATGCGCCAGCGTCAGCGGCGCCTCGCGTGCCAGCAGCACCAGCGGCCGGCGTTCCTTAAGATGCACACTGGCGGCGCGGGTCAGCAGGTTGTCGTCCAGCCCGTGGGCGATGGCGGCAAGGCTGCGCATCGAACAGGGGGCGACGATCATCCCCCGCGTCGGAAACGACCCCGAGGCGATGGTCGCCCCCACATCCCCCGCCGGATGCACATGGCCGACCAGCGCGGAGAGTTCGTCAAGCGCGCCCGGCCCGATTTCCTCGCGCAGGGTGCGCTTGCCCATCGGGGACACCACCAGCTCGACCCTTGCGCCCGTCGCCTGCAACTGCCGCGCGCAGGCCAGCGCCAGCGCCGCGCCAGAGGCCCCCGACACCCCCAGCACCACCGTCATCGGATCATCCCCGGCCGGGGCAGCGTGGGCGGGCGTGTCGCGGGCGCCATGCCGGCGCGGGACAGGATGTCCGCCGCCATCGCCTCATGCGCGGGGTCAAGCCGCATCACCTGCCCCCATTCACGGGCGGTTTCCGGGCCGATCTTGGTGGTCGCGTCGATCCCCAGCTTGCCCGCCAGACCTTCCAGCGGCGAGGCAAAATCCAGATAGTCCATCGGCGTGCGGTCCAGAACCACCAGGTCGCGGCCGGGGTCCATGCGGGTGGACAGCGCCCAGGCGATGTCATCCCAGTTGCGCGCGTCGATGTCGGAATCGACCACGATCAGCAGCTTGGTATAGCTGAACTGCGCCAGCATCCCCCAGACCGCCATCATCACCCGCCGCGCCTGCCCCGGATAGCGCTTGTCGATGGAAATGACCCCGATGCGATAGGAACACGCCGCCGGAGGCAGCCACAGGTCGCGGATTTCCGGGATCTGCTGGCGGATCACCGGCAGGGCAAGGTCGTTGAACACCTCGCCGATGACCGAGGGCTCGTCCGGCGGGCGGCCGGTGACGGTGGACAGATACAGCGCATCCTCGCGCCGGGTCAGGGCGGAAACCCGCATGACCGGGAACGGCTCGACGGCGTTGTAATAGCCGGTGTGGTCGCCAAAGGGGCCCTCGGGCGCGGTCTCAAAGGGGTGGACCCAGCCCTCGATCACCATTTCGGCACGGGCGGGGACCAGCAGCGGCACGGTGCGGGCGGGGACAAGCTCAGTCCGCGCGCCGCGCAGGACGCCGGAAAAATTCATTTCGGACACGGTTTCCGGCAGGGGCAGCGCCGCGGCCAGCAGCGTCGCCGGATCGGCGCCCAGCACCACCGCCACCGGCATCGGCTGGCCGGCGCGTTCCCAGCCGCGGGCATGGGCCGCGCCGCCGCGATGCGCCAGCCAGCGCATGATCAGCCGGTCCGGCCCCAGCACCTGCGCGCGATAGACGCCAAGGTTGTAGCGCCCCACGTCCTGCGCGGTGCTGCCATGGGGGCGCGTCACCACCACCGGCCAGGTGATCAGCGGCCCGCCATCGCCCGGCCAAGGCACCTGCACCGGCAGCGCCGTCAGGTCGGGGCGCTCGTCCACCCGCGCCTGCACCGGCCCGGCGCGCAGAACCCGCGCCCTGGTGGACAGCGCCGCCCGCAGCATGGGCCAGCGCGACAGCCCGTCGCGCATCCCCTCGGGCGGGGTCGGGTTGCGCAGTTCGGCAAGAAAGGCGCCGAAATCGGGCACCTGGTCCAGCGTCAGCCCCATGCCCGCCGCCACCCGCGCCGGCGCCGCGAACAGGTTGGTGACAACCGGCATCCCGGCCGGCTGGCCGTCGCCCAGCATGGCTGCGTCAAATCGCAGCACCGGCCCACCCGCGCGCAGTGCCGCCAACTGCACGGCGGTCATTTCATGGCGCACCGACACGGGCTGCGCGATCGGCAGAACCTGTCCCTGCTGGCGATTCCAGTCCAGGAACGCGCGCAGATCGGCAAAGGGGGGAAGGGTTCTCACAGCGGGCATCCGGTCGTGGCTTGCCCCCGGCTAGCATCGTTCCGGCCGCGGCGGTTTGGCTTAGATCAAGCAACAGGCGCCTGCGGCGTTCTAGCCTGCACCGGACTGGAAAGGACCGACATGACCTTTGACGGAACCGAGCTGCCGCGCTGTCCGCGCCCCATCGCGCTGGCCATGCGCCCGCTGCCGCTGCCGCTGCTGGGCGTGGCGCTGACGCAATTCGCGCGCCGGGTGACCGACAGCCACCCCGGGCTGCTGCGCCGGCTGGGCGCCTATCGCGACCGCAAGGTGCTGATCGACCCGACCGACCTGCCCTTTGCCTTCTGGCTGGACCCCGGGGCCGGGCCGCGCATCAGCGCCCATCGCCGCCACCGCGCCCCCCACGCCGATGCCCGTATCGCCGGCCCGGTCGCCGCGCTGATCGGGATGCTGCACGGACGTTTCGACGGCGACGCGCTGTTCTTTTCGCGCGACCTGACCATCGAGGGCGATACCGAGGCCGTGTTGGCCCTGCGCAACGCGCTGGACGACGCCGAACTGGACCTGTCCGAGGAACTGATCCGCCTGTCCGGCCCGGCGGGCACGCTGCTGCGGCGGCTCTTGGCCGGGGTCGAACGGCTCAGCGGCCTGCCCCTGCATCGCGACGACCGGAACGGAGGCTTCTTCGCATGATGGAACTGGTCTGCCCCGCGGGCACTCCCGCCTCTCTGCGCGCCGCAGTCGATGCCGGGGCCCATGCGGTCTATTGCGGCTTCAACGACGAAACCAACGCCCGCAACTTTCCGGGGCTGAACTTTTCGCCCGAGGAACTGGCCGAGGGCGTCGCCTATGCCCATGCCCGCGGCGCCAAGGTGCTGGTGGCGCTGAACACCTTTCCGCGCGCGGGGGGTGAATCGCTGTGGCACCGGGCGCTGGCCAATGCGGAAAGCGCCGGGGCCGATGCGGTGATCCTCGCCGACCTTGGTCTGCTGGACCACGCCGCCACCCACCACCCCAAGCTGCGCCGGCACCTGTCGGTGCAGGCCGCCGCCGCCAACCCCGACGCGATCAACTTTTACGCCTCGGCCTTCGGTGTGCGCCGGGTGGTGCTGCCGCGCGTCCTGACCGTCGATGAAATCCGCGCCATCAACCGCGAGATCGACGTGGAAACCGAGGTTTTCGTCTTTGGCGGCCTGTGCGTCATGGCCGAGGGGCGCTGCTCGCTGTCGTCCTACGCCACCGGGCGTTCACCCAACATGAACGGGGTCTGCTCGCCCGCCAGCCATGTGGTCTATTCCGAGGAAACCGACGGGCTGCGCGCCCGGCTGGGCGATTTCACCATCCACCGCACGCCGAAAGGCCAGCCGGCCCCCTATCCGACGCTGTGCAAGGGCTGCTTTACCTCGGGCCAGCAGACCGGCCATGTGTTCGAGGACCCGGTCAGTCTGGACGCCACGCAGTTGATCCCGGCGCTGGCGCAGGCCGGCGTCACCGCGCTGAAGATCGAGGGCCGCCAGCGCTCCCGCGCTTATGTGGCCGAGGTGGTGCGCAGCTTTCGCGCCGCGGTCGAGGCGCAGGCCGCCGGCCTGCCACTGCCGCAGGGCGCGCTGGCCCGGCTGGCCGAGGGTCAGGCCGGCACCACCGGCGCCTATGCCAAGACCTGGAGGTAAGGCGATGGACCTGACGATCGGACCCAACCAGTTCTTCTGGCCCGCCGAAACCGTGCGCGATTTCTATGCCCGCATGGCGCAGACCCCGGCCGCCCGCGTGGTGCTGGGCGAGCTGGTCTGTTCCAAGCGCCTGCCCTTCTGGGAAAACGAGATCCCCTCGGCGATTGAAACGCTTCAGGCTGCCGGCAAGCAGGTCGCGCTGACCACGCTGGCGCTGATTACCCTCAAACGCGAACGCAAGCTGACCGCCGAGCTGATCGAGCTTGGCCTGCCGGTCGAGATCAACGACCTGTCCGCCCTGCAACTGCTGCCCGAGGGGCGCGAATTCTGGGTCGGGCCGCTGGTCAATGTCTACAACACCGGCACGGTGCAGTTCCTGGCCCGCCGCGGCGCCACCCGCATCTGCCTGCCGCCCGAACTGCCGCTGGAATCGGTGGCGGTGCTGGCGGCCGAGGGTCGCGATTGCGGCGTGGCGATCGAGGTCTGGGGCCACGGCCGCCTGCCGCTGGCGGTGTCGGGGCGCTGCTATCACGCGCGGCTGCACGACCGCGCCAAGGACAGCTGCCAGTTCGTCTGCGGCGAGGACCCCGACGGCCGCGACGTGGAAACCCTGGACGGAGAGCCGTTCCTTGCGGTGAACGGGATCCAGACGCTCAGCCAGTCCACCGCCACCGCCGCCTGGCACGTCCCGGCGCTGCGCGACGCCGGGGTATCCGCCTTGCGCCTGTCCCCGCAAAGCCGCGACTTCGCCGGGGTCGTGGAAGGTTATGCCGCGCTGATCGCCGGCAACACCTCTCCCGCCGCGCTGGCCGGAACCCTGCGCGGCTCGGCCCCGCTGGGGCGGCTGTCGAACGGCTTTCTGACCGGCCCCTGCGGCGCCGATTTCAGCGGGGCGGCAGCGACCTGAAAGGCGCCCGCCGCCACCCGGCGCGGACCCCGAGGCCGGGGCGCAGGCAAGGACGCGGACAGAAAGGCGCCGGTGCCGAACGGGGCCGCGCCGGTCCGGCCCCCATGCAGCGCCCGGGCACCGCCCCGGCGGGCAACAGAAAAGCCGTCTATATACACAGGGCGTCCGGCGGATTATCCCGACGTGTTGAAGCGGCCCCCGGTGGGCCAGTCCCTCGCGGAGGCACGGGTGATTTTCTGCGAATTCGGTCCCGGCGGCCGGGCGGTCCTGTTTCGTGACGCGCAAGAGGTGATCCTTGCCCGCCGCCTTGACGAGGTCATCCCCGCGCTTGAACGGGCCGAGCAGGCGCGGCAGTCGGGGAAATGGGTCGCAGGCTGGATCGGCTACGAAGCCGGCTATGCGTTCGAGGACCGGCTGCGGCCGCTGTGCCCCGCGGTGTCCGGACCGCTGCTGGCCCTGGCGGTCCATGACGCCCCCTGCCCTGCCGATGACTTTGCGCTGCCCGGGGACGAGGTTCTGCTGGCCCCGTTCCGGCCGCTGGTGTCCCGCGCGGACCATGGCGCGGCCTTCCGGCGCGTGCAGGACCATATCAGCGCCGGCGACTGCTATCAGGTCAACCTGACCTTCCCGCTGGAATCGCGGCTGCTGCGAGGCTCGGCGCTCGCGCTTTACGGGGCGTTGCGCGCGCGCCAGCCGGTCGGTTTTGGCGCGCTTGCCGATCTGGGCGGGCCGGTGGTGCTGTCGCGCTCGCCCGAGCTGTTCTTCCGGCTTGACGGGCGCGGCGGGATCGAGGCGCGGCCGATGAAGGGCACGGCGCCGCGCGACCCGGACCCGCAGCGAGACGCCGGGCTGGCCGCGGCGCTGGCGGCATCTGAAAAGGATCAGGCCGAGAACCTGATGATCGTCGATCTGCTGCGCAACGACATCGGGCGGATTTCCCGCCCCGGCACGGTGCGCGTCCCCGAGCTGTTCGCCATCGACAGCTTCGCCACCGTCCACCAGATGAGCTCGCGCGTGACCGGGCAGCTTGCCGTGCCGGCCGGGCTGCCGGGGCTGATGCAGGCGCTGTTTCCCTGCGGCTCGATCACCGGCGCCCCCAAGATCCGCGCAATGGAAATCATCCGCGAGGTCGAGCCCTTTCCCCGCGGAGTCTACTGCGGGGCGCTTGGCTGGATGGCGCCGGACGGGGCGGGGTGTTTCTCGGTCACCATCCGCACGTTGTCGGTCTGGCCGGACGGGCGGGTCACGCTGAATGTCGGCGGCGGCGTGGTGCAGGATTCGACCGCCGACGCGGAATGGGAGGAAGCACTGTGGAAATCCCGCTTTGCGCAGGCGCTGACGACGCCGGGCTGCGCCTGATCGAGACGGTGCTGTGGGACGGCACCACCTGCCCGCGGCTGCCGCTGCATCTGGCGCGGTTGCAGGCGGGGGCGGCGGCACTGGGCTGGCGCTGCGACGCCGCGGCCGCGCGCGCGGCGCTGACGGCCCCGCCGGGGATACCGGCGCGGCTGCGGCTGACGCTGGACCGGGCCGGCACGGTCGAGGTAACGCGCGCGCCGCTGCCGCCCTCGCCCCCCGAATGGCGGCTGGGGCTGGCGGCGGCGCGGCTGGATTCGGCTGACCCGTGGCTGCGGATCAAATCCACCCGCCGCGCGGCCTACGACAGCGCCCGCGCCGCCCTGCCCGACGGCCTGGACGAGGTGCTGTTCGTGAACGAACGCGGCGAGGTCTGCGACGGCACCATCACCACGCTGTTCTTCGATCGCGGCGCGGGGCTGCGCACCCCTCCGCTGGGCTGCGGGCTGCTGCCGGGGGTGCTGCGGGCCGAATTGCTGGCCAGCGGCGCCTGCCACGAGGAAACCCTGCCCGCCGCCGACCTGCCCCGCGTGCGGCTATGGGTCGGCAACGCGCTGCGCGGGTTGATGCCGGCGACCTGGTGCGGGGCCGCAGCCGCGTAAGGGGCCGGTAAGGGACCGGTTTCCCGGCCGCCGTAAAGCTCCCGCGAACGCCCCGGCGCGGCCGCCAGCAGGGGCTGTGCCGGGGCCGGAAATCGCCGGCCTGAAAGTGACCCAACGTCACATCATACAAATTACAATGTGAATCTGTCTGACTTTACCGTGATTCCATCGACGCACGGTTGAAGCCGGCCGGCTTACGCGCAAGGCTGGTTTTCCGAAGGAGAAACCCGATGCAACCGCGCCCGCCCTCGTCCGGAGCGTCCCTTGCCGACAGGAATGCCGGGCTGGGGTCACATATAGGCACCGCCATCCCGACCGAACGCGACCCCGAGGCGTTGCTGCATCGGCTTATGCACCACATCACCAACTCGATCCTGCTGGTGCGCTCGGTGGTCCGCCGCTCGGCCGAAACCGCTGAAAGTCTGGAAGATTACGTCCTGCACCTGGAAACCCGGCTGGACTGCATCCACCGCGTCATCGGTGCGCTGATGCGCAACCCCGACCAGACCTTTACCCTGCGCGGGCTGATCGAGGACGAGCTAGAGGCGCAGGGCGCCTATCACGGCGGCGGCGCCCGGCTGATCAGCGGTCCGCAGATCACCCTGCCGGCGATCGCCGCCCAGACGCTGGGGCTGGTGATCCAGGAAATGGTCGCCAACTCGTTCCAGCACGGGGTGCTGGGCAGCGAGGACGGCGGGCAGCTGCATATCGGCTGGCGAATCGACGACACCGCGGACGGCGGCCCCAGGCTGCGGATCGACTGGACCGAACGCGGCGAGCTGCCACCGCCGCACCGGCGGGGCTTCGGCGCGACAGTGATGGAAAATCTGCTGGCATATCAGCTGGATGGCCGCGCCGACTGGGAATTCACCCCGCATGGGCTGCGGATCATGCTGGCGGTGCCGATGGCCAGCCTGGACACCAGCGACGAAACCCTTGCCGGGATGGGCGCCTGTGGCGGACAATCCGAACTGTTTCAGGGCTTCTGGTAAAACTTGACCGGGATTCGTCGCTGCCGCATTGAACCGAGGCGACCTGATCTGCATATTGGCAATCTTGTAACCGGCGAATTTGACATGGCGACCCCGTCATGAATTGTTCCTGTCAAGGTGGTATTCAGATTTCGAAGAGGCGGGTCTGACGATGGAACTTCACCTGGCCTACCCCGGGTTGTTCGACCAGGGGGCCGCGGCGCAGCTTTCCGCAGCGATGGGTACGCCGCGACAGCTGAACCCGCGACAGCGGATCCTGCGGGCCAATGCCGCCGGTGCCGGGGCGCTTTACGTCCAGAGCGGCTTTGCCGCGCGGTACCGGCTGGACCGTTCCGGGCGGCGGCAGTTCATCGGGATCCTGATCCCGGGCGATTTCGCCGGACTCAGCGCCTTTGCTCTGGGCCGGCTGGACCATGACATCGATTCGATCAACAGCGTAAGGCTGCAACCGATCGGCCATGACCGGCTTGTCGCGATGAAAACCACCGCGCCCGAGCTTTTGTGCCGGATGTGGCAGCTGACCCTGCTTGATTCGGCAATCAGCCGCTACTGGATCTTCCGCATCGGGCGCCTGCCGGGGCTGGCCCGGATCGCCAATTTCTTCAGCGAAATGCTGGTGCGCCAGTATGTGCGCGGCCTGTGCGGGACCGATCGTTTCGAACTGCCGCTGACCCAAAGCGACCTGGGCGAGGCCTGCGGGATGACCCCGGTCCACGCCAACCGCATGATCGGCGAACTGCGGGCCGAGGGGATCTGCAATTTCGTCGATGGCGCGGTCGAGGTCGGGGATTTCGCCGCGCTGTTCCGCATGGGACAGTATTCTTGGGACTACCTGTATCTGCCTGAACAGGTCAGCGCCGACCTGCGCCAGCGCCTGTCCCCCGCCGCGGCGCGCGGCATCGCGTTGCAGGGGCTGCGCTAGGGGGCTGCGCCGCGGGAATGACCCGCGGCGCAAATCGCATCAGAAAAAGCCCAGCTTCGAGGGCGAATAGCTGACCAGCATGTTCTTGGTCTGCTGATAGTGGTCCAGCATCATCTTGTGGGTCTCGCGCCCGATGCCCGACTGCTTGTAGCCGCCAAAGGCCGAATGCGCCGGATAGGCGTGATAGTTGTTCACCCAGACCCGGCCGGCCTTGATCCCGCGACCCATGCGGTAGCAGGTGTTCATGTCGCGGCTCCACACCCCCGAGCCCAGCCCGTAAAGCGTGTCGTTGGCGATCTGCAGGGCCTCGGCCTCGTCCTTGAAGGTGGTGACAGAGACCACGGGGCCGAAGATTTCCTCTTGGAAAACCCGCATCTTGTTGTTGCCGCGGAAGATCGTGGGCTTGATGTAATACCCCGAGGACAGTTCGCCCCCAAGATCGGCGGCCTCGCCCCCGGTCACCACCTCGGCGCCCTCGCTGCGGCCGATGTCCATGTAGGACATGATCTTGTCGTGCTGCTCCTTGCTGGCCTGCGCCCCGATCATGGTGTCGGCCTGCCGCGGGTCGCCCTGCTTGATCGCCTGCACCCGTGCCACCGCCCTTTCCATGAAGCGATCATAGATCGATTCCTGGATCAGCACGCGCGACGGGCAGGTGCAGACCTCGCCCTGGTTCAGCGCGAACATCGCAAAGCCTTCCAGCGCCTTGTCGAAGAACTCGTCATCCTCGCGCGCGACGTCGGCAAAGAACACGTTGGGCGACTTGCCGCCCAGTTCCAGCGTGACCGGGATCAGGTTTTCGGCCGCGTATTGCATGATCAGCCGCCCGGTCGAGGTCTCGCCGGTGAACGCGATCTTGGCGATGCGGGGCGACGAAGCCAGCGGCTTGCCGGCCTCAAGCCCGAACCCGTTGACGATGTTCAGCACGCCCGGCGGCAGCAGGTCGCCGATCGTGTCGATCCACACCATGATCGAGGCCGGGGTCTGTTCGGCCGGCTTCAGCACCACGCAGTTGCCCGCCGCCAGCGCCGGCGCCAGTTTCCAGCAGGCCATCAGCAGCGGAAAGTTCCACGGGATGATCTGGCCCACCACGCCCAGCGGTTCGTGGAAGTGATAGGCGACGGTGTTGTCGTCGATCTGGGACAGCGTGCCTTCCTGCGCGCGCAGAACCCCGGCGAAATAGCGGAAATGGTCGATGGCCAGCGGCACGTCGGCGGCCATCGTCTCGCGGATCGGCTTGCCGTTGTCCCAGGTCTCGGCGGTGGCCAGAAGCTCCAGGTTCTGCTCCATCCGGTCGGCGATCTTCAGCAGGACCTGCGAGCGCTCCTGCGGGCTGGTCCGGCCCCAGCGGTCGGCAGCGGCATGGGCCGCATCCAGCGCCGCATTCACGTCCGACGCATCCGAGCGGGCGATGTCGCCCATCTTGGCGCCGGTGATCGGCGTGGTGTTTTCGAAATAACGGCCGGCGTTCGGCGCCACCCACTTGCCGCCGATGTAGTTGTCATAGCGGCTGGCGAACGGCATCACGCCGACGCCCTTGAACTCATGCGCCTGATCGTTGGGCATGGCTGCTCCTCCCCTTGAAAGCGATACGGCCCGGCTCCTCGCATCCGGGCGCCATCATGCTGCGGGATGGGGGCGCGCCCGGTCAACAGCGGCACGGGATTTCATCGGCAGGACTGTCTCAATCCCGGGACTGTCCGGGGGAAAGAGCGGAGATTCCCAGCCGCTGCATCCGCCGGTAAAGCGTGGCGCGCCCCACCCCCAGCGCGCGGGCGGCCGCGGTGACGTTCCCGCCCGACCGCGCCAGCGCCCGCATCACCGCCGCGCGCTCGGCCCGGTCAAAGCCGCCCGGCTCGGTGTCCCGGCCCTGCGCGCGGGCCAGCAGATCCGACAATGGCTGCGGCTGTAGCGCCCCGACCTTCGGCAGCCCCAGCGCCCGGCGGGCCGCGCGGGTGGCGCCGACGGCCAGGTCGTCGCGGTCCACCGCGACCAGCGCCTCGATCCCCTCGCCAGCCACCACGGTCCGCGTGCCCGGAAAGGCGGCGCGGAACCACGCGGCCTCGATCCGCCGCGCATACTGCCCGACGGTGGCGGCGATCAGCGCGGTCAGTTCGCGCGTGTCATTCTCGCGCACGCTCGACACGTCCAGCGCGGCCAGCAACTGCCCCTCTGGCCCGTGGATCGGCGCGTCGATGCAGCTGAGCGCGATGTTCGAGGACAGGAAATGCTCGTCCCGGTGGATCACCACGCCGCGCCCCTCGGCCAGGCAGGTGCCGATGCCGTTGGTGCCCTGCGCGGCTTCGGACCAGTCCGCGCCGGCCGCCAGCGCCCAGCCATCGAAATCCCGTTCGTCCGCGGGGGCGGCGCGGCGGTCCAGAACGATCCCCTGCGCATCGGTCAGGGCAACCGCGCACCCCGAGCTGCCGACCAGCCGGAACAGTTCGTCGATGGGGGCCGCGGCGACATGCAGCAGCCGCTCCAGCGCCTCGCGGCGCAGCGCCAGCTCGGCCCCGGTCAGCCGGGGCGCCCGCAGCGCCGCCGCCGGATCCAGCCCGTGGCGCAGCGCCGAACGCCGCCAGCTTGCGGTCAAAGGGGTCAGGTCGTCGGACGCGCGCGTCCGCTCGATCACGAGGTCGGCGTGATGGCGTGTCTGCATGATTCGGCCACTCCCTGCCGGCAGTATAGCCGCAACCGGCGCAGATTGCGCAAAGGAGGCGAAATCTTCTGTCCGCAAATATCCCCGCCGGAGGCTCCGACCGCGACGCAAGCGCGCCGGCAGCCCCACCC
>JAZIHR010000052.1:0-17425 GCA_036678445.1 Alphaproteobacteria bacterium
ACGACGGGCTGAGCCTCGTCTACAGCTTTTACGACCCCGACCGCCGCGCCGACAGCCTGGGCACCTGGATGGTGCTCGATCACGTCGAGATGGCGCGGGCGGCCGGGCTGCCCTATGTCTATCTGGGTTACTGGGTGCCCGGCAGCCGCAAGATGGCCTACAAGGCCGCCTTTGGCGCGCTGGAAATCCACAAGGGCGGCGTCTGGCAGGACATCGGCCGCCCCGAGGATCACGAGGACGAGGCCCACCCCCTGTCCGTGGACCCGATCGTCGAGCAGGTGGCGCGAATCCACCTGCCCTGAGCGCCCGGAAACGGCCGGCTGCACGACCACAGGTTGCTCTGCGCGCCGCCCTTGTGTAATTTTCTTGCGCCAGACCCGGAAATTGCGGCATTTTCCCCAAAACGTGGCATTGACCCGCCCGAACTCGGCGACTAGCTTGCGGCAGCGCAGCAGAGCCCTGCCGCTTTGCCGCAACTTTTTCGCAAACAGGGGGTGGGAGATGTCCCGAAGCATGACGGGTGCAAGAATGGTGGTCGAGGCACTGCGCGATCAGGGCGTCGATACCGTATTCGGCTATCCCGGCGGCGCGGTCCTGCCCATCTACGACGAGATTTTCCAGCAAAACGATATCAAGCATATCCTGGTGCGCCACGAGCAGGGTGCCGTCCACATGGCCGAGGGCTATGCGCGTTCCACCGGCAAGCCGGGGGTGGTGCTGGTGACCTCGGGGCCGGGGGCGACCAACGCGGTGACCGGGCTGACCGACGCGCTGATGGATTCGATCCCGATCGTGGTGCTGACCGGGCAGGTCCCCACCTTCATGATCGGCACCGACGGGTTTCAAGAGGCCGATACCGTCGGCATCACCCGCCCCTGCACCAAGCACAACTGGCTGGTGAACGATACCGACAGCCTGGCCGCGACGATGCACCTGGCCTTTCACGTCGCCACTTCGGGGCGGCCGGGGCCGGTGCTGATCGACATTCCCAAGGACGTGCAGTTCGCCACCGGCACCTATGTCGGCCCGAAACAGATCGCGCCGCCGCGCTATCAGCCGCCGCGCAAGGGCGACAGCGCCGCGATCACCCGGCTGGTCGAGCTGATGGAAAAGGCCGAGCGCCCGGTGTTCTACACCGGCGGCGGCGTCATCAACTCGGGGCCCGCGGCCAGTCAGCTGCTGACCGAACTGGTGGACGCCACCGGATTCCCCGTGACCTCGACGCTGATGGGGCTGGGCGCCTATCCGGC
Organism: Alphaproteobacteria bacterium; assembly: GCA_036678445.1. Lineage (GTDB taxonomy): Bacteria > Pseudomonadota > Alphaproteobacteria > Rhodobacterales > Rhodobacteraceae > Paracoccus. The sequence goes on from JAZIHR010000052.1 coordinate 1,251, forward strand.
CAGCGGCAAAAGCTGGCTGGGGATGCTGGGGATGCACGGCCTGTATGAGGCCAACATGGCCATGCACGGCTGCGACCTGATGATCAACCTGGGCGCGCGCTTCGACGACCGCATCACCGGGCGGGTGGCGGATTTCAGTCCCGGCTCGGTCAAGGCGCATGTCGATATCGACCCCAGCTCGATCAACAAGGTGATCCGGGTCGATGTGCCGATCGTCGGCGACGTGGGCCATGTGCTGGAAGACCTGCTGAAGATCTGGAAGGCCCGCGGTCGCAAGACCAACCCCGCCCTGCAACAATGGTGGGCGCAGATCGAACAGTGGCGGGCGCGCAACTGCTTGGCCTACAAGGGCTCGGACAAGCTGATCAAGCCGCAGCACGCGCTGGAACGGCTTGAGGCGCTGACCGCCGGCCGCGACCGCTACATCACCACCGAGGTCGGCCAGCACCAGATGTGGGCGGCGCAGTTCCTGCATTTCGATCAGCCGAACCGCTGGATGACCTCGGGCGGGCTGGGAACCATGGGTTACGGGCTGCCGGCCTCGATCGGCGTGCAGGTGGCCCACCCCGAGGCGCTGGTGATCAACGTCGCGGGCGATGCCAGCTGGCTGATGAACATGCAGGAAATGGGCACCGCCGTGCAGTTCCGCGCCCCGGTCAAGCAGTTCATCCTGAACAACGAACGGCTGGGCATGGTGCGCCAGTGGCAGCAATTGCTGCACGGCGAACGCTACAGCCAAAGCTGGTCCGAAAGCCTGCCCGATTTCGTCAAGCTGGCCGAGGCCTTTGGCTGCAAGGGCCGGCAGGTTGCCGACCCGGCTGAACTCGACGACGCCATCCGCGAGATGATCGACAGCGACTGCCCCTTCATCCTCGACGTGCTGGTGGAAAAACACGAGAACTGCTTGCCGATGATCCCGTCGGGCAAGCCGCATAACGAAATGCTGCTGGGCGACGAGATCGCGGCCGACGACATCGGCTCCGCGATCAAGTCCGACGGCGCGGTGCTGGTGTAAGGGGGGGGCGTCATGTCTGCACTCAAGATCGAACGCGGCGCGTCCAGCCATTCGGCCTACGACCTGCGCGACTATCACGCCGGGGGCGAGGAACGGCACACGCTGGCCGTGATCGTCGATAACGAGGCCGGGGTCCTGGCCCGCGTCATCGGGCTGTTTTCGGGGCGCGGCTACAACATCGACAGCCTGACCGTGGCCGAGGTGGACCACACCGGCCACACCTCGCGCATCACGCTGGTCACCCGCGGCACCCCGGCGGTGATCGAACAGATCAAGGCGCAGCTCAGCCGGATCATCCCGGTGCACGAGGTCCACGACCTGACGGTCGAAGGCGCCTCGGTCGAGCGTGAACTGGGGCTGTTCAAGGTAGCCGGCACCGGCGAAAAACGGGTCGAGGCGCTGCGGATCAGCGACATCTTCCGCGCCAATGTCGTCGATTCCACGCTGGAAAGCTTCGTGTTCGAAATCACCGGCACGCCCGAGAAACTCGACGCCTTCGCCGACCTGATGCGCCCGCTGGGCCTGGCCGAGGTCGCCCGCACCGGCGTCGCCGCGCTGTCGCGGGGGCGCTGACGCGGCAGCCCTTCCCCCCGCCGCCCTTTTTCCCGGCCGCACGACAAGGCCCCGCGGCACTCTCTGGCCACGGGGCTTCTTTCTGGCTCAAATACCCATGCGGCCGCCCCAACCTTGCGGGCAGCATGAAGCCGCGCATGGCCGCCACCCGCCCCCGGGCGCGGCCTGTCGCGCAGGTTCCCGCGACTTTACCGGACGGAAAGGACAACAGCATGAGCATGAACCGAGGCTGGGTTCTGGCCAGCCATCCCCAAGGGCCGGCCCGTGCCGAAAACTTCCGGCTGGTCCAGACCCCGGTCCCCACCCCGGATCAGGGCCAGATTCTGGTTCAGACGCTGTGGCTGTCGATGGACCCCTATATGCGCGGGCGGATGAGCCCGGCACAGAACTATACCGCCGGGGTCCGTCCTGGCGAAATCATGCACGGCGGCGGCGTGGGCCGGGTCGTCGCCTCGGAACACCCCGGCTGGCAGGTGGGCGAGCTGGTCGAATCGATGAATCTCGGCTGGCAGGAATATGCGGTGATCTCTCCTGACCTGGGGGGGACCAATGCGGCGAATCGGGTGTTGCCCGACACCCCGCCTCAGGCCGCCCTGTCATGGCTGGGGATGCCCGGGCTGACCGCCTATATCGGCGTGCTCGAAATCGGCCGCCCGAAACCCGGCGATACGGTGGTGGTTTCCGCTGCCTCGGGTGCGGTCGGGCAGATTGCCGGGCAGATCGCCCGGCTTGCGGGCGCGCGGGTAGTTGCCATCGCCGGCAGCGACGACAAGCTGGAATATTGCCGCTCGATCGGCTTCGACGCCGGGATCAATTACCGCACCGCACCCGACCTGCCGGCCGCCGTCGCCGCGGCCTGCCCCGAGGGGGTGGACGTCTTTTTCGACAACACCGGCGGGCCGATCCACGATGCGGTGCTGGCCAACCTGGCCAATTTCGCGCGGGTCGCCATCGTCGGGCGCATCGCGGTCATCGACAGGCCCGCGTCCGAGGACATCGGCCTGCGGTCCAGCAACCGCCTGATCGTGACCCGCGCCACGGTGCAGGGGCTGGTCGTCTTTGACTGGTGGCACCGCCGCAACGAGGCCTTTGCCCGGCTGCTGAAATGGCACCGGCAGGGGCAGTTGCAATTCCGCGAGGATATCCTGGACGGGATCGAGGCCGCCCCCGAGGCTTTCCTGCGAATGATGTCGGGGCGCAACCACGGCAAGCAGCTCGTCCGGCTTTGATCGCGCCGCGGGGCCAACCGGCGCGCCGCGCCCGGCACTGACACCGGCACCGACACCGGCAGGGCCGCGACTTGCGCGCCCCTGCCCCCGCATGGTCATCCCTGCTTAGTCGGCGGGCTCGAAGGGAAACGGCTCGGCGACGGTGAACTGGTCCGAGACCTCGCCAGAGTGGATGGCGGACATGTCCATCTTCAGGTCCAGCCAGCGCACGTCGCTGCCTTCGGAAAAGTCCAGATTCTTCAGATCGACCCAGAACACATTCGGCGAGATCGCGGATTCGACATAGAACAGCCGGTCCTTCTGGTCGGCCACCACCCGCCAGCGCGTCGTGGACAGGTTGGGCGAATCGGGCGTGCTGATCCCGTAGGGAACCGAAACGTTGCGGATCACGCTGAAGGCTGCCGCCGCGGCCTCGCGCGGGTCGTCCGACTGCACCACCATGTCGATATAGGTGCGCGCGCGCACAAAGCGGTCGGCGGCGCGGGTGGTGCCGGGCAGCATCTCGCGCGGGTTGACCCCCTGCCAGTAACCGATCAGCGCCAGTTGCTGGTCATAGGGCGGATCGTTGGTCATCACGTTGAATTCGGGCCCGTGATGGATCACCAGCTCTCCGTCCAGCCATTCCAGGATGGCGCTGTCGCCGCTGGCATCCGACAGCGACAGATGCACCGTGGTCAGGCGCCCCGGCTGCATCGGCACGTCCTTGGTGACGACATGGAAGGGATTGGCCGCCAGATCCGCCACCGCCTCGGCCACGGTGGCATAGTTGTCCAGGAAATACTGCGCCCAAAGCGACATGGACAGCTGCGGCGTCGCCCCGTCATCCTCGGGGTAAGCGGAACTGACCAGCCACTGCATGTTGGCCACCAGCCCGGCCTCGTTCATGCCGTCCACCGTGGCGATGTCATAACCCGAGACGACCAGGCTGCCGTATTTCGTGGTCCATTCCAGCGAGCGCGGCCCCGCCTCGCCGTTGCGCGCCATGCCGCGCGGGAACACCCACAGGTTGGAAAGCATCGGCATGCTCCAGTCCATGGTGCGGGCGGTCAGCACGCGACCCTCGGGGCCCTGATAGACCACGCGGGTGCAGGCTTCGGCCGCGGGGGCCACGGTCAGGGCGGCCAGCGCAAGGGCTGTGGTCAGGTAACGCAGCATCGTCATTCTCCTTAGAAACGCCAGGTCGCGCCCAGAAGCGGGCCGGCCATCGTCACGTCCACCTTGGTGCCGCCACTGCGGTAGTCGACGTTCAGCTGCCGGTAACCCGCGGAAACATACAGGTTTTCATTCACCTGATAGTTCACCGTGACAACGACCTGGCTGGTGCTTTCCGACCCAACGCCGAAACCGCCCACATCGGCGTACAGAATGGCCGACCATTGTGGGGCCAGTGTCAAATTGCCGCGGATCGCCAGGATCGGATCGACGAAATCCTTGCCGGGCGCGGCGTGCATCATCCCGCCCGCCGCAGTCACGCTGCTTTTGATATGCCAGGCGCGGGCGCCGGCAAGCAGGTCCACCGTCACCCGGTCGTCGGCGGCCGCGCGCCACCCCGCCAGCAGGGTCAGCGAACGCTGCGTCAGCTTGCCGTCGGCCGGCAGGCCCGGCGGCACGGTCCCCGATCTGGAACTCGACGACCAGCTCAGGTCCCCCATGACGACCAGCCGGTCGCGCCGGGCAAAGCCGGACAGGAAAAAGGCGCCATCCGTATCCTTGAGCACCTCTGAGACAGAGCTGTCGATGGACAGGGTCGGGGCGCCGGCAAAGGGCGTGATGTCTCCGCCTACCCCCGCCGCCCAGACATAGGGCGTGATCTGCCCCGACCAGTCCTGCGCCATGGCGGGCGCGCCCGCGGAAAGGACCAGGGCCGCCCCGGCCAGGAAGCTGCGCATCATGCTGTTCATCCTTACAGGCTGTTCTTGAAGATACGGCCGTCCTTGACGATCAGCCGCAGGTTCTCACTGTCGTTCAGCCAGTCGAGGCTGGCCTCGGTGTCGCCGTCGATCACCAGCAGGTCGGCCAGCGCCCCTTCGGCGATCACGCCCAGCCGCCCGTCATAGGGCGCCCGCCCGCCCGACATGGCCAGCAGATCTCCGGCGGCGCCGGTGGCGCGGTGCAATGCGGCCAGGGGCGACATGAACCGCGCCAGCTTGGCCAGTTGCCGGCCCTGGCTTTCACCGCCTCCGTAAAGGATATCGGTGCCGAAGGCCCAGTTCACCTTGTGCTTGTCCGCCCATTCAAAGGCGCGCCCCGTGCCCTCGGCCACTTGCTTCTGCGCCGCGATGGCCTTGGGGTCGCTGTATTTGTTGGCGTCCTCATCGGCCAGGAACGGCTGGATCGACCACCACGTTCCGGTATCGGCCATCATCCGCACCGTATCCTCGTCGGCAAGCTGGCCATGTTCGATGGACTTCACCCCGGCGGCGATGCAGCGCCGGATCCCGGGCGAGGTGTAGACATGGGCGCAGACATAGGTGCCCCAGTCGCTGGCGGCATCCACCGCCGCGCGCATCTCGGCCTCGGTGAATTGCAGCGATTCCAGCGGGTCGTATTGCGATGCGACCCCGCCGCCGGCCGTGATCTTGATCTGGCTGGCGCCCTTCATCAGCTGCTCGCGCGTGCGGCGCAGCACCTCGGGAACGCCGTCGGCCAGCGCCGAAACGCCTTGTTGCGTGGCATAGTCCGCGGGGTCCGAGGGCATCATCGGCAAGCTGTTCTGCAAGCGGAAATCGCCATGCCCCGAGGTCTGCGACAGGATCGCCCCGGCGGGGAAGATACGCGGCCCGGTGACCACGCCGCGATCCACCGCCGCCTTCAGCCCGAAGGCCGGCCCCCCTACGTCGCGCACCGTGGTAAAGCCGCGCATCAGCGTGCTGCCCGCCTCTTTGCCGGCCATCAGGTGCATGAAGCCGATGTCCTGCGTCATGGCGGCAAGCTGGCTGACCGAGGCCAGAGTGGTATGCCAGTGGCTGTCGATCAGGCCGGGGATCACCGTGCGCCCGCCGCAGTCGATCCGTTCTGCCTCGGCCGGGCCCTGCCCCGCGGCAGGCAGCGCGGCGATGCGCCCGCCGTCGATCAGGATTTCGACCCCGTCCTGCAACGACAGGGTATTGCCGTCGAAAAACCTCAGGTTGGTCAGCAGCAGGGGGCGCCCGGCGCCCTGCGCCCGCAGTTCCCTGGGGGCAAGGCCAAAGCCCGCGAACATGCCGACGACAGCCGCCATGCCGCCCAGCATCTGGCGGCGGGAAATATCGGCCTCGATCCGGCGCATCGCGGCCAGGGTCTCGGGGCTGCTGCAATGACAGAAATGAATCGCCCCCGTGCTGACGATGGTTTCAACGCACAGCTGGCACATGGGTATCTCCGGGATCAAATCATTCAGCGCAATCAGGGGCTGAATGAACAACAGCATGACCGCACGACAAGCGTCAACGAGTTCCGCCGAACAGTCAAAACCGGCATGGAAAAGAAGCCCGGGAAAACGCAACGTTGTCCCCGATTCCGGCAATTGACATGATGCCCGGATCGGCATAAATATGTTTGTGACCGCTCACTAACCAGCAGGGCACCCCATGCGCAAGCCGGCAGAGCTTCGCAAGGCCGAAATCGTCGCCGCCGTCCTTGACCTGGCCGACAGGATCGGGCCGGACCGGGTGACGACCGGGGCGGCGGCCTCGGCGATCGGGGTGACGCAAGCGGCGCTGTTCCGGCATTTCCCGACCAAGGCCGCGCTTTGGCAGGCCGTGGCCGAGCATGTGGCCGAAGGGCTGGCAACGGCCTGGGACGACGCCCTGCGCCCCGACGGCAGCCCGCTGGCCCGGCTGCGCGCGCTGATCGCCGCGCAATTCGCGCAGATCGCCGCGACCCCGGCGCTGCCGATGCTGCTGTTCTCGCGCGAACTGAACGTCACCAACGCGGAACTGCGCGGCACGTTTCACCGCACGCTCATGTCCTTTCGCAACCTGCTGGCGCAGGAAATCGGCGCCGGGCAGGCCGCAGGACTGCTGCGCGACGATGTTGCGGCGGACGATGCGGCGGTGCTGCTGACCGCGGTCGTCCAGGGGGTGGCGATCCGCTGGGTCCTGGGCGCGCGCGACTTTGCCCTGCGTGACGAAGGGCTGCGGCTGTTCGATGTGCAATGCGGGCTTCTGGCTGCGGAAGGGGAATAGGCGATGCGGCGTGTCTGGCTATCGGGTATCGTTCTGGCGGCCGCGGTCGGCGCCGGCTTTCTGTTTTTCACCGAGCGCCCGCTGAAGGTGGCGGTGGTCCGGCCCGAACGCGACGTGGCCCTGCGCATCTACGGGCTGGGCACCGTCGAGGCGCGGATCCTCAGCCGCGTCGGCTTCGAGGTGGGGGCCGCCCTGACCCGGCTCTCCGCCGACGCCGGGGACAGCGTGGTGCGGGGGCAGGAACTCGCCACCCTTCATTCGGCCGAGCAAGAGGCCCGCGTGGCCCGTGCCCACGCCGCGGTGGCCGCGAACGAGGCCGGCCTTGCCAAGGCCGACGCGGCGGTCATGCGCGCCCGCGCCGTGCTGGCGCAGCGCGAGGCAGCGAACCGCCGCCAGCAGGGGCTGGCGCAGCGCGATGTCGCCTCGGTCCAGCGCGCCGAGGAAACCCAGCGCGACGAGGACGTGGCCCGCGCCGACCTGGCCGTGGCCGAGGCCGACCTGGCGTTGATCCGGGCGCAGGGGCTGGACGCCACCGCGGCCTTGCAGCAGGAAAAATCCCTGCTGGCCCACCATCGCCTGGTGGCCCCCTATGACGCACTGATCGTCGCCCGCCAGGCCGAGGCAGGAACGGTGGTCAAGGCCGGCGACCCGATTTTCACCCTGATCGACCCGGCCACGATCTGGATCCAGGCCTATGTCGACGAGGAACGCGCCGGCCAGCTTGCCCCGGGCCAGCCGGGCACGATCCGGTTGCGGTCGCAGCCTTCGGCCGAATTCCACGGCACCATTGCCCGCATCGGCATCGAAAGCGACCGGGTGAACGAGGAACGCCGGGTCTGGCTGACCTGCACCGACTGCCCGGCGGGAATGTTCCTGGGCGAACAGGCCGAGGTGCGCATCCTGACCGGCACCCGCCCCACCGCGCTGATGGTGCCCGAGGTGGCGATCACCGGCTTCGACGGGCATCGCGGCACGGTCTGGGTGGTGCGGGACGGGCGGCTTGCCCGGGCGGAACTGACCTTTGGCGCCCGCGACGACCTTGGCCGGGTCGAGGTCACCGGCGGCCTGCCCGACGGGACCGAGATCGTGGCCGCGCCCCCGAAATCCGCGACCGAGGGCCGGCGCGCACGTCTGGGGGACGCGTCGTGAACCTTGCGCTCAAGGATATCCGCCACGGGCTGTTTCGCTTTGTCCTTACCTGTTTCGGGCTGGGGTTGCTGATGACGGTCGTCCTGGCAATGATCGGCATTTACAACGGGCTGGTTTCGGACGCGCTGGCGGTGGTCAAGGCGCCGGCGGCCGATGTCTGGGTGGTCGAGGCCGGCACCAAGGGCCCCTTTGCCGAAAGCTCCAGCATTCCGGCCGACACCCGCGACGCGGTGGCGCGGATGCCCGGCGTGGCCGAGGCCGGGGCGGTCAACTACCAGAACGTCGAGACCGCCCATGCCGGGCGCACCCTGCGGCTTTACGTCATCGGCTACGAGCCGGGCCGCCCCGGCGGGCCGCGGGCAATCGCCGAGGGCCGCGGCATCGGCGCCACCCATTTCGAACTGGTCGCCGACCGCAAGACCGGCCTCGTGCCCGGCGAAACCATCCGCCTGGGGCGCAACCGCTTTACCGTGGTCGGGCTGGTCGAGGGGGCGATGAACTCGGGCGGCGATCCGGCGGTCTATGCGACGCTTGCCGATGCGATGGCGCTGCAAACCGAACTGGACCCGGCCGCGCAGCGGGTGCAGGCCGCGCGCGGGGCCATTTCCGTGAAATCCGCCTCGGTCGCCGCCGTCATCGCCCGCATGGCGCCGGATGCCGATGTCGCCCTGCTGACCACGACCGTGCGCCAGTGGAAACACCTTGCGGCGATGACCCAGGCCGAACAGGAAGAACTGCTGCTGGTTTCGGTGGTGGACAAGGCGCGCCGGCAGATCGGACTGTTCCTGGGCATCCTGCTGTCGGTCAGCGCGGTGGTGATCGCGCTGATCATCTACACGATGACCATGGAAAAGCTGAAACAGATCGCCACGCTCAAGCTGATCGGGGCGCCCGACCGGACCATCGTCGCGCTGATCGTGCAGCAGGCGCTGATCCTTGGCGCCGCCGGCTGGGGCATCGGGCTGACGCTGATCCTGACGGTCAAGGACTATTTCCCCCGCCGCGTGGTGCTTGAGCCGTTCAACGCCATGGTCCTGGCCGGGATCATCGCCGCTGTCTGCCTGCTGTCGTCCGCGCTGGGGGTGCGGGCGGCGATGAAGGTGGACCCGGCCACCGCACTGGGAAGCTGACATGCCGCTGGGCGACACCCTTATCGAGGTCTCGGGCGTGGCCAAGCATTTCGGCGAGGGCGAGACCCGCGTCGATGCCCTGCGCTCGGTCGATCTGACGGTGCGCGCCGGCGAGGTGATCGCCCTGCTGGGCCCCTCTGGCTCGGGCAAGACGACGCTGCTCAATATCATCGGCTGCATCCTCGCCCCGTCGGCCGGGCGGGTGGTGCTGGACGGCGAGCCGGTATTCGACGGCAAATGGCTGCGGCGCGACCTGCGGCGCCTCCGGCTGGACAAGATCGGCTTCATCTTCCAGGCGCACAACCTGCTGCCCTTTCTGACGGCCGAGGAAAACGTCGCGGTCGTGCTGGACCTTGCCGGCTGGCCCGTCGACAAGGGCCGGGCCCGCGCGCGCGAACTGCTGGATTATCTGGAGGTCGGCCACCGCCGGGCGGTCAAGCCGGCGCTGCTGTCGGGCGGCGAGGCCCAGCGCGTGGCGATCGCCCGCGCACTGGCCAACCGCCCCCGCATCATTCTGGCCGACGAACCCACCGCCGCGCTGGACAGCGCGCGGGCCGGGCTGGTGATGGACCTGCTGCGCAGGCTTGCCGTCGAGCAAGAGGCCTGTATCGTTACCGTCACCCATGACGAAAAGATCTTTGACCGCTTCGACCGCCTGATCCACCTGCGCGACGGCCGCCTTGCCGACGCCTGATCCCGGAGCCTCGACATGCCCGCCAGACCCCGAGTCCTGACCATCTCCGCCGCCATCGCGGTGATCTTCGGCCTGCTGACCGTGGTTTCGGGCGGCAGGGCCCTGTTCGGCGGGGTGGACATGGGCGCGGTGGTGCCCTTCGTGCTGTGGTTCAATTTTGCCGCGGGGTTCGCCTATGTCCTGGCCGGGATCGGCCTGTGGCGCGGCGCGGGTTGGGCGCCGATGCTGTCGCTTGGCATCGCCGTGGCGACGGCCTCCGTCTTTGCCGCATTTTTGTGGCATGTCTGGCAAGGCGGCGCCTGGGAAACCCGCACCATGGGGGCAATGACCCTGCGCACCGGTATCTGGGCAGTTATCGCGACGCTGGCATTACGTCGCGATAAAGCCGCCTGACAATTCCCGCCCGCTTGCGAAAACAGGCGCTGTGTCAGGGGTAGTTCAGTGGCAGTGGACCCTGCCGCCATTGCTGTTGTCGGCATGGCAGCACTGGCCCGGAGGCGAGGATTTCCGGCAGCCACCACCATGGGCAAACGCATCGCCAGCGATAAACGGCATGGCCAGGACGGCCAGCATCAGGGTGGTGATGAACGCTTTCATATCAGTCTCCCATGCGATGACAGAATCGATCTTTGAAAAGAGTTAACGAAAAGTTAACGATTCGTTAAGCGATTTTCCGCTCATTGGCCGCGCGGGTTGCCGGAACGGATGAGAGGGCATTGGAAATGATGAAATCAGCGGGCGCCCGCAAAAACGACCGGTAGTATTTTCACGAAAATCCATCCAGAATCCAGGGGGCATTACGATCCCGGATGAATCCGGCAATTCCCGGCTGCCCCGCATTACAGGAATGACGACACCGATCTTTTCCCCGATGCCCGCGACAAGGGAATAACCCGCCCCCCTCATGGCCGCGTTCCCTATCCGGCTTTCGCCCTGGCCAGCGCGAGCCTCGTCCCGGCAACGGGGGCTTCCGCCTGTCGGGAATCGCCGGGCAGCGCCCCTTGCCTCGCCGGCCGGGGATGGCCAGTGTGGCCCGCGCCGCAAACGACAGGAGCCCGCCCGTGACCGAATTCCTTCTGCTGCTCGCCGCCGGGGTGCTGGGCGGGATGCTCAATGCGGTGGCGGGGGGCGGCACGTTCATCACCTTTCCGGCGCTGGTGTTCGTGGGCGTGCCGGTCGTCTCGGCCAACGCGACCAGCACGGTGGCGGCGCTGCCGGGGTATCTGTCGGCCACGCTGGGGTTCCGGCGGGAAATCGCGCGTTTGCCGCGCGGTATCTTCCGCCGGCTGACCCTGCTGACCATGGCGGGGGGCGCGGCGGGGTCGGCGCTGCTGCTGCTGTCCTCGAACGACGCCTTTTCCGTTCTGGTCCCCTTTCTGCTGCTGGCAGCGACGCTGGTGTTCATGGCCGGAGGCCGGCTGCGCAGGCTTGCCTCGGGCTATCGCGGCGGGGTCACCGCGTTCGGCGCCGGCACCATGGTCCCCGTCGCGATCTATGGCGGATATTTCAACGGCGGGCTGGGCATCGTGCTGCTGGCGCTGTTCGCGCTGTGGGGGATGACCGACCTGATGGCAATGAACGGGCTGAAAAGCTGGCTGTCCTTTGCCCTGTCGGTCATCAGCTTCGCGATCTTCGCCGCCGGCGGGCAGATCGCCTGGTGGCCGGCGCTGTCGGTAGCAACCGGCACCGTCCTTGGCGGCTACCTGGGCGCTCCGGCAGCGCGCGCCATTCCGGTGCCGGTGCTGCGCGGGTTGATCGCGGTTGTCGGTTTCGGCATGACGGCGATATTCTTCTGGCGACTGGCAAGCGGAGCATGACCATGACGGATATCAGGCGAATCGAATGCGGCCCTAGGATGAGCATGGGCGTCGTCCACAACGGCGTGGTCTGGCTGGCCGGCCAGGTGGGCGACCCCGGCGACAGCGTGACCGGCCAGACCCGCGCGGCGCTGGCGCAGGTGGACCGGCTGCTGGCCGAGGCCGGGACCGACCGCACCCGCATCCTGTCGGCCCAGATCTGGCTGGCCGACATGGCGGATTTCGCTGAAATGAACGCGGTCTGGGACGAATGGGTGCCGCAGGGCCACTGCCCGGCCCGCGCCACCGGAGAATCGCGGCTGGCAAGTCCGGATTACCGGGTCGAGGTGATCGTCACCGCGGCGCTCTGACCGCTTCAAGCACGGAACGGGCCGCGCGCAGGCCGGGCGGCTCGCCCCCCCGGCCCAGCAGGTCCATGGTCAGTTCCATCGCGGCCAGCTGTTCGGCGCGGGCGTCCGCGTCATCCAGCAGCCGCAGCAACGCCGCCGCCATCGGGCCGGGCTGGCAGCGCCGGCCCAGGAACTCGGGAACCGTGCGGGTGTCGGTGACCAGGTTCACCAGCGTCACCGTGTCGGTTTTCAGCAGCATCCCCAGCAGCGCCCTTGTCAACGGCGCCATGTCGTAACCGATCACCATCGGCACGAGATTCGCCGCCAGTTCCAGGCTGACCGTCCCCGAGGCCGCCAGCGCCAGGTCAGCAGCAGCAAAGGCAGCGCGCTTGTCCGCGCTGTCCTGCACCACGATCGGCGTCGTGGGCCAGCGCCTTGCCATCTGCCCGACCATTCCGGCCACCCCTGGAACCGTGGGCAGAACCACCCGCAGCTCGGGCACCCGGTCGCGCAGCTGCATCAGCGCCTCGTCGAAACGGGGGCCAAGCCGCGCGACCTCGCCCCGGCGCGAACCGGGCAGGCACAGCACCAGCGGCGCGTCGGCGGCAATGCCGTGGCGGGCGCGAAAATCGGCAGTGGCCTGCAAAGTCGCCACCGGCTCGGCCACCACCGGATGCCCGACGAAATCGCAGCTCATCCCGGCGGCACGCATCAGCGGCGGCTCGAACGGCAGAATCGCCAGCACATGGTCGATGACCTCGGCCATCCTCGCCGCCCGCCCCGGCCGCCACGCCCAGACCGAGGGCGCCACGTAATGCATCGTGCGGATACCGGGTGCCGCCGCGCGCACCAGCCGCGCCACCCGCAGACCGAAATCGGGGCTGTCGATGGTGATCAGCACATCCGGCGCCGCCTCAAGCACCGCCTGCGCGGCCTGCACGATGCGCCGCTTCAGCGCGCGGTATTTCGGCAGGATCTCCCAGATCCCCATCAGCGACAACTCGGACATCGGGAACAGGCTGGCCAGCCCCTGCGCCTGCATCGCCTCGCCACCGATACCGGCGATCTCCAGCCCCGGGTCCAACTCGCGCAGCCCGGCGATCAGCGCGCCACCCAGCCGGTCGCCCGAGGGCTCGCCCGCGATCAGGAACGCCTTCACCGCGGCCCCCGCCGGAAACCGGCGCCTGCGGCTTCTTTCTGGCCCAAATACCCCGTCACACCCGTGCCCACAGGAACACCCCCGCCGCCTGGGCCGCAGCGATGGTCGCCTCGCGGTCCAGCAGCAGAACGCCGCCGGCCTGCCATGCGATCCCGGCCAGCCCGGCACGGACCACCTGCGCCACCGTGTCGGGGCCGATGGCGGGCAGGTCAATGCGGCGTTCCTGCCCCGGCTTCGGCGCCTTGAACAGCACGCCGCGCGCGCCCTCGGGGTTCGGGCGCAGCCCCTGATGCAGGGCGGCAAAATCCAGCATCGCCTTGGTCCCCGGCAGGGTCTCGAAGGCCAGGCACAGCCCCTGCGCCACCACGCAACCCTGCCCGATGTCCAGAGGCCCCGTCACCGAAAGGATCGCGGCGGCGCGGGCCGCGTCTGCGCGGTCGGCAGCCGAGGGCTCGCCCGCCAGCACGCCCTCGTCCCCGACCAGATCGGGACAGGCGGCATCGACGCCAGCGATTTCCAGCCCCCATTCTTCAAAAATCGCGATCACCTCGCGCAGCGCCCCGTCGTCGCCCTGCTGCATCGCGGCCAGGATCCGCGGCACCAGCGCGGCGGTGCGGGCGTCGAAAACCTCGGGGTCCAGCCGGGGGCGGCGGATGGCGCCGGCGAACACCACCCGCGCGAAACCTTCGTCCACCAGCCGGTCAAGCAGCGGCACCAGCCGCTCTAACCGGAAGCTTTCGGCCACGATTCCGGGGGGCAGAGCGGGCGGGAACCCCTCAAGCGCCAGCACCAGCGGCGGAGTCCCGGCCGCGGCAAACGCCTGCGCGACCAGCCCGGGCAGCACTCCGTCACCGGCAAGGATCGCGGTTTTCGCCATCGCGCCGCCCACCACGCCGCCCATCGCGCTGTCCAACGCGCCGCTCATTTCGCGGGCGGGCGCAGAAAGCTGCGGTCGCTGGGGCCAAGGATGAAGTCCAGCACCTCGCGTTCCATCGCGGTAACCTCGTCCTCGGCGCGCAGCTGCGCGGCCTCGCGCAGCGATCCCGCCGCCAGCGCCGCCAGCAGCTCGCGCAGCGCCGCGATCTCGGCCCGGCTGGCGCCGCGACGCCTGAGCCCGACCAGGTTCAGCCCCTCCATCTGCCCGCGCGGCCCGGAAACCAGCCCATGCGGCAGCACATCGGCCGTGACCATGGTCAGCGCCCCGATCATCGCGCCGCGGCCGATGCGGACGAACTGGTGCACGCCCGACAGCCCGCCGACGATCACCTCGTCCCCGATCACGCAATGGCCGGCAATGGCGACGCTGTTGACCAGGATCACGTGGTTCCCGATCCGGCAGTCATGCGCGACGTGGCTTGAGGACATGAACAGCCCGTCGTCGCCGATCTGCGTCAGCCCGCCGCCGCCGGCGGTGCCGGGGTTCATCGTCACATATTCGCGGATGCGGTTGCGCGCGCCGATCACCAGCCGCGTGCGCTCGCCCCCGAACTTGAGATCCTGCGGCGCCTGCCCGATCGAGGCAAAGGGAAAGATCACCGTGCCTTCGCCGATCTCGGTCTCACCGGCGACGACGACGTGGGATTTCAGCTCGACCCCGTCGCCCAGCCGCACCTGCGCGCCGACGTGGCAGAACGGCCCGATCCGCGCCCCCTGCCCCAGTTCCGCCCCCGGCTCGACGATGGCCGAGGGGTGAATCTGCGTGTCAGCCATCGGCCGCGTCATTCACGGCCATCATCGCGGTGAATTCGGCGCTGGCGCAGACCTGCCCGTCCACCTGCACCTCGCCGGTGAACTTCCAGATCTTGCCGCCGGGGCGCTTGACCTTGACATGCAGCTCGGCCACGTCGCCGGGCTGGACCATGCGGCGGAACTTGCAGTTGTCGACGCCCATGAAATAGGTCAGCAGCTTTTCGTCGATGTAGTTGCGGGTGATGCCGACCACTACCGCGGCGGTCTGGGCCATCGCCTCGACCAGCAGCACGCCGGGCATCACCGGCTGGTCGGGAAAGTGCCCGGGGAAATGCGGCTCGTTCGAGGTCACGCATTTGATCCCCACCCCGCCCTCGAAGGGCACGATGTCGCGCACCCGGTCGATCATCAGGAACGGGTAGCGATGCGGAATGATGCGCTTGATCAGGGCCAGGTCGGCCGAGGTATAAGGGGCGGGGGCGCGCTCTGGCTCGGCCATTCTATCACTCCGGATGTTTTCGACGTGCTAGCAAATGCGCCCGAGCCTTGGCAAGCTGGGCAGTCACCTGCGGCGGCCGGGCGCGCGCGCCGCGCGGATGGCCGAGGACGACAGCGGAGTCATCGGCCCGTTGATCATCACCCAGGCCGGCGCGCGCGCATCGGCCAGCAAGCCCGCGCGGGATTCGGGCAGCCGGGCGGCCCACAGGATGCGCGCCGCCCGCGACATGCGTGCCGCGGTCCGCGTCCCGGGGCGCGCGATCACCCCGATCGGCACCTGCGCGGCGATCCCGCGCCAGCGGTCCCAGCGGCTGAACTGGATCAGGTTGTCCGAACCCATCAGCCATACGAAACGCACCCCCGGCCAGCGCGCCCGCAGCGCGGCGATGGTGTCGGCGGTCCAGCGCGTGCCCAGCTGCGCCTCGATCCCGGTCACGCGGATGCGGGGGTCGTGAACCAGCGCCTTTGCGGCGGCGATGCGGTCGGACAGCGGCGCGGGGCCGTGCGGTTTCAGCGGGTTGCCCGGGCTGACCAGCCACCACACCCGATCCAGCCGGAACCGGCGCAGCGCCATTTCGGTGACATGCAGATGCCCGGCATGCGGTGGATCGAACGAGCCGCCCAGCAGCCCGATCCGCTGCCCCGGCAGGGCGATCAGCGTGTCGCCCACCCCGGCCCGCATGTCAGCCGGCCCCGCCGGGGTCGGAAGCAGCGTCCGGGCCGGGGG
>JAZIHR010000053.1:0-17354 GCA_036678445.1 Alphaproteobacteria bacterium
CCCCCGGGCCGCCCAAGACCCGCGCGCCCGCCGCGCCGCCCTGACGACGAAAGGCGACCAACCGGACATATGCTGGCCGAGAACCTGCTCTTGCTGCTTGCGGTGCTGCCCTTCGTGGGGGCGGTTTCGGCTGTCACCATGCCGGTCTCGGCCCGCAACGCCGAGGTGGCGCTGGCCAGTTCCGTCATGGTCGCGGGGCTGCTGGCGCTGGCAGTGCTGTTCCAGGATGTCACCGCCGGGCAGGTGGTGTCGCGCACCCTGACATGGGCGCCTTCGCTGGGGCTGGATGTCACGCTGCGGCTGGACGGGTTTTCCTGGCTGATGCTGCTGCTGGTCTACGGCATCGGGCTGCTCGTGGTGATCTACGCGCGCTATTACTTGGCGCCCTCGGACCCGGTGCCCCGGTTCTACGGGTTCCTGCTGGCCTTTGCCGGGTCGATGGTGGGGGTGCTGATCGCCGGCAACATCATCCTGATGGTGGTGTTCTGGGAACTGACCAGCCTGTTTTCGTTCCTGCTGATCGGCTACTGGCACCAGAACGCCAGCGCCCGCGACGGGGCGCGGACGGCGCTGGTCGTCACCGCCGCCGGCGGGATCGCGCTGCTGGCCGCCATGATCCTGCTGGGGCAGGCGGTGGGCAGCTACCAGCTGGACGACGTGCTGCGTTCGGGCGCCCTGGTGCGGGCGCATCCGTGGTATCTGTGGATCCTCGGGCTGTTCCTGCTGGGCGCGTTCACCAAGTCGGCGCAGTTCCCGTTCCATTTCTGGCTGCCCAACGCCATGGCCGCGCCGACCCCGGTCAGCGCCTATCTGCACTCGGCCACCATGGTAAAGGCGGGGGTGTTCCTGCTGGTGCGGTTCTCGCCGGTGCTGGGGGCGACGGATGCGTGGTTCTGGATCGTGGCCGGAACCGGGATGGTGACGCTGGTCATGGGCGCGGTGATCGCGACCTGGCGCAACGACCTGAAAGGGCTGCTGGCCTATTCCACGATCAGCCACCTTGGCCTGATCACCGCGCTGGCCGGCATGGGCAGCGGCGCGGCCATCGTGGCCGCGATCTTCCACATCATGAACCACGCGGTGTTCAAGGCCTCGCTGTTCATGGGCGCGGGAATCATCGAGCATGAAACCGGCACCCGCGACCTGCGCAAGCTGTCCGGGCTGCGCCACGCCATGCCGCGCACGGCGCTGCTGGCGATCGTGGCGGCGGCGGCCATGGCGGGGGTGCCGCTGCTGAACGGCTTCCTGTCCAAGGAGATGTTCTTTGCCGAGGCCGCCGACTGGCACAACGGCACCTGGCTGGACAACTGGCTGCCCTATATCGCCACCTTCGCCAGCGTGTTCAGCGTCGCCTATTCGCTGCGCTTCATCGCGGCGGTGTTCTTTGGCCCGCCAGCGACCGACCTGCCCAAGGAACCGCACGAGCCCCCCGTCTGGATGCGCCGCCCGGTCGAATTCCTGGTCGCCATCGTGCTGCTGGTCGGGTTCTGGCCCGAGGCGCTGATCGGCCCCGTCCTGCAATCGGGCGTGCTGGCGGTGCTGGGCGATGCCGCGCCGAGTTACAGCCTGGCGCTGTGGCACGGCTTCAACATGCCGCTGAAAATGAGCATCACCGCGCTGGTGCTGGGGGTGCTGTTCTACGTCCTGTTCTCGAAGCGGCTGTCGCAGGCCAACGAGGCCCCGGGTTTCCTGAGCCTGCTGCGCGGGCAGCAGGTCTTTGACCGGCTGATGCTGGTGGTGACGCGGAAATGGCCGGTGTTCCTGTCGCGCATCACCGGCAGCAGCCGCCTGCAAGTGCAACTGCGGCTGGTGGTGCTGCTGGGGCTTGCCTCGGCCAGCTGGGCGCTGTGGGGGGCGACGCGGCTGATCCCGCGCGGCTTGCTGGACCGGATGGACCCGGCCTTTGCGCTGCTGTGGCTGGCGGGAATCGCCTGCGCCATCGGCGCGGCGGCGCTGGCCAAGTATCACCGCTTTGCGGCGCTGGCCGCACTGGGGGGCGCGGGGCTGATCACGGCGATGACCTTTGCCTGGTTTTCCGCCCCTGACCTGGCGGTGACGCAGCTTCTGGTCGAAATCATCACCACCGTGCTGCTGCTTCTGGGGCTGCGCTGGCTGCCCAAGCGCCTGCAAGAGATCGAGGGCGACAACCGCCTGCCGGCCCGCGCCCGCCGCGCCATCGACCTGGTGATCGCCGGCGCCTGCGGGGCGGGGGTCGCCGCCATCGCATTCGCGGTGATGACCGTGCCGCCGGGCCTGTCCATCGGCGACTGGTTCCGCCGCAACGCCTATGCCGAGGGCGGAGGCACCAACGCGGTCAACGTGATCCTGGTGGATTTCCGCGCCTTCGACACCATGGGCGAAATCACCGTGCTGGGGATCGTGGCGCTGACCTGCTACGCGCTGCTGCGCCGCTTCCGCCCGGCGCCGGAAAGCGTGGCGCCGCCCTTGCAGCAGACCTTCGACGAACTGTCCGCCGTCGACCCCGAGCGCGAGGCCACCACCGCCACCACCACCGCCACCGGGCCGACAGGCCGCGACCTGATGATGCTGGTCCCCTCGGTCATCATGCAGTGGATGTTCCCGCTGTCGGTGGCGATCGCGGCCTATCTGTTCCTGCGCGGCCACGACCTGCCGGGCGGAGGCTTCGCCGCCGGCGTCGCCTTTGCCATCGGGCTGCTGCTGCAATACCTGGCAACCGACGTGCGCTGGATCGAAAGCCGCATCACCATCCTGCCGGTGCGCTGGATCGGGCTGGGGCTGCTGATCGCCGCCGGCACCGGCATGGGCGCATTCCTGTTCGGCTATCCGTTCCTGACCGCGCACGCGCAATACGTAGAGCTGCCGTTGATCGGGCCGGTGCCGGCGGCGACCGCCATGGCCTTTGACCTTGGCGTGTTCGCCGTGGTGGTGGGGTCCACCGTGCTGATGCAGATCGCCATCGCCCACCAGTCGCTGCGCTCGGCCCGCCTGCGCGCGCGCGAAACCGCCGAGCCCGCCGCCCCCTCCGGGAACCGCCAGCCCCGTGCCAAGGAACAGGCCCCCCAGCAGGAGAGCGCGTGATGGAACTGACCCTGTCGCTGGCAATCGGCGTGCTGGTGGCCTCGGGCGTCTGGCTGGCGCTGCGGCCGCGGACCTTTCAGGTCATCGTCGGGCTGTGCCTGCTGTCCTATGGCGTCAACCTGTTCATCTTTGCCATGGGCCGGCTGGTCACCGGCGCGGCGCCGATCATGCCCAAGGGCGGCTTCGTCGACCCTGATGCCTATGCCGACCCGGTGCCGCAGGCGCTGGTGCTGACCGCCATCGTCATCGGCTTTGCCACCACGGCGCTGTTGCTGGTGGTCATCATGGCCGCGCGCGGCCTGACCGGCACCGACCATGTCGACGGGAAAGAGCGCGAATCATGACCCCTCCGCCCCATGTCCTTGTCCTGCCGATCCTGATTCCGCTGGTCGCCGGCGCGATCATGCTGATGTATGACGAACGCCGGCGCCGGCTCAAGCTGGGGCTGGGGATCATCTCTTGCCTGCTGCAACTGGGGGTGGCGATCGCGCTGGTCCTGCGGGCCGGGGGGTCGTCCGAACTGGGGCGCAACATCGTCACCCTGTATCTGCTGGGGGACTGGCCCTCGCCCTATGGCATCGTGCTGGTGCTGGACCGGCTGTCGGCGGTGATGCTGCTGCTGACCGCGTTGGTGGCGCTGCCGGCGCTGATCTATGCGGGCGCCGGCTGGCACCGAAACGGCCAGCATTTCAACGCGTTGTTCCAGTTCCTGCTGATGGGGGTGAACGGGGCCTTCCTGACCGGAGACCTGTTCAACCTGTTCGTGTTCTTCGAGGTGATGCTGGCGGCCTCTTACGGGCTGCTGCTGCATGGGCTGGGGCGGGTCAGGGTGGGTGCGGGGCTGCACTACATCGTGGTCAACCTGCTGGCGGCGATGCTGTTCCTGCTGGGGGTGGCGCTGATCTACGGCACTACCGGCACGCTGAACATGGCCGACCTTGCCACCCGCATCCCGCGGCTGTCGGCGGCCGACCGCCCGATGGTCCACGCGGCGGCGGCGTTGCTGTCGGGGGCGTTCCTGATCAAGGCGGCGATGTGGCCGCTGTGCTTCTGGCTGCCCAACGCCTATGGCGCCGCCGCCCCGCCGGTGGGCGCGGTGTTTTCGCTGCTGACCAAGGTCGGCGCCTATGTGATCATCCGGGTGGGCCTGCTGCTGTTCGGCCCGACGGCGGGCGAATCGGCGGGGTTCGGCGCGCATGTGCTGGCGATCGGCGGCATGGCGACCATGGCCTACGGCTCGCTGGGGGTGCTGGCGGCGCAGGACCTGGGGCGGATGGCCGGGAACCTGGTGCTGGTGTCCTCGGGGACGCTGCTGGCGGTGACGGGGCTGGCGATGGTCCACGACGACGCCACGATGCTGACGGCGGCGCTTTACTACATGCTGGCCTCGACCCTGGGGCTGGCGGCGCTGTTCCTGCTGGCCGAGCCGATCGGCCGCAAAGAGGAAGGCATCGCCGGGCTGCTGGCAGTGACCGCCGAGGTCTACGGCCTTGACCCGGAAGAAGAGGACGACGACGAGCCCCGCGAAGAAGGCATCGCCATCCCCGGCGCCACCGCGCTGCTGGGCATGGCCTTCCTGGCCTGCGTGCTGGTGGTGGCGGGGCTGCCGCCGCTGGCCGGGTTCCTGGGCAAGTTCGGGATGCTGTCGGGCGCGGTGCAACGCGCCTGGACGCTGCCGGGCATGTGGGGGCACTGGACCTTTGTCGTGCTGCTGATCCTGTCGGGGTTCTGCGCGCTGATCGCGCTGATGCGCTGGGGCATCCAGAGCCTTTGGGCCAACACCGAGGACCCGCCCCTGCCGGTGATGGAGGCATTGCCGATCCTGATGCTGGTCGGCACGGTCGGGCTGCTGACCGTGCAGGCGGAACCGACGCTGCGCTACCTGGACCGCACCGCCAGCGCGCTGACGGAAAACACCGTCTACATCGGCGGGGTGATGACCGCCCCCCCGGTCGGCCCCGAATCGCCGCCGCACGAACCGCAAACCTCAGAACCTGCCGGGGCGGAACCCGAAACAGGGGCGGCACAGCCATGAGCCTGCTCCCGCATCCGCTGGTGTCCGTCGTCATCGCGCTGCTGTGGCTGGTGCTGACCGAATTCTCGCTGGGCCAGCTGCTGCTGGCGATGATCGTGGCGACGCTGGCCGGGCTGGCCTACCGGCGGCTGACGCCCCAGCCGATCCGGGTGCGCCGGCCGTGGCTGGCCGTGCGGCTGTTCCTGAGGGTCGGCGGCGACATCATCCGCTCGAACATCGCGGTGGCGCGGCTGATCGTGATGCAGGGCCGCGACCATGGCCGCCGGGCCGGCTTCGTGCATATCCCGCTTGACCTGACCAACCGCAACGGGCTGGCGATCCTGGCGATGATCGTCACCTCTACCCCCGGCACCGCCTGGATCGCCTACGACCCGCGCGACGGGCGGCTGCTGCTGCATGTCTTCGACCTGCTCGAAACCGACGACTGGGTGGATATCATCAAGTCCCGATACGAATCGCTGCTGCTGGAGATCTTTGAATGAGCACGACCCTGCTTTCGGCGGTGCTGGTGTTTTCGCAGGTCTGCCTGGCGGTGGCGCTGCTGCTGGCGGTGATCCGGGTGCTTTACGGGCCACGGGCGCAGGACCGGGTGCTGGGGCTCGATTCCGCCTATGTCTGCGCCATGCTGCTGCTGGTGGTCGCGGGAATGTATCACGGCACCGCCTACCAGTTCGAGGCAGCCCTGGTGATCGGCACGCTGGGCTTCGTCGCCACCACCGCCATGGGCAAGTTCCTGCTGCGGGGCGAGGTGATCGAATGAACCACCTCGACCAGATCCCCCCGCTGATCGCGGTGCTGATCGCGGGCTTCGTGCTGCTTGGCACCGTGCTGACCCTGCTGGGCACCATCGGGCTGCTGCGGCTGGACAGTTTCTACGAACGGCTGCACGCGCCGACACTGGGGGTCAGCTGGGGAGCCGCGGGGATCCTGATCGGTTCGGTGCTGATGTATTCGACGCTGGGATCGCGCCCGGTGATCCACGAGCTGTTCCTGGGCATCATGATGATGGTGACGGCGCCGGTCACGCTGATGATGCTGGGCCGCGCCGCCCTGCACCGCGACCGGGCCGAGGGCCGCCCGCCGCCGGGCAGCGACGCTCCCGGCCATCCCCTGGAACACGGCACGAAACGCTAAGCCCGCCACACCCGCATTCGCGCGCCCGGCGCAGTCCCGACGCGACGCCGCGCACAGCGCCTCGCTGTTGGCAACCACCCCAGCCCACGCCACTGACCAACCCGCGCGCCCGCCTTTCCCCTGCCCCGGCCAGTGACTTCTTTCTGGCCCAAATACCCATGCCGCAGGCAGGCCGGGCCCTGCCCGGCCTTCCCGCTCACGCCCCCGGCAGGAACCGCCCCTCGCGCGACAGGATGTCCTGCCAGACGATGCCGGCGGCGCCGGTGGGGGGCGTGTCCTCGCGGTGCAGCAGGAACCAGCGGCGGATGATCGGCAGGTCGTGGCGGCGCAGCGCCACCAGCCGTCGGGACTGCAACTCGTCCGACACGGTATGGGCGGAAATCAACGCGATCCCCAGCCCGGCCATGACCGCCTGCTTGATCGTCTCGTTCGAATCCATCTCGATCGCGGCGTAGGACTGCCCCTCGCCCAGCCGGTCCAGGAACCGCTGCGCCAGCAGCCGCGTGCCCGACCCCGGCTCGCGCAGGATCAGCGGCTCGTCCAGGATCGCCTGCGCCGGCACCTCGGGCAGCGCCGCCAGCGGATGTCCGGGAGGGGCGATCATCACATGCGGATGCGGGCCGATGTCGGCGGCGGTGACCCGAGGCTCTCGCGGGGGGCGGCCGGTGATCGCCATGTCGATGGTGCCGTCGCGCAGCGCCTCGACCACCCAGTCGCGGTTGCCGACCCGCAGGATGACCTCGATCCCCGGCAGGGCGCGGCCCAGTTCCGCCACCAGCGCCGGCACGAAATACTTGGCGGTGGACACCACCGCCAGCACCACCCGCCCGGCGCGCCCCTGCTGCAATGCCTCGATATCGTCCAGCGCCGCCCGCAGCGCCGCATCGGCGCGGCGCGCGCCCGTCAGCAGCGCCTCGCCCGCGGGGGTCGGCTGGAACGCATGCGCGCCGTCGCGAAAGATCAGCGCCGCGCCGATCGCATCCTCAAGCACCCGCAGCTGGCTGTGCACCGCCGGCGCAGTCAGCCCCAGCGACTGCGCCGCCCCGGTGATCGAGCGCGTCCGGGCCACCGCGCGCAGGGCGCGCAACTGACGCAGGGTGATGGCCTCCAGCAGAGCGTTCAATTTATCTGAACCATTCTTTCTTATTATTAAATTTTATTACGCCCGTAAAACCGCATGATCAACCTCGAAAGCGCGCCAGTCAGGGGGAGGAGAGCAGGCGATGACCGCAGCCGAGGATATCGGGCTGGACGATCTGGCCACGCAGCCGGACGTGGCACAGGTAATCCGCGCCTTGGCCCGCATGGCCCGCGACCTGTCGCGCCGCATCGCCCGCGGCCCGCTAGAGGGCCACGGCAGCACCGTCGGCGAAAACAGCGACGGCGACAGCCAGAAGGCGCTGGACCTGATCGCCGACCACGCGGTGGTCGCCGCCCTGCAAGGCGGCCCGGTGCGCTGGTATGCGTCCGAGGAACGCAACGAGGTGATGCCCCTGACCCCGGGCGCACCGCTGGCGCTGGCCATCGACCCGCTGGACGGGTCCTCGAACATCGACGTGAACGTGTCGATCGGCACCATCTTTTCCATCCTGCCGGCCCGTGACGACCCGCTGGAATCCTTCCTGCGCCCGGGGCGCGAGCAGCTGGCGGCGGGCTATGTGATCTATGGCCCGCAGACCGCGATGGTGCTGACGCTGGGCCAGGGCACCGGCCTGTGGGTGCTGGACCCGGCAACGGGCCGGTTCGAACCGGCGGGGGCGATGAAGATTCCCGCGCGCTCGAACGAATTCGCGATCAACGTGTCGAACTATCGGCACTGGTCTGCGCCGGTGCGCGCCTATATCGACGACTGCCTGGCGGGCGAGACCGGGCCGCGCGACAAGAACTTCAACATGCGTTGGGTGGCCTCGCTGGTGGCGGAAACCCACCGGATCATCACCCGCGGCGGCATCTTCCTGTATCCGGCCGATGCGCGGCGCGGCTATGGCCGCGGCCGGCTGCGCCACGTCTATGAATGCGCGCCCATCGCGATGCTGGTGGAACAGGCGGGGGGTGCGGCCACCGACGGCTGCGACCCGATCCTCGACCGGGTGCCGCAGGCGCTGCACGAACGCACGCCGCTGGTTTTCGGCACCCCGACCAAGGTGCATCGCGTCGCCGCCTATCACGACCTTCCGCACGAGGAAGTCGCCGCCCTTTTCGGCCAACGCGGCCTCTTCCGGCAATAGGATCCCCATGAGCAAGAAGCATCCCATCATCTCGG
Source organism: Alphaproteobacteria bacterium (assembly GCA_036678445.1). Classification (GTDB taxonomy): domain Bacteria; phylum Pseudomonadota; class Alphaproteobacteria; order Rhodobacterales; family Rhodobacteraceae; genus Paracoccus. Next base: position 8,493 of record JAZIHR010000053.1, read on the forward strand.
TCACCGGCAGTTCCGGCGCGGGCACCAGCACGGTCAAGGCAACCTTCGACCAGATTTTCCGGCGCGAGGGCATCCGCGCCGTCTCGATCGAGGGCGACGCCTTCCACCGCTATGACCGCGCCGCGATGAAGGAACAGCTGACGCGGCGCACCGCCGCCGGCGACAACACCTTCAGCCATTTTTCCATCGACGCCAACGAACTGGAAAAGCTTGAGGAAATCTTCCGCGTCTATGGCGAGACCGGCCGCGGCCAGACCCGCCACTACGTCCACGACGAACGCGAAGCCGAACGCTGGGGCGCGGCCCCCGGCACCTTTACGCCCTGGGCCGATTTCGAGGACGGCAGCGACCTGCTGTTCTACGAAGGGCTGCACGGCGCGGTGAAAACCGCCGCCATCGACATCGCGCAGCACGCGGATCTGAAGATCGGGGTGGTGCCGGTCATCAATCTGGAATGGATCCAGAAGATCCACCGCGACAAGGCCAGCCGCGGCTATTCGACCGAGGCGGTGACCGACGTGATCCTGCGGCGGATGCATGATTATGTGCATGTGATCACGCCCCAGTTCACCCAGACCGACATCAATTTCCAGCGGGTGCCGGTGGTCGATACCTCGAACCCGTTCATCGCGCGCTGGATCCCGACGCCGGACGAAAGCCTTGTGGTGATCCGCTTCCGCGACCCGCGAGGCATCGACTTCGCCTATCTCACCCAGATGATCCAGGGCTCGTGGATGAGCCGGGCGAACTCGATCGTCATTCCGGGCCCCCGGATGGACCTGGCGATGCAACTGATCCTGACCCCGATGGTCCGGCGCCTTGTCGAAACCGCACGGAGGGCCTGAGCCATGAACGCCCCTACCAGCCCCGACATGGCCACCCCCGACATGACCGGGCGCGCAATGGCGAACGCGATCCGCGCGCTGACCATGGACGCGGTGCAGGCCGCGAACTCGGGCCACCCGGGAATGCCGATGGGCATGGCGGATGTGGCAACGGTGCTGTTCCAGCGCTTCGTGACGCTGGACCCCGCCGATCCGCAATGGCCCGACCGCGACCGCTTCGTGCTGTCGGCGGGGCATGGCTCGATGCTGCTTTACGCGATCAACCACCTGCTGGGCTACGAGGACATGCCGGCCGAGGAACTGAAGCGCTTCCGCCAACTGGGCGCGCGCACCGCGGGGCACCCGGAATACGGTCATGCCGCGGGGGTCGAGGTCACCACCGGCCCGCTGGGGCAGGGGCTGGCCACGGCGGTCGGCATGGCACTGGCGGAACGCATGGCGAATGCCCGCTGGGGCGACGCGCTGGTCGATCACCGCACCTGGGTCATCGCCGGCGACGGCTGCCTGATGGAAGGGATCAGCCACGAGGCCATCGACATGGCCGGCCACTTGGGGCTGGGCCGGCTGGTGGTGCTGTGGGACGACAACCGCATCACCATCGACGGCGGCACCGAACTGTCCACCTCGACCGACCAGATGGCGCGGTTCGCGGCATCGGGCTGGCACACGGTGGCCTGCGACGCCCACGACCCGGGCAGCATCGCGGCGGCGATCAAGGCGGCGCAGGCCGACCCTCGCCCGTCGCTGGTCGCCTGCCGCTCGGTCATCGGCTGGGGGGCGCCCGGCAAGCAGGGCAGCGCCGACTGCCACGGCGCGCCGCTGGGCCGGGACGAAATCGCCGCCGCCCGCGCATATCTGCAATGGCCGCACGAACCCTTCGTCATCGACCCCGCGATCCGCGAGAAATGGCGCGCCATCGCCCGGCGCGGCGCGCAGGCCCGCGCGGCATGGCAGGCGCGCCACGCTGCCCACCCCGACCGGCACGGTTTCGACGAGGCGCAGGCCCGCGGCGGCCTTGACGTGCTGGCCGCCGCCATGGCCCGGCACAAGGCGCGGCTGCTGGCCGACCGCCCCGCCATCGCCACCCGCAAGGCGTCGGAACTGGCGCTGGCGGTAGTCAACGCGGCGCTGCCCGACACGGTGGGCGGCTCGGCCGACCTGACCGGCTCGAACCTGACGCGGACTGCGGGGATGCGGCCGGTCAGCCGCAGCGATTACGGCGGGCGCTATATCCACTATGGCATCCGCGAACATGGCATGGCGGCGGCGATGAACGGCATCGCGCTGCACGGCGGCTTGCGCCCCTACGGCGGCACCTTCCTGGCCTTTGCCGATTACTCGCGCCCGGCGATCCGGCTGGCGGCGCTGATGGGGGTGCCGGTCACCCATGTGATGACCCACGATTCCATCGGGCTGGGCGAGGACGGCCCGACGCATCAGCCGGTCGAGCACCTTGCCTCGCTGCGGGCGATCCCGAACCTGACGGTGATCCGCCCGGCCGATGCGGTGGAAACCGCGGAAAGCTGGGAAATCGCCATGGAAGCCACCGATGGCCCGGTGCTGCTGGCGCTGTCGCGGCAGAACCTGCCCACGCTGCGCGACCGGGCCGACCGCAACCTGACGGCGCTTGGGGCTTATTGTCTCCGCGACCCCGGCGACCGTCAGGCCACGCTGATCGCCACCGGGTCCGAGGTGGAAATCGCGCTGGCCGCCGCCGATCTGCTGGAAACCGACGGCATCATCGCCGCCGTGGTCAGCGCCCCCAGTTTCGAGCTGTTCGCCGCCCAACCGGCCGACTATCGCGCCGCGGTGCTGGGCGATGCCCCCCGCGTCGGCGTCGAGGCCGCGATAAGGCAGGGCTGGGACGGGACCATCCTGCGCACCAGCGACGGTTTTGTCGGGATGACCGGCTTTGGCGCCTCCGCCCCCGCCCCCGATCTTTACCGGCATTTCGGGATCACGGCCGAGGCCGTTGCCCGCGCCGCCCGCAACCTTATCACGGAGTGACCCATGGCCCTTATCACGTTGCGACAGCTTCTGGACCACGCCGCCGAACATGGCTACGGCGTCCCCGCCTTCAACATCAACAACATGGAACAGGGGCTGGCGATCCTCAAGGCGGCGGCACAGACCGACGCGCCGGTGATCCTGCAAGCCAGCCGCGGCGCGCGCAGCTACGCCGGTGACATCATGCTGCGCCACATGGTGCAGGCGCTGGCCGAGATGAACCCGACCATCCCGATCTGCCTGCATCAGGACCACGGCAACAACCTTGCCACCTGCATGAGCGCGATCCGCCACGGCTTCACCTCGGTGATGATGGACGGCTCGCTGCACGAGGACATGAAGACCCCCGCCGACTACGACTATAACGTCGCGGTGACCGCGCGGGTGGCCGAGGCCGCGCACGCCGTCGGCGCCTCGGTCGAGGGCGAACTGGGCGTGCTGGGGTCGCTGGAAACCGGCGAGGCCGCGGCCGAGGACGGATCAGGGGCCGAGGGCAAGCTGGACCACAGCCAGCTGCTGACCGACCCCGACCAGGCGGTGGATTTCGTCCGCGCGACGCATTGCGACGCGCTGGCCATCGCCTGCGGCACCTCGCATGGCGCCTACAAGTTCACCCGCCAGCCCGACGGCGACATCCTGGCCATGCATGTGATCGAGGCGATCCACGAACGCCTGCCCGGCACGCATCTGGTGATGCACGGATCGTCCTCGGTCCCGCAGTATCTACAGGATCTCATCAACCAGAACGGCGGCGAGATGCCCCAGACCTACGGCGTCCCGGTCGAGGAAATCGAACGCGGCATCCGCATGGGCGTGCGCAAGGTCAACATCGACACCGACTGCCGCATGGCGATGACCGGGCAGTTCCGCCGCATCGCCCGCGAGAACCCGGCCGAGTTCGACCCGCGCAAGTTCATGGTCCCGGCGATGGAGGAACTGACCGCGCTGTGCCGCGACCGCTTCGAGCGCTTCGGCACCGCCGGCCACGCCAGCCGGATCAGGGTCATCCCGATGGACGAGATGGCGAAACGCTACGCCGCGGGGGCGCTCGACCCGGCAATCACCGCGGCGAAGGCCGCCTGAGTGGAGGAATGACCATGGACGAGATGACCACCACCGAAATCACCGACAAGAAGAAACGCTATCAGGCGGGCGTGCTGAAATACGCCCAGATGGGTTACTGGGACGGCGATTACGAACCCAAGGACACTGACCTGCTGGCGCTGTTCCGCATCACCCCGCAAGAAGGCGTGGACCCGATCGAGGCCGCGGCGGCGGTGGCGGGCGAAAGCTCGACCGCGACCTGGACGGTGGTCTGGACCGACCGGCTGACCGCCTGCGACCAGTATCGCGCCAAGGCCTACAAGGTCGAACCCGTTCCGGGCCAGCCGGGGCAGTATTTCTGCTATGTCGCCTATGACCTGATCCTGTTCGAGGAAGGCTCGATCGCCAACCTGACCGCATCCATCATCGGCAACGTGTTCAGCTTCAAGCCGCTCAGGGCCGCGCGGCTTGAGGACATGCGGCTGCCGGTCGCCTATTGCAAGACCTTCAAGGGCCCGCCCACCGGCATCGTGGTCGAACGCGAACGGCTGGACAAGTTCGGCCGCCCGCTGCTGGGCGCCACCACCAAGCCCAAGCTGGGCCTGTCGGGCAAGAACTATGGGCGCGTGGTGTATGAGGGGCTCAAGGGCGGGCTCGACTTCATGAAGGACGACGAGAACATCAACTCGCAGCCCTTCATGCACTGGCGCGACCGCTTCCTGTACGTGATGGAGGCGGTGAACCTGGCCTCGGCCCGGACCGGCGAGGTCAAGGGACACTACCTGAACATCACCGCCGGCACGATGGAGGAAATGTATCGCCGCGCCGAGTTCGCCAAGGAGCTGGGCAGCGTGGTCGTGATGGTGGACCTGATCGTCGGCTGGACCGCGATCCAGTCGATCAGCGAATGGTGCCGGCAGAACGACATGATCCTGCACATGCACCGCGCCGGCCACGGCACCTATACGCGGCAGAAAAACCACGGCATCAGCTTCCGCGTGATCGCGAAATGGCTGCGGCTGGCGGGTGTCGATCACCTGCACACCGGCACCGCCGTCGGCAAGCTGGAAGGCGACCCGCTGACCGTGCAGGGGTTCTACAACGTCTGCCGCGAAACCCGTAACGCCGTCGACCTGCCGCGCGGGCTGTTCTTCGAACAGGACTGGGCCGACATCAAGAAGGTGATGCCGGTCGCCTCGGGCGGGATCCACGCCGGGCAGATGCACCAGCTGCTGGACCTGTTCGGCGACGACGTGGTGTTGCAGTTCGGCGGCGGCACCATCGGCCACCCGATGGGCATCCAGGCCGGCGCCACCGCCAACCGCGTCGCGCTGGAAGCCATGGTCAAGGCCCGCAACGAGGGCGTGGACATCGCCAACGAAGGCCCCGAGGTCCTGCGCCGCGCCGCCAAGTGGTGCAAGCCGCTGGAGGCCGCCCTGGATGTGTGGGGCAACATCACCTTCAACTACAGCTCGACCGATACCTCGGACTTTGTTCCGACCCCCAGCGTTTCGTAAGGAGGATCAGATGCGCATCACCCAGGGCTGCTTCAGCTTCCTGCCCGACCTGACCGACGAAGAGATCAGCGCCCAGGTCGAATACTGCCTTGGCCGCGACTGGGCCATCGGCATCGAATACACCGACGAGCCGCACCCCCGGAATACCTTCTGGGAAATGTGGGGCAACCCCATGTTCGACCTGAAGGACGCCAAAGGCGTGATGATGGAGCTGGAGGACTGCCGCAAGGCCAACCCCGACAGCTATATCCGCATGAACGCCTTTGATAACACGCGCGGGCTGGAAACGGTGACGATGAGCTTCATCGTGCACCGGCCCAAGGTCGAGCCGCGGATCATCATGCGCCGGACCGAGGTGGACGGGCGCTCGATCCGCTATACGCACGAGGTGGCGCGCTAGGCTGCGCCGCCGCACCGGGGGCTTCGCGCCCCCGGACCCCCGCGGGATATTTCCAGACAGAAGATGGAGCCAAGGATGGACGAGGTGGCGCCTGTAAGCATCGACCTGCGGGCCGAATACGAAGAATCCGGCGTGCGCGAGGTCCTGGACGAGCTGGACCGCGAGCTGATCGGGCTGGCCCCGGTCAAGCAGAGGATCCGCGAGACCGCGGCGCTGCTGCTGGTGGACCGGGCCCGCGCGCGGCTGGGGCTGAGCCATGACACCCCCACCCTGCACATGAGCTTTACCGGCAACCCCGGCACCGGCAAGACCACCGTCGCGCAGAAGATGGCCGGGCTGCTGCACCGGCTGGGCTATGTGCGCAAGGGCCATCTGGTCAGCGTCACCCGCGACGATCTGGTGGGGCAATACATCGGCCACACCGCCCCCAAGACCAAGGAGGTGCTGAAAAAGGCCATGGGCGGCGTGCTGTTCATCGACGAGGCCTATTACCTGTACAAGCCCGACAACGAACGCGACTACGGACAAGAGGCAATCGAGATCCTGTTGCAGGTGATGGAAAACAACCGCGACGATCTGGTGGTCATCATGGCCGGCTATGCCGACCGCATGGACCGGTTTTTCTCGGCCAACCCCGGGTTCCGGTCGCGCATCGCCCATCACATCGACTTTCCCGACTATACCGACGACGAATTGGGCCGCATCGCCGGCGCCATGCTGGACGCGCAGGGCTATCGGCTGGACGCGGGTGCGCAGGCGGCGATGGCGGAATATGTCACCCTGCGCCGGGCGCAGCCGCATTTCGCCAATGCCCGGTCGATCCGCAATGCGCTGGACCGGGCGCGGCTGCGGCAGGCGAACCGGCTGTTCTCGCAAGGCAGCCCCGTGACGGCGGACGATCTGTGCATTATCACCGCCCCCGACATCCGCGCGAGCCGCGTCTTTGCGGGCGGGCTCGACCCCGACTCTGGCCGCAGTAAGGACGACCCCCATGGAATTTGACCGCTCGATCAAGATCGCCCCCTCGATCCTCTCGGCGGATTTCGCCGATTTCGGCCGCGAGATCCGCGCGGTCGAGGATCAGGGCGCCGACTGGGTGCATGTCGACGTGATGGACGGGCATTTCGTGCCCAACATCACCTTTGGCCCGCCCGCCGTCGCCGCGTTCCGCAAGCATGTGCGCACGGTGATGGACGTGCATCTGATGATCGCCCCGGTCGATCCCTATATCGACGCCTTTGCCCAGGCCGGCGCCGACATCATCACCGCCCATGTCGAGGCCGGCCCCCATATCCACCGCACGTTGCAGGCGATCCGCGGGGCGGGCGTCAAGGCCGGCGTGGCGCTGAACCCCGGCACCCCGGCGGAATCGGTCGCGCATCTGCTGGACCTGGCCGACCTGATCTGCGTGATGACGGTAAACCCCGGCTTCGGCGGGCAGAAGTTCATCGACATGACCGACAAGGTGCGCCGCCTGCGCGCGATGATCGGCGACCGCCCCGTGCATATCGAGATTGACGGCGGCGTCGATCCGACCACCGCGCCGGGACTGGCGCTGGCCGGGGCGGATGTGCTGGTCGCGGGCTCGGCGGTGTTCCGGGGCGGCTCGGTGTCGAACAGCGCGCCTTACGGCGAAAACATCGCCGCGATCCGGGCGGCGGCCGAAGGCGCGCTGAAGTGACGCTGCGCGCGATCATCTTCGACGTGGACGGCACGCTGGCCGAAACCGAGGAGCTGCATCGCCGCGCCTTCAACGACGTCTTTGCCGCGCAGGGGCTGGGCTGGCATTGGGACCAGCCGCGTTACCGCGAGCTGCTGCGCGTCACCGGCGGCAAGGAACGCATCAGGCGCGACCTGGCCGACCGCGGCATCGACCCGGACGCCCACGACATCCCCGCGCTGCACCGCGCCAAGACCGAACGCTATACCGCGCTGATGGCGGGGGGCGGGATCGCGCTGCGGCCGGGGATCGCGGCGCTGATCGACTCGGCCCGCGCGGCGGGGCTGCTTCTGGCAATTGCCACCACCACCAGCCGCCCGAACATCGACGCGCTGATCCGCGCCACCATGGGCTGCGATGCGGCGCAGGTTTTCGACGTGATCGCGGCGGGCGACGAGGTGGCGGCCAAGAAACCCGCCCCCGACGTGTATCTGCTGGCGCTGGAGCGGCTGGGGCTGCCCGCCGCCGCCGCCGTGGCGCTTGAGGATTCGCTGAACGGGCTGCTCTCTGCCCGTGCGGCGGGGCTGCGCTGCGTGGTCTCGCCCGCGATCTACACGCGGGGCGATGTGTTCCCCGGGGACTGCCCGCTGGTCGCGGATTTCACCCATGTCTCCACGCCCGAGGCGCTGGAAATGCTGCTGAGGGAACCCGCATGATCCTGGTTTTCGATCTGGACGGCACGCTGATCGACAGCGCCCCCGACATCCACAAGACCTCGAACGAGGTGCTGGCGGGCGAAGGGCTGGCGCCGCTGGACCTGCCCATGGTGCGCAGCTTCATCGGGCGCGGCGTGCCGCATCTGGTCGGGCGGCTGCTGGACGCGCACGGGATCACCGACCCGGCACGCGCGGCGCGGATGATTTCCGCCTTCGGGGCGCGATACGAGGACGCGGTGTCGCTGACCCGCCCCTATGACGGCGTGGCCGCGGCGCTTGACGCGCTGGCGGCGCAGGGCCACGCGCTGGGCATCTGCACCAACAAGCCGGTGGCGCCGGCGCGGGCGGTGCTGCGGCATCTGGGGCTGCTGGACCATTTCGCCGCGATCATCGGCGGCGACAGCGCGCCCCAGCGCAAGCCCGACCCCAAGCCGCTGCACCTGGCCATCGCGGCCTGCGGCACCGGACCCGCGCTTTACGTCGGCGACAGCGAAATCGACGCCTCTTGCGCCGCCGCCGCCGGGGTGCCGCTGATCCTGCACACCAAGGGTTATCGCAGGACCGCCCCCGAGGCGCTGCCCCATGCGGCCCTGTTTTCCGATTTCGCGGCGCTGCCGGGGATCGTGGCAAAGCTTGCCGCCGACCACGCGGGGCAAAAGGCCCCGGCGTAAGC
>JAZIHR010000054.1:0-17243 GCA_036678445.1 Alphaproteobacteria bacterium
GGGCGGGCGGAAGCCGGAAGGACATGGGCACCTCTGGGCAATGATGTTTCGTCTTGTGCTGGGCAGGTGATAGATTATTGCTGCGCGCGCAGCAAGGCTTTCTGCACCTGCATCGCGCGGCGGCGGTTGAACCGCACCGCGCATTGGCGCAGAACCGCAGCACCATTCAGCCGGAGAAACCCATGACCCGCACCGTATTCGTCAACGGCAGCTACCTGCCCGAGGACCAGGCCACCGTTTCCATCTTCGACCGCGGGTTCCTGATGGCCGACGGAGTGTATGAGGTCGTCAGCGTGCTGAACGGCAAGCTGCTGGACTTCGACGGCCACATGGCGCGGCTGGCGCGCTCGCTCGATGCGCTGGGAATTGCGCACCCGATGACCGACGCGGAATGGCTCGACGCTCATCGCCGGCTGGTCGCCGACAACGCGGTCACCGACGGGCTGGTCTATCTGCAAGTCACCCGCGGCAACCCCGGCGACCGCGACTTTGCCTTTCCGCCCGCCGACACGCCGCCCACGGTGGTGATGTTCACCCAGTCGAAACCGGGGCTGGCCGAAAACCCGCAGGCAAAAACCGGGCTGCGGATCTGCACGGTCCCCGACATCCGCTGGGCGCGGCGCGACATCAAGACGGTGCAGCTGCTTTACCCCTCGATGGCCAAGATGGAGGCAAAGGCCCGCGGCTGCGACGACGCCTGGCTGGTCGAGGACGACGTGGTGACCGAAGGCACCTCGAACAACGCCTATATCGTCAAGGGCGGCACCATCGTCACAAGGGCGCTGTCAAGCGACATCCTGCACGGGATCACCCGCGCCGCGGTGCTGCGCTTCGCGCGCGAGGCGCAGATGACGGTCGAGGAACGCAGCTTCACCGTGGCCGAGGCCAAGGCCGCGGACGAGGCCTTCGTCACTTCGGCCTCGGCCTTCGTGATGCCGGTGGTCGAAATCGACGGAACGCGGCTGGGCGACGGCACGCCCGGCCCGGTCGCCCGCCGCCTGCGCGAAATCTATCTTGAAGAAAGCCGCACGACCGCGATCTGATCGCCCCCCCGGCCGCGCCCGCCCGGCGCGGCCTCGCCCTGCCTGCACCGGCAGGGACTTCTTTCTGGCCCAAATACCCCTGCGACCGCCCCGCGGGAACCGACGCCCGCCTTAGCGGAACGGCATCGCGTACATCAGCCCGCCCTGGGTCCACAGCGCATTCAGCCCGCGCGGCAGGCCGATGGGGGTCTGTTCGCCGATATTGGCGGCGAAGATCTCGCCGTAATTCCCCGATGCGGCGATGGCGCGCCTGGCCCATTCCCGGTCCAGCCCCAGCATCGCGCCGTAATCCTCGACGCTGCCCAGCATCCGCTGCACATCGGGGTTGTTCGAGGACTTCGACAGCTCTTCCAGATTGGCCGAGGTGACGCCGTATTCCTCGGCCGAGATCAGCGCAAAGATCGTCCAGCGCACGATGTCGCCCCAGTTGTCGTCGTCGTGGCGCACGGCCGGGGCCAGCGGCTCCTTGGAAATGATCTCGGGCAGGATGACGTGGCTGTCGGGGTCGGCAAAGGCCGCGCGGGTTGCCGCCAGCCCCGAGGCATCGGTGGTATAGGCGTCGCAGGCGCCCGCCATGTATTGCTGCTCGCCTTCCGAATTCGAATCGACCTGCACCGGCTGATAGGTCAGGTTGTTGGCCCTGAACCAGTCGGCCAGGTTCATTTCCGTCGAGGTATCGGTCTGCACGCAGATGGTCTTTTCGTCCAGATCCATCGCCGAGGTGACGCCCAGGTCCTTGCGGACCATGAACCCCTGCCCGTCGTAATAATTCACCGCGGTGAAATCGAGCTTGAGCGCGACGTCGCGGTGAAAGGTCCAGGTCGAGTTGCGCGCCAGCAGGTCCACCTCGCCCGATGCCAGCGCGGCAAAGCGGCTTTGCCCGGTGGTGGGAATGTATTTCACCCTGGCGGGGTCGCCCAGAACCGCCGCGGCCACCGCCTTGCAGATCGCGACATCAAAGCCCGACCAGTTGCCGTTGGCATCGGGGGCGGCGAAACCGACCAGCCCGGTGTTGACCCCGCAGTTCAGCACGCCGCGTTCCCTGACCTGCGCCAGCGTATCGCCGTCGGCGGCCCATGCGGCGACGGGGCCGATCACCAGGGCCGTGGCCATCGCTGCCGCCGAGGCCGGGAATAGCTTGTCTCGCATGGACACCCTCTCTGTTGCCGGCCGGATCTGCGCCCGGCGCATTACGTGCGGACCCGACTGCGGGCGCGGCCAGCAAGGCTGGCGCTGGAACAATTTCTCGGGTTCAGGCCATCCGTCAAGCGTGATGCCGGGCGGGCGGATCGCCTTACAATAAACCCAGCAGCCGCTCGGCCACAAGCATCGCATCGCGCCGCGCGGCGGCAGCGGCGTCGGCCTCGGGGTCGCGGCCCCATTGCGCGGCCTGGTGTTCGTCGTCGATCCGCGACAGCGCATGCGCGGCCACCGCGTCCAGCCGCCGGTGCAGCACCGCAAGCCCCAGCACCAGCGACCCCGGAATCGTGACCAGATCATGCACCGCGGTCAGTTCCCACGGCGACAGCGCCTCCAGCCGCGCCCGCAGCCGCGCCAGCGCGCCCGGGTCCTGCGCGACGGGGATCACCCCCTGCGTGACCCGCAAGGGCGCCCCCAGCTCTGCCGCCGCCCAGTCCAGCAGCGGGTCCCACTGCGCCGCCTGCATCGCGGCCAGTTCCGCCGGATGGGCGGCGCGGTAGCACAGCAGATCGGTGCCGCCGTATTCGGCCAGCATCCCCGCCACGCCGGCAAATTGCGGCGTCACTTTTTCGACGGCGGAGTTGACTGCGCGCGTCAGCGGCATGGCGCCGGGGTCGATCACGCCCTGCTGCGCATCCCATTCGGCGGCAACGGCCTGCGCCAGCGCCTGTGTCGGCAGCACCAGCGGCAGCTTGCCGGGGGTGCGCAGCACCCGTTCGTCCAGCCGAAGTTCCCATCCGCCGGGCACCGGCTCGACAGCGGTCGTCGTCCAGAACCGCCGGGCCTTCCACTCGCCGCTCATGCCGCCCATTCCTCGATCAGGCCGTGAAGCTGCGGGAAATCCGCGGCGACCGAGCGCGCGCCGGCGGCAAACAGATCGGCCGCCGGGTGGTGGCCCCAGCCGACGCCAAGTCCCGCGATACCGGCATTGCGCGCCATCAGCATGTCAAAGCTGGTGTCCCCGATCATCACCGCATCCCGGGCGCCGGTGTCCGCCAGGCAGGACAGGATCATCGCCGGAGCAGGTTTCGAGGGATGCCCGTCCGCGCAATGCGTGGCGGCGAAATACCCGCCCAGCCCATGCGCCGCCATCAGCCCGTCCAGCCCGCGCCGCGATTTCCCCGTGGCCACCGCCATCAGCAGATCGCCACGCGCCGCCAGCCGGTCCAGACATTCCAGCGCGCCGGGAAACAGCGGCGATTCGGCGGCCGAGCGGGCGGCAAAGTAATGGCTGCGGTAGCCCTCGACCACCTCGGCGCGGGTGGCGGGGTCGATGTCGGGCAGCAGCGTCGCCACCGCCTCGGGCAGCGACAGACCGACGATGCTGCTGACCTGCGCAGCCGCCAGCGGCGGCAGGCCGGCGCGAGTGGTGCCTGCCTGCATCGCCTGCATGATCTGCGCGTGGCTGTCGACCAGCGTGCCGTCGATGTCCCAGATGACCAGCTTCATGTCTTCCCCATCAGATCGGCGAACGGGTCCTCGGGCACGTCGTTTTCGTGCCAGCCCAGGGTTTTCCAGGTCCGCGCCATGTGTTCAGGCAGCGGCGCGGTGATGGTGATGCGCCGCCCCGTGACCGGGTGGTCAAAGGCGATCGAGCGCGCGTGCAGATGCAGCTTGCGGCTGATTTCGCCGCCCAGCTGCGCCCCCCAGCCGTCGCCCAGGTTTTCCTGCCCCGAGCCGCCGTATTTCCCGTCGCCGATGATTGGGTGGCCCAGTTCGGCCATATGGGCGCGCAGTTGGTGGGTGCGGCCGGTCACCGGCACCAGCGCACACCAGGACACGCGGCTGCCCAGGCTGTCCAGCACCGCGTAATCGGTGGTGGCGCGCTTGGCGCCCTCGGTCTGGTCCACGCGGGCCGGGTGGACGCAGACCATCTTTTCGCCCTCGCCCCCGCGACCATGACCCGGCGCCTTGACCAGCCCAAAGCGGATCGTCCCCAGCTTGGGCGAGGGCACGCCCGCCACCGCGGCCCAGTAGATCTTGCGGGTGGTCCGCGCCCGGAACGCCTCGGACAGGCGGCGCGCCACGCGGTCGGTGCGCGCCAAAAGCAGCACCCCCGAGGTGTCCTTGTCCAGCCGGTGCACCAACTTGGGCCGGTCCTTGTAGCCGAACATCAGCGCCGCGCTCAGCCCGTCCACATGCCGGTCCCCCTGCCCCGAGCCACCCTGCGAGGGCAGCCCGGCGGGCTTGTTCAGCGCGATGACGTGTTCGTCTTTCCACAGCACCCCCGCCTGGATCATCTGCGCATCCGTTTCGCGGACGGTCGCCCGGGGCTGCGCTGGAACCGGCGCGGCGGCGGGCAGGGGCGGGATGCGGATTTCCTGCCCCGGCTCGACCCGGGTCGCGGGCTTGACCCGGCCGCCGTCCACCCGCAGCTGCCCGGTGCGGCAAAGTTTCTCGATCGCGATCTGGTTCAGCTGCGGAAAGCGGCGCCGCAGCCAGCGGTCCAGCCTCTGGTCGCCCTCGTCCGCGCCGACGCGGATCATCTGCACGCCGTTGCTCATGCCGGCACCTTTTGCCCGACGGCCAGCCCCGCCAGCAACGCCGCAAGCGACAGCCCGACGCTGCCCGCGACATAGGCCAGCGCCACCGCGCCCTGCCCCCGCTGCCACAGCGTCACCGCATCCAGCGAGAACGCCGAAAACGTGGTGAACCCGCCCAGCAGCCCGGTCATCAGCAGCGGCGCCAGCGCATTGCCGCGCGCCGCCAGCACCACCACCAGCAGCCCCATCAGGAACGAGCCCGCCACGTTCACCGCCAGCGTCCCCAGCGGAAGCCCCGGCCCGAACAGCCGCCCCGCGCCGATATTGACGCCGTGCCGCGCCACGGCACCAACCGCGCCGCCAAGCGCCACCTGTAAAACCGGATGTATCATCGCGCTGACCTGTAGCCGCACGGGGGCAAAGTCAACCGATCCGCCATCACCCGCCCCGCTTGAGCCGCTGGCTGACGAACCAGTCCAGCCGCTTTTTCAGCTCGCGCTCAAAGCCGCGCTCGACGGGGGTGTAAAGCACCGGGCGGCGCATCCCCTCGGGGAAGTAGTTCTGCCCGGAAAACCCGTCCTCGGCGTCGTGGTCATAGGCATAGCCGGCGCCGTAGCCCTGTTCCTTCATCAGCCGCGTCGGCGCATTCAGGATATGGGCGGGAGGCATCAGGCTGCCGGTCTTGCGCGCCTCGGCCCGGGCGGCCTTGTAGGCGGCGTAGCTTGCGTTCGATTTCGGCGCCAGCGCCAGATAGATCACCGCATTGGCCAGCGCCAGTTCGCCCTCGGGGCTGCCCAGCCGTTCGTACAGCGCCCAGGCGTCCAGGCAGTGGCGCTGCGCGGCGGGATCGGCCAGGCCGATGTCCTCGACCGCCATGCGGGTGATGCGGCGGGCAAGATAGCGGGGGTCCTCGCCCCCTTCGAGCATCCGCGCCAGCCAATACAGCGCCGCATCCGGGTCCGAGCCGCGCACCGATTTATGCAGCGCCGAGATCAGGTTGTAGTGCTCGTCCCCCGACTTGTCGTATTTCGCCGCGCGCCGCATCAGCCGCTGCGCAAGCTCGGCCGGGCCCAGCGGCTGGGCGGGCTTCCACGCCATCACCTGCTCGATCAGGTTCAGCACGGCGCGGCCGTCGCCGTCGGCCATGGTCAGCAGCGCCTCTCGCGCCTCTCCGGTCAGGGGCAGGGGGCGGCCCAGTTCACGCTCGGCCCGCTGGGCCAGCAGTTCCAGGTCGGACAGCTCCAGCCGCTTGAGCACGACGACCTGCGCGCGCGACAGCAACGCGGCGTTCAGTTCGAAACTGGGGTTTTCGGTGGTGGCGCCGACCAGCAGGATGGTCCCGTCTTCCATATGCGGCAGGAAACTGTCCTGCTGCGCCTTGTTGAAACGGTGGATTTCATCGACGAACAGCAGCGTCCCCTGCCCCGAGGCATGGCGCTGCCGCGCGGCGTCGAACAGCTTGCGCAGTTCGGGAACGCCGGAAAAGATTGCGGAAATCTGCACGAATTCGCGGTCGGTCTGGTCGGCCAGCAGCCGCGCGATGGTGGTCTTGCCGACCCCGGGCGGCCCCCAGAGGATCAGCGAGGACAGGCTGCCCGCGGCAAGCATCGCGCCCAGCGGGCCGTCCGGCCCCAGCACCTGGCCCTGGCCGACGACATCGCCCAGACGCTGCGGGCGGATGCGGTCGGCCAGCGGCCGATGCGCAGGGCGGGCGGGCGCGGCCCCGCGGCGGGTGTCGTTCCTGTCGCGAGGGTCACGGTCGTCAGGGGCTGGGTTGTCGAACAGATCGGCCATGGCGGGCAGATTACGCTGCCCGCCACGCGGAGGGTATCCCCCACACCCCACCCCGGCCATCTTAGTGCATCTTGCTGGCGAGATTGATCGCGACGCACTGGAAATCACCGTCGTCGATCCACATCACCCGGCCGATCGCCTCGGCCTCGACGCCACAGCGGCCATACCAGCGCGGCCATTTGGCATCGGTCAGCGCAACCAGCCGCGTCGCCCCCAGTTCACGCGCCGCCCGCGTCATCGCCCCGGCCATGGTCATGTGGACCCGGCGGCGAATCGCCATCGGCGTTGCGTGGTTTACGAACACCCGGGTGCATTCCCACACCTGCGGATCGACCGGAGCCTCGCCATACAGCAGGTCCTGCGGGATCGACCCGCCCAGGATGCCGCGCTGCGCGTCACGGATCATGTAGGAATAGATCCCGCACTGCGCGGTGGTCGGGGTCAGCCGGAAGCCCCCGAGCACATGGTTGTCGCCATCATGCACGGCCACCCAGCGGCTGGCCGGGGTGTCATACTGGTCGAATTCCATGCCATCCGCCTGCGGCAGATCCCAGTTCTTCTGGACGATGAAGCTTTGGCGGCGGGCGCGGAACAGATTGGCGAACAGGTCTCCGTGGTTGTGAAGGTTGCTGAAGGAAAGCGTGGTGGTCTGCATGGTTTTCTCCTGGGGTTTTAGGGTTGGTCCCCCCGGAGCGAACGCGGTGAAAATGACTTTCTAGGCGAACGATTTACAGCAGACGGTAATCCTTTGCTCGTTGCAGCGCCTCGGCAGTCGTCTTGGCCATCAGCCTTTCGCGGGCCGAGATCAGACGCGCCTTGAACGCACTTTCGGTAATGCCGAGCTTAGCGGCCGCCGCTGCGTGGCGATCACCCTCCGCGATGCACCGAAGGGCCTCTTGCTGAGCCTTCGTCAGGCTCTCCGGCGGCTCGGTAATGTCATGGAGCCGTCGTACCAGGGCCGAGATCGCTTCGATCTCGTCATCCGTGAATTCGCGGGTGCTGTGGGCGAAACTTGCAATGGTGCGCGACTTGATCGGGCCACAAGACACCGTCAGACCATAAGTCAACCCATGCCGACCCGCGTCTGCCATGATGCCGAACGGGTCGGGAATCGGCATTGCAGACCACCGGACGGTTCCGGTGGTCGAAAATCCCCAGGCGATGGTCGGATCGCGCAGGGCAAAGGCGTTGGCCGTATAGTGTTCCGCCCAGGCTTCCGGATAGGTCTGGAACGTCATGATCGGCGAGGTGAACCGGATATGCAGCCCAACCGAATAGCCGGATTCGGCCAGCTTTTGCAGGCGGGACAGGGTCGCGGTAATCTCGGCTCTCAAGGACATGGCTTTTTAGACAGATTGCTCGGAACTATATCTTGGGTAAGTATGCAGAATGGGAAGGACTATGCCAGAGACATGGCGCAAATCATGTGCTTCCTACCAAACATTCATGCACATAAGTGTTAAAAAACCCGCACAGCATGCTGTGCGGGCAGGAATGTGACGTAACGTCACACTGGCAGATTATTCCGCGCCCGGCGGCCAGGGCCGGCAGGCGCGGGTTTCGGGCTTATTCTTCCAGTTCGGCCTCAAGCCGGGCGCGGTCGCCGGCACCCTTGGCCGAAACGTCACGCTCGACGAATTCGATGATCGCCATGGGCGCCATGTCGCCATAGCGGAACCCGGCCTTGAGCACGCGGACATAGCCGCCCTGCCGGTCCTTGTAGCGCGGGCCCAGCTGCTCAAACAACTTGGCAACCTGCGCATCCTGCTTGAGCTGCGCGGCCGCCTGCCGGCGGGCGTGCAGGTCGCCGCGCTTGGCCAGGGTGATCAGCTTTTCGATGATCGGGCGCAGTTCCTTGGCCTTGGGCAGGGTGGTCTTGATCTGCTCATGCTCGATCAGGCTGCATGCCATGTTGGAAAACAGCGACTTGCGGTGTTCGTGGGTGCGGTTGAGGCGGCGATAGCCGCGGGCGTGACGCATGGTAGTCTCCTATCAGGTTTTGCTTTGTCCGGCGGCCGTGCGTGGCGGACGCTCTCCTTGGGGCGGATGCCCGGGTAGCGGGGACCGAAGCCCCCGCCGAAACTCAGAACTGGTCGTCGAAGCGCTTGGCCAGGTCCTCGATGTTCTCCGGCGGCCAGTCCACGACGTCCATGCCCAGATGCAGGCCCATGCCCGACAGCACTTCCTTGATTTCGTTCAAGGACTTGCGGCCGAAGTTCGGGGTCCGCAGCATCTCGGCCTCGGTCTTCTGGATCAGGTCGCCGATATAGACGATGTTGTCGTTCTTGAGGCAGTTGGCCGAGCGGACCGACAGTTCCAGCTCGTCGACCTTCTTGAGCAGGCGCGGGTCGAATTCCAGCCCGTCCTCGGCATCCTGCGTGCGGGCCGATTCCGGCTCCTCGAAGTTGACGAACACCGCCAGCTGGTCTTGCAGGATGCGCGCGGCATAGGCCACCGCGTCCTCGGGGGTCAGCGAGCCGTCGGTTTCGACGCGCATGGTCAGCTTGTCATAGTCAAGCACCTGCCCCTCGCGGGTGGGGGTGACTTCGTAGCTGACCCGCTTGACGGGCGAAAAGATCGCGTCGATCGGGATCAGGCCGATCGGGGAATCTTCGGCGCGGTTCTTGTCGGCAGCGACATAGCCCTTGCCCACCGAAACCGTCAGTTCCATGTTCAGTTCGGCACCCTCGTCGAGGTTGCAGATCACATGATCGCGGTTCAGCACGGTGATGCCGGCGGTCTCGGCGATCTGGCCGGCCTTGACCTCGCCCGGGCCCTTGGCCGACAGCGCCAGCCGCTTGGGACCCTCGACGTCCATTTTCAGCGTCACGCCCTTGAGGTTCAGGACGATGTCGGTCACGTCCTCGCGCACGCCGGGAACGGACGAGAATTCATGCAGGACGTTGTCGATCTGCACGCTGGTGATGGCGCCGCCCTGAAGCGAGGACATCAGCACGCGGCGCAGCGCGTTGCCCAGCGTCAGGCCGAAGCCCCGCTCCAACGGTTCGGCGACGATGGTGGCCACACGGGCCGCGTCGGCGCCCGGCCGGATATCCAGCTGCAAGGGCTTGATCAGTTCGGCCCAGTTCTTGTGGATCATGCGATTGCCTCCATTCTTGTTCCCGGCCCCATGACCAGTCGCCGGAAACGCCCGAGGTAAAATGCGAAACCCGGCCCGCACCGTGAATCGGCGCGGGCCGGCAGAAAATCCGGTGGATCAGACCCGGCGGCGCTTGGGCGGGCGGCAGCCGTTATGCGCAATGGGGGTCACGTCGCGGATCGCGGTGATGTTGAACCCGACGGCGGCCAGCGCACGCAGCGCCGATTCGCGACCGGAACCGGGGCCCTGCACCTCGACCTCGATGGTGCGCATCCCGTGTTCCTGCGCCTTCTTGCCGGCGTCCTCGGCGGCCATCTGCGCGGCGTAGGGGGTCGATTTCCGCGACCCCTTGAAGCCCATGGTGCCGGCCGACGACCACGAGATCGCGTTGCCCTGCACGTCCGAGATCAGGATCTTGGTATTGTTGAACGAGCTGTTCACATGCGCCACACCAGTGGCGATGTTCTTGCGTTCCTTGCGCTTCATGCGCGTCTTGTCGCGTGCCATTGTCCCGAACCCTCCTTACTTCTTCTTGCCGGCGATGGGCTTCGCCGGGCCCTTGCGGGTGCGGGCGTTGGTGTGGGTGCGCTGGCCGCGCACGGGCAGGCCGCGGCGGTGACGCAGGCCACGATACGCGCCCAGGTCCATCAGGCGCTTGATATTCATCTGCGTCTCGCGGCGCAGGTCGCCCTCGACGGTCAGGTTGGCGTCGATATATTCGCGGATTTGCAGGACTTCGGCGTCCGACAGCTCGTTCACGCGGCGGGTCGGGTCGATGCCGACGGCCTGGATGATCTGTTCGGCATACATCGGGCCGATGCCATGGATATATTGCAGCGCGATCGGGACGCGCTTGCCGGTCGGGATATTGACGCCAGCGATACGGGCCAAAGCCGTTCTTCCTTTACGTTGCGGTTCCGTAGTGCCGGAACCTTTTTTCACAACCAATGGCCCTCGGCATCATGCCTCGGGCCATCGCCTCACCCCGGATGGGTGATTCTCGGATGAGATGCCTGCGGTTAAAGTATCGCGCGCCCCGCGTCAACCATACCCCCGGGTCGCGCGACCCGGTTTCAGCCGCCGATCCGGTCGACAATCGCCGCGACCTGACGCCCGACCTCGTCCATTTCCGCCATGCCATCGACAGGCGCGAGGGTTTTCTTGGCGTAGTAATACCCCACCAGCGGCGAGGTCTTCTTGTAGTATTCCATCAGCCGGGTCTTGAGGCTTTCGGGGTTGTCGTCGGCCCGCCGCTTCATGTCCGAGGCGCCGCAGACATCGCATTTGCCCGGCTGTTTCGTGGGACGGGTGGTGTCGTGATAGACCTCACCGCAGTTGCCGCAGGTAAAGCGGCCGCTGATCCGGTCGACCAGCGCCTCGTCATCGACGCGCATCTCGATCACCGCGTCGATCTTGCGGCCCATGCCGGCCAGCAGTTCCTCAAGCGCGTCGGCCTGGGCCAGGGTGCGCGGGAACCCGTCGAAGATGAAGCCGGGCGCCTTGACCGTGTCCAGCTTTTCGCGAATCAGCCCGATCACGATTTCATCGGTGACCAGCTGGCCGCGATCCATCACGTCGGCCACGATCCTGCCCATCTCGGTGCCCGAGCTGCGCGCGTCGCGCAGCATGTCGCCGGTGGAAAGCTGGACCAGCCCCCGGTCCTCGACCAGAGTGCGGGCCTGGGTGCCCTTGCCCGCACCCGGCGGCCCTAGCAGGATGATGTTGATCGTCACGCGGCGTCCCCTTTCGGTATTGTCCAGCTGCCCCTCGACAGGCTCCGTCAGTAATTGTCAGCGCCGCGCCGGCAGGCGGCGGGGCTTGGGATCCCCCGGCTTGCGCTTCCCGCGCAGCTGGGATTTTTCGATCAAAGCCTCATACTGATGGGCAAGCAAGTGGCTTTGGACCTGGTTGATCGTGTCCATCGTCACCGAAACCACGATCAGCAGCGAAGTCCCGCCGAAATAGAACGGCACCGAGAACCAGCCCCGCACCATCTCGGGCATCAGGCAGACGGCGGTCAGGTAAAGCGAGCCGATGACCAGCACCCGGTTGACCACATAGTCCAGGTATTCCTCGGTCCGCTTGCCCGGCCGGATGCCCGGAATGAACCCGCCCTGGTTCTTGAGGTTCTCGGCCACGTCGTCCGACTTGAACGACACGTTCTGCGTGTAGAAATAGGTGAAGAACACGATCATCGCGGCGAAGAACAGCAGATACAGCGGCTGCCCGGGGCCGAAATAGGCCAGGATCACCGACATCACCGGGCCGGTCTCGTTCCCCGAAAAGGTCGAGATCGTGATCGGCAGCAGCAGCAGCGAGCTGGCAAAGATCGCCGGGATCACCCCCGCCGGGTTGACCTTGAGCGGCAGGTGGCTGGACTGGCCGTCATACACCTTCATCCCGACCTGACGGCGGGGATACTGGATGCGGATCTTGCGCAGCGCGCGTTCCATGAACACGACAAAGGTCATCACCACCGCGACCAGCGCGATGATGCCCAGCACCACCGGGGTCGAGACCGCGCCCGTGCGCCCCTGCGCCAGGAACTGCGCCAGGCTGCCGGGAATTTCCGCCAGAATCCCGACATAGATGATCAGCGAGATGCCGTTGCCGATCCCGCGCGAGGTGATCTGTTCGCCCAGCCACATCAGGAACATGGTGCCGCCGACCAGCGTGATCACCACCGAGGCGCGGAAGAACAGCCCCGGGTCGGTGGCCATGCCCCCCGCCTCAAGGCTGACGGCGATGCCGTAGGCCTGGAACAGCGCCAGCAGCACGGTGCCATAGCGGGTATACTGGTTGATCTTCTTGCGACCCTGCTCGCCCTCTTTCTTGAGCTGCTCAAGCGAGGGCACCATCGCCGTCATCAGCTGCACGATGATCGAGGCCGAGATATAGGGCATGATCCCCAGCGCAAAGACGCCCATGCGCCCCAGCGCGCCGCCGGTGAACATCGACAGGATGCCGCCGATGCCCGACTGCGCCTGCTCCATGAAGTTGCGCAGCGCGCCGCCGTCGATCCCGGGAACCGGGATATAGGTGCCAAGCCGATAGATGATCAGCAGCCCCAGCGTGAACCAGATGCGTTGGCGAAGCTCGGTCGCACGGCCCAGCTGCCCCCAGCTGAGATTCGCGGCCATCTGTTCTGCGGCTGACGCCATGACTGCCCCTTTGTCTGTCGGCCGGCCCGCACCGGCGGGGCCGGATTTGACAGCGCCGCCGACCGTTGCCGGTTCGGCGGCGCTGGAAAAACCTGTCCGCTATCTAGGCGGCGCCGGGCGCCGCTTCAACAGCAATTCCGCCGCTTACTCGGCCGCAGGCTCTGCCGCCGCGACCGGACGGGTCAGGGTCAGCGAACCGCCAGCAGCCTCGACCGCCGCCGCAGCCGCAGCCGAAGCACCGGCCAGCGTCAGTTTCAGCGCGGTTTTCAGCTCGCCCTTGGCCAGCAGGCGGATACCGTCGCGCTTGTGATTGGTAGCACCGGCAGCGACCAGCGCATCCTCGTCCAGCTCGGCACCGGCGGCGAATTTGCCCGCCTCGACCATCCTTTGCAGCTGGCCCAGGTTGACCACGGCGAATTCCAGCCGGTTCGGCTTGGAGAAGCCGCGCTTGGGCAGGCGGCGATACAGCGGCATCTGGCCGCCTTCGTAGCCATTCAGCGCCACGCCCGACCGCGAGGTCTGGCCCTTGATGCCGCGGCCGCCGGTCTTGCCCTTGCCCGAACCCGGGCCGCGGCCGATCCGCTTTTTCTTGCGGCTGGCACCTTCGTTGTCGCGAAGCTCGTTCAGTTTCATGTCGCTATCTCCCTTGCCGGAAACACCCCAACAGCGACAAAGGGGCGCACACGGACATTGAATCGATCAGAGGCCGGGGCACGGAACCCGCGGCGACTGCCGGGGTCTATAGCGCCCGGGGCCACGATGCAAGCCCCGGGAAACCCGCCCCGCCCCCGGGGCGCCGCTCCGGCGGCTAGCCCGCGAAAGGCTCCAGCGGCAGGTCCTCGGCCTCGGCCAGGGCGCGGCATTCGGTCATCGTCATCGCGGCAAAAAACCCGGCCGGGTCGTCGCCCGCCAGCGCATCCAGCCGCGCCTTGAAATGCGGCTCGAACGCGGCGCAGGCGACATGGCCGTCCGCCAGCGGATAGATCGCGTATTCCGGTCGCACCCCCGACAGGATCCCGCCCGCCACCGTGGCGCGGTGGCGCACGGGGGCGGCGAATCGCTCGGCCGCCTGGCGCAGCCCGACCGCGGCATGGCGCCCCGGCCGCCCGCGTTCGCGCCCCAGCAACAGCGCGCAGGCAGCACCGGCGGCGGCTTCGGCCCCGGCCATGTCGGCGATCAGCGTGCGTGGCATCGCCTTGCCCTGCAACAATCCGACGGCGGCCTGATAGGTCAGGTCGTGGCCCGGCACGTCGGGCGCGGCGGTGTCGCCCACGATCTCGACCCAGCACAGCCGCGGATTCAGCGCGGCCAGCGCCGGCACGGTGATTCCCAACCGCTCCAGCGCCGCGCGGCGGTGGCTGGAAATCAGCAGATCCGCCCCGCGCAGCAATTCATGGAACCGCGCCTTGCCGTCGTCCGAGCGCAGGTCGACCGTCTCGACCGTCGCGGCGCGGTTCAGTTCCGCATACCAGCCGGGCATGGCGTGGCCGGTCAGATCGCCCGCAGGAGGCTCGACCTTGACGATTTCCATGCCCTGCGCGGCCAGAATCGCGGCCGCGGCCGGGCCGGGAACATTGATGGCGATGCAGATGGCGCGCAGGCCGGAAAGGGGCAGGTCTTCGGTCATCGTCGTCTCCGCTGGGTTTCCCAGCAGCTTGCACGAGGCAGCCCCAAGTTCAACCGCCGCCCCCCCCTGCCCCCCTCGCCAACAGCAGCGATATCGCGACAACGCCCGGGACAGGCAGGCACACACCGGGCCAAACCTTGCGTCACTGTGGCACGAGACCTTGCAGCGACCCGCCGCCCCTGCGCAATGTGCCCCTTATGACCAAAGCCAGATGAAGGGGGAAACCATGCTTCTGGGCAAGATGATGCACCAGCCGCTGACCATGGGGTCGCTGATCGACCACGCCGCGCGCTATCACGCCGAGACCGAAATCGTGTCCGCCCTGACCGAGGGTGGCTTCGAGCGCAGCAACTGGCGCCGCATCGGCGAGAACGCCCGCCGCATCGGGTCGGCGCTGCAACAGCGCGGGATGGAACCCGGCGACCGCATCGGCACGCTTGCGTGGAACAACCGCCGGCATCTGGAGCTTTATTTCGGCGTCCCCGGCATGGGAATGATCTGTCACACGCTGAACCCGCGTCTGGCCCCCGAACAGCTGGCCTATATCGTCAACCACGCCACCGACCGGATGCTGTTCATCGAACGCACCTTCGTCCCGCTGATCGCGGCCATTCGCGACCAGCTGTCCACCCTGCGCGGCGTGGTCATGCTGGGACCGCGGGACGAGGCAGCGGCGGCCGAACTGCCCGGACTGCTGTTCTACGAAGACCTGCTGGCCGAGGGCGACCCCGCCGCCCCCTGGGCCGAGGTCGACGAGACCGCGCCCTCGTCGCTGTGCTATACCTCGGGGACGACCGGCAACCCCAAGGGGGTGCTGTATTCCCACCGCTCGACCCTGCTGCACGCGATCTGCGTCAACAACCGCGACGGGCTGGCGATCGGCGCGGCCGATTCGCTGATGCCGGTGGTGCCGATGTTCCACGTCAACGCCTGGGGCACGCCCCATGCCGCCGCCGCCGTCGGCGCGCGGCTGGTGATGCCGGGGCCGCGGCTGGACGGCGACAGCCTGGCACGGCTGATCATCGACGAATCGGTGACCATCGCCGCGGGCGTGCCGACGATCTGGCTGGGGCTGCTGAACGCGCTGGACGGGATGGACGAAAAGCCGGTCAGCCTCAAGCGCACCATCGTCGGCGGCTCGGCGTTGCCGCCCTCGATGCGCGCGGCCTTCCGCGACCGCTACGGGGTCGAGCTGATCCACGCCTGGGGGATGACCGAGACAAGCCCTCTGGGCACCCTGAACGCGCCGCTGGCCAAGCACCGCGCGCTGAGCCACGCAGAGCAGGACCAGATCGGCAACGGCCAGGGCCGCCCGCCCTTTGGCGTCGAACTGCGCGTCGTCGATGCCGACGGCACGGTTCTGCCCAACGACGGCGTGACCGAGGGACAGCTGCAAATCCGCGGCCACTGGATCGTGAACCATTATTTCGGGCACGAGAAATCCGCCCTGACCTGGGACGGCTGGTTCGACACCGGCGACATCTCGACCATCGACGCTGACGGCTACATGGTGATCCGCGACCGCGCCAAGGACATCATCAAGTCGGGGGGCGAATGGATTTCCACCGTCGATCTGGAAAACATCGCCGTCGCCCACCCCAAGATCGCCAACGCCGCCGCCATCGCCGCGCGGCATCCGAAATGGGACGAACGCCCGGTGATCTGCGCGCAGAAACGCCCGCAAAGCGACCTGACCGAAGAAGAGCTGCTGGCCTTCTACGACGGCAAGGTGCCGCGCTGGCAAAGGCCCGACCGGGTGATCTTCGTGGAATCGCTGCCGCTGGGCGCGACCGGCAAGGTGGTCAAGGCCAGCCTGCGCGAGCTGTATGGCGATGTGCTGTGGGACGATGCCATGGCCGAGCTTGAGGCCGAAAAGGCCTGAGCCCCGGGAAACCCCCGCACCGCAAGGCCGCAGCGGGGGTTTCCCGCCCCCGCATCCCCAAGGATATTTCGGCAGGAAAGCAGGACCCGCGCGCCCCGGAAAACAGCGCGCGCGGGCCAGACGCGGGTCTCAGGCGTCAGGGTCCCAGCCCGAGATCTGCTTGGAATCCATGAACTCCTCAAGCCCCCAGACCCCACCCTCGCGGGCGCGCCCCGAGGCCTTGACCCCTCCGAAGGCCGAGCCGCGGCCACGGCCCGCCCCGTTCATCTCGACCATGCCGGCTTGCAGCTGCCGGGCCAGCCGGTTGCGGCGCGCGCCGTCCGCGGTCTGCACATAGTCGGTCAGGCCGTAAGGGGTGTCGTTGGCGATGGCGACGGCCTCTGCCTCGGTGTCGAAGGGGATGATCGACAGCACCGGGCCGAAGATTTCCTGCTGCGCGATGGTCATGTCGTTGGTGACATCGGCAAACACCGTGGGCCGGACGAAATAGCCGCGGTTGACACCCTCGGGCAGGCCGGGGCCGCCGGCGACCAGGCGCGCGCCCTCGTCGATGCCCTTCTGGATCAGGTCCTGGATCTTGTCCCATTGCTGCTTGCTGACCACCGGGCCGATATGACGCCCCTCGTCATGGGCGCTGCCGACGCTGGTGTTTTCGGCGATCGCGCGGGCGCGCTCGACCGCCTGTTCGTAAAGCGGCCGCTCGACCAACATCCGCGTGGGGGCGTTGCAGGACTGCCCGGTATTGTAGAAACAATGCCTCGCGCCGCGTTCCACCGCCTTGTCGTCGGCATCGGCGAAGATCAGGTTCGCCCCCTTGCCGCCCAGCTCCAGCGCCACTTTTTTCAGCGTGTCGGCGGCCGCCTTGGTGATCGCGATCCCGGCGCGGGTCGAGCCGGTAAAGGACACCATCGCCACGTCCGGATGGGTGGACAACTGCGTCCCCACCCCTGCCC
>JAZIHR010000055.1:0-17165 GCA_036678445.1 Alphaproteobacteria bacterium
CCACCCGCCACTTCGACCCCCACCACCCCGGCGCGCGCCGAATCGGGCATCACCGAAGCCGCGCTGCAACGCCCGGCCAGCGCGCGCACGGTTGCCGCGCTGGATGCCTCGGCGGCGGAAAAGGCCGCGGCAAGCCGGCCCGCCGGGACGGGGGTCAGGCTTGGCACCACCATCGCCTCGCTGGGGGATGCGACCAAGGGCGGGTTCTGGATCCGCACCCCCCTGGTGAAAGAGACCGGCAAGGGGCGGCTTGTGGACCGCTCGACTGGAAAATCGGTGAACGTGGACCTGATCCCCCTGCCCGGCCCGGCCTCGGCCGGCAGCCAGGTTTCGTTGTCGGCGCTGACCACGCTGGGGGTCGGGCTGACCGACCTGCCCGAGGTCGAGGTCTATCGCAACTGATCCAAGGCCGCGCCGGGTGCAGGGCCCGGCCGCGTCAGCCCCGGTCGAGACCCCAGTCAGGACGATGCCGTTCCACCCAGTCGCGGCCGGCATCGCCGCCCCAAAGCTGCCACGCGATATAGGCGGCCGAGGGCGCGCCCTTTCCCCAGCCCTCGCGCGCGCGCAGGCCGGCAAACCGGGCGAACCAGTTGGCGATCACCCGCATTTCGCGCGCGGATTGCGGACGGCGGGCGGCCAGCGCCTGCGCGCGGGCCAGCCCCACCTCGGTGCCGCCGCGGCCGTGGCGCGCGCGCAGCGCCAGCCCCTGCTGCGCGGCCGCCGCCACCTCGGGGGGCGGCACGAAGCCCGGCGCCGCCAGCCCCAGCGCATCCAGCCCCGCCGCCAGCGCAGGCGGCAGGGAATCGCGGCCGCTCATGCGGCAGGCATCCGCGCCTCGACCATCCCGGCCAGCCAGCTTGCCCCGGCGGGGATGGCGGCGTCGTCGAAATCATAGGCGGGGTGGTGCAGCATGGCGCTGTCGCCGTTGCCCAGAAAGATATAGGCGCCCGGTCGCGCTTCGAGCATGTAGCTGAAATCCTCGCCCGCCATCAGCGGCGGCGCGGCGGTGTCCACCGATCCGGCGACCGCGCGGGCGACCTCGGCGGCATGGGCGGTGGCATCCGCGTGGTTCACCGTCACCGGATAGCCGCGGCGATAGTCGATGGCGGCGCTGACCCCCAGCGCCTCGGCGGTGCTGGCCACCACGCGGTGGAAGCGCTGTTCCAGCAGGTCGCGCACATCGGCGTCCAGCGAGCGCACGGTGCCGCGCAGCCGCACCTCTTGCGGGATGATGTTATAAGCATGGCTGGAGGTTTCGACCGAGCAGACCGAGACCACCCCCGCCTGCAACGGGTCGAGGTTGCGCGCGACCAGCGATTGCAGCGCCACCACCATCTGCGCCGCGGCCACCACCGGATCGACGCAATCCTGCGGCCGCGCCGCGTGGCCGCCGCGGCCGGTCAGCACCACGTCGAACTGGTCGGCGGCGGCCATGATCCCGCCCTCGCGGATCGCGAACTGCCCGGTGGGCAGGCCGGGCAGGTTGTGCAGGGCATAGAATTCCTGGATGCCCCAGCGCTCGACCAGCCCGTCCTGGACCATGGCCAGCCCGCCGGCGCCGTTTTCCTCGGCCGGCTGGAACACCAGCACGGCGGTGCCGTCGAAATTGCGGGTCTCGGCCAGGTATTTCGCCGCCCCCAGCAGCATCGAGGTGTGGCCGTCGTGCCCGCAGGCGTGCATGACCCCGGGCGTGGCCGAGGCATATTCGGCGCCGGTGATCTCGGTGATCGGCAGTGCATCCATGTCGGCACGCAGCGCCACCACCCGCGACCGCGTGTCGCTGCGGCCACGGATCACCGCCACCACGCCGCTGCGGCCGACGCCCTCGGTCACCTCGTCGGCGCCAAAGCCGCGCAGCAGTTCGGCCACGCGGGCGGCGGTGCGGTGGACATCATAGTCCAGTTCCGGGTGGCGGTGAAAATCATGCCGCCAGGCGGTGATTTCGGGCAGCAGCTCGGCGAAACGGTTCCTGACGGGCATGGCGCATCTCCTTCAACGGCAGGCTACAGCGCAGAGGCGCGGGCGCAAGCCGTCGCGGCGGGGTCAGCCCCCGGTCAGCGCCGTCAGCGCGTCCGCCAGATGCCGGCGCGGCAGGATGACGACGCAGGGGCCGTCCAGCGCCAGCTCGACCCTGCCCCCCATAGCGGCGTTCGAGGTGCCGACGCGGCCCGCCGGGTCCAGCACCAGCCCGCCGATCGGCCAGCGCAGACCGCGGCTTTCCCCGGTCACCCGCCCCAGCGGATACAGCGAGACCCGCGTGTCCGCCGGCAGGTCCAGCGCCAGCCGCGGCGGCGCGGCGATCATCACGTCGGTGCCCCCCAGCAGCAGGCAGGGCGGCCGGCGCAGCCGCGTCAGGGTGGTCAGATTGGCCAGCAAATGGTCGTAGCGCGGCCCCGCGAACCCCACCGCCACCACGAAGGGCGCGGCGATCCGCGACAGGCATTTCTCGAAATCGGTGGTTTCCTGTTCGGCGATATGGTGCAGCCGGTCGGCGGGAACCCGCGCCCGCACCTCGGCAGAGAGGGAATCGAAATCCCCCGCCACCGCCAGCGGCATCAGCCCCGCCGCCAGCGCCCGCACGGACCCGCTGTCGGCGGCCATGATCGCGGGCGCAAGCGCGGTGGCCTGCGCCAGATCGGCCGGGGAAACCTCGCCCCCGCCGATCAGCGTGACGCCCGCGGCGCTGGACAGCAGCGGCGTCATTCGCCGCGGCCGATCCCCCGGAACACATGCCGGAACGGGATCGCCCAGGCAAAGGCCAGGAAGACATAGGCCGGCACCTCGGCCCAGATCGGCATCCGCCCGAAATGTGCGTCCAGCCAGTTCATCAGGCTGACCGCAGCCACGATCCACAGCGGCAGCCAGACCAGCAGCAGCACCAGAGACCAGCGCTTGCGGGCCCTCAGCGACATCTCGAGCCTGCCCGCGCCCGGTTTCCCCTGCTGTCCGTTTTCCCGGCCCGCCATCGGATCAGTCCGCGAAGGGGTCGTGGACAAGGATGGTGTCGTCGCGTTCGGGGCTGGTGGACAGCAGCGCGACGGGGCACTGGATCAGTTCCTCGATGCGGCGAACGTATTTCACCGCCGCCGCCGGCAGGTCGGCCCAGGACCGCGCGCCCTCAGTCGATTGCGACCAGCCCTCGATTTCCTCGTAGACCGGGACGGCGCGGGCCTGTAGCGCGGCGGCGGTGGGCAGGTGGTCATAATGCACCCCGTCCACCGTGTAGCCGGTGCAGATCTTCAGCGTCTCGAACCCGTCCAGCACGTCGAGCTTGGTCAGCGCGATACCGTGGACGCCGGAAATCGCGCAGGTCTGGCGCACCAGCGCCGCGTCGAACCAGCCGCAGCGGCGTTTGCGGCCGGTGACGGTGCCGAATTCGCGGCCGCGTTCGCCCAGCCGCTGGCCGATCTCGTCCTCAAGCTCGGTCGGGAAGGGGCCGGACCCCACGCGGGTGGTATAGGCCTTGACGATCCCCAGCACATAGCCGATCGCCCCCGGCCCCATCCCGGTCCCCGAGGCCGCCGCCCCCGACATGGTGGTGGACGAGGTGACATAGGGATAGGTGCCGAAGTCGATGTCCAGCAGACTGCCCTGCGCGCCCTCGAACAGGATGCGCTTGCCCGATTTCCGGGCGTCGGCCATGATCTTCCACACCGGCTGCGCATAGGGCAGCAGCTTGGGCGCGATCTCCAGCAGTTGCGCGCGCAGCGCGGCGCGGTCGATGGGTTCGGCCCCCAGCCCCTGGCGCAGCGGGTCGTGATGCGCCAGCAGCCGGTCCAGCCGGTCGTCCAGCGTCTGTTCGTCGCCCAGATCTGCCACCCGGATCGAGCGGCGGCCCACCTTGTCCTCATACGCCGGGCCGATGCCGCGGCCGGTGGTGCCGATCCTGGCCTTGCCGGCGGCTTCCTCGCGCAGGCGGTCAAGGTCCTGGTGCAGCGGCAGGATCAGCGGAGTGTTTTCCGCGATCACCAGATTCGCGGTCGAGATCTCGACCCCCTGCCCCGACAGCTTGTCGATTTCGGAAAACAGCGCCCAGGGGTCCAGAACCACCCCGTTGCCGATCACCGCCAGCTTGTTCTTGCGCACGATCCCCGAGGGCAGCAGCGACAGCTTGAACACCTGCCCGCCGATGACCAGCGTGTGCCCGGCGTTATGGCCGCCCTGGAACCGCGCGATCACGTCGGCCCGCTCGGACAGCCAGTCGACGATCTTGCCCTTGCCCTCGTCGCCCCACTGGGCGCCGACCACCACCACATTCGCCATCGCAATTCCCTTTGGTCACATGCGCGGGGCGGGTATAGCCCCGAAAGATTTTTCCCGAAAGCCGCTATTGCCCCAGGAGCGAGGCCAGCCGCCGCAGCGCCAGCAGGTAACCGTCGGTGCCGCAGCCCGCGATCACGCCGTCGGCACGGGCGCTGACGAAGGAATGGTGCCGAAAGGCCTCGCGCCGGTGGATGTTCGAGATATGCACCTCGATCACCGGCCCGTCATAGGCGTTCAGCGCGTCAAGGATCGCGACCGAGCTGTGGCTGTAGGCAGCGGGGTTGATGACGATGCCGGCGGTGTCGGCGCGGGCCTGCTGTATCCAGTCGACCAGCTCGCCCTCGTGGTTGGACTGCCGGAACCGCAGCCCCAGCCCCAGCTCGCACGCCAGCGCGGCGCAGCGGGTTTCCACATCGGCCAGCGTCTCGTGCCCGTAAACCTCGGGCTGGCGCTGCCCCAGCAGGTTCAGGTTCGGGCCGTTGAGGATCAGGACGGTGCGGGTCATGCGGTCGGTTCCTTGCGCAGCCTTTTGCGCGAGGGCATGGTTCGCCGATCCCGGCGCCGGCGTCCAGCCCCCGGTTCGGGCGGCGGCCACGGAGAATGGCTGCGCCATGCGGACATTGCGGTCACAGGGTCCGCAAACTGTCTGCCACGAAGTCGGCGCGCTGCTCGATCCCCACCCGCGGAAGCTCGACAATCCGATAGCCAAACCGAATGTAAGTTTCAGCCATGATCCTGCCGGTCTCCCTGGCCTCTTGCCGATCCTGCTTGCGCTCGGTGTCCTGCGTGAAAATGGCGTCCCAATACGGAGCGAAGAAGACCCGTCTGTTATAGGGATGCATCTGCGCCGCCGCCTCGACATGAGCAGGCACTGGCAGGCCGCAAAGCATGAGATAGCCGACGACATCAGGTATCCCGCGATCCATCAGGACAGGCGTGTCACTTGCAAGAGCCTCATGGTAGGAACGCAGTTCCCAGACCAGCATGAGCTCGGCAAAGAGAGCCCGATCTGCCCAAGGCAAGGCCGACCCGTCGATTCTGACCTGATCCTGTATGATCGCCCGTCCGGCCTCGGGCATCATGCGAAAGCCACGCCGGGTCATGGCATTGATCAGGCTGCTTTTACCGGAACCGGGACCACCGGTTACGATGAACATATGGTCACACATATGCCATCCACGAATTGTTCTATGGGAAGAATGCGC
The DNA here is from genome assembly GCA_036678445.1 of Alphaproteobacteria bacterium. Taxonomy (GTDB): domain Bacteria; phylum Pseudomonadota; class Alphaproteobacteria; order Rhodobacterales; family Rhodobacteraceae; genus Paracoccus. Next base: position 5,469 of record JAZIHR010000055.1, read on the forward strand.
TGGTCACCCGGCATCCGGGAACCGCCTAAGTGCTGGTCGGGGCGAGAGGATTCGAACCTCCGGCCTACGGTACCCAAAACCGTCGCGCTACCAGGCTGCGCCACGCCCCGGACCGAGCGCCTTCTAGACCAGCCGCGCGCCGGGCGAAAGGGTGAAACTCAGTTGCAGGGGGCGGCGGCGGTGGCCTGCGGCACCGAGGGGTGGCGCAGCGTGGTGCCGGGGACCAGCCCGCGGCGCGCGGCCTCGCCCCCGGCCAGTTCCAGCACCAGCAGGCGGTCGGGATCTGGGTCACCGGGTGCGGCGCCGGGAATGGTGGTCAGGTCATGGGGCCGCGCCTGCGGGTGGACGTGGCGCAACACCCCCGTCCGGTCAAAGAACAGCATGTCCAGCGGGATCAGCGTGTCCTTCATCCAGAACCCCGCCGGCTGCGGCGTCTCGTAGACGAACAGCATCCCGTGACCGCGCAGCAGTTGCCGCCGCCCCATCAGCCCCCGGGCGCGCGAGGCGGGGTCGGCCGCGATCTCGACGGAAAACACCGCCTGGGTTCCTGCGGGCGTGGTCAGCACCGCCTGCCCCGGATCACAGGCGCCCTGCGCGGCCGCCGCCGGCAACGCCAGCGGCAAAAGCGCCGCGGCGACGATCCGCGGGCACCGGGTCACAGCGCCTGTTTCGACATCGGCAACAGCACCGGGCTGCCTTGCAGCAACCGGCCCGCGCGGCCGCCGCGGGCGACGGGCGGTTCGGTGCAGGGGACCGACAGCTTGACCCGCGACACCGCGGGTTCGCTCAGCGGGGCCACCAGCCCGGCGTCATCGTCATGCGAATCGTCGCCGCCCGAATGTTCCGGGTCCAGAGAATCCGACACCGCGCGCTCCCACGCCAGGATCTGCGCCGCCATCAGCCCGCGCGGCGCAGAGACGACGCGCAGCCCCACGGCCTCGCCCGATTGCAGATCGGCGAAGCCCCAGCGGCGCAGCACCTCGACATGCAGGAACACGTCGCCCTTGCGCCCGAAGATATTGGCAAAGCCAAAGCCCTTCATCCGGTCGAACCACTTGACCCGCGCCGGCACCAGCGGCAGCGCATGCAGGTCAGCGTCCGCAAGCGGTTCCAGATCGGCGATCGGCGCGACGGATTCCGCCGGGGCCGGCGCCACCGCGACCACCTCGGACGCCTGCCGGCCGCGCGGAGTCCGGATCGCCAGCACCTCGACCAGCGCCCCCTCTACCACCGAGCTTTGCCCGAAGTTGCGCAGCACATTGGCATGGACCAGCACATCCGGCCCGCCTTGCGCATCGGCCAGAAAACCGAACCCCTTGACCGGATCGAACCACTTGATCTGGCCTTTGACGTATTCGCCGATCCCGGGTTCTTCGCCATTCATTACAAGATTATACCTCTGGGGCGCGGCGCGGGGAAACCTGTCGCGCCGGGCACTAGTTGCAAAGTCGTGCCGCGAGCCGGCGCCGGGGACAAGCTAACACCCGTCCGGGCGCAGGAAAAGCAGCGCAAGCCCTGATGCGACAAGTTTGTCCACAAACAATGTTGGCCCCCGGACGGGACGGACAACACCGGGGCGACTGCACGCAGCCCTCTTTGCAACCTGCCGGCGACGCCCCCGGTATCCGGCCCGAACAAGGGGCCGCCGGGCGCCGCCGCGGGGATCAGCGGGTCAGGGTTGCAGCCGCTGGACGTCCCACCCGCCGCCGGCCGCATCGTCGCGGCGGGTCCAGCGGAAACGGTCGTGCAGGCGAAAGGCGCCGTCGGCCCAGAACTCGATCTGCACCGGCGTGATGCGGAACCCGCCCCAGAACGGCGGCCGGCGCGGGGCCAGCCCATGGCGCAGCCCCTGCCGCGCGACCTCGGCCATCAGCGCGCCGCGGCTTTCCAGCGGCTGGCTTTGCCGGCTGGACCAGGCGCCGATACGCGATTCAAGCGCGCGGCTGGCATAATAGGCGTCGGCGGCGGGGCCTTCCTCGCGGGTGACGCTGCCCCGGACGCGAATCTGCCGGCGCAGGGATTTCCAGTGCATGACAAAGGCCGCCTTGCCGGTCGCCGCGATCTGGCGGCCCTTGGCGCTGTCGTAGTTCGTATAGAACAGGAAGCCGCCGTCCGGCCCCGGCTCGATTTCCTTCAGCAGCACCATGCGAACGTCGGGCAGCCCGTCGGCGTCCACCGTGGCCAGCGCAATGGCGTTGGGGTCGTTGGGTTCGGTCGCGGTGGCCTCGTCCAGCCAGGCGCGGGCAATGGCGAAAGGGTCCTCGCCCTGAAAAATTCCCGTGCGGTCGCTTATCCCGGTGCGGTCGCTCATCTTGATGCCCTCGGGCCTTTCGCCTAATCCTCGAAGCAAGTTTGAAAGCGCGAGGGACGATCCATGTCAAGCGATACCCCGGCGATGGGGCTGATGGCCGGCAGGCGGGGGCTCATCATGGGCCTTGGAAACGACAAGTCCATGGCTTGGGGAATCGCCCGCGCCCTGGCGGCGCAGGGCGCCGAGCTGGCCTTTTCCTACCAGGGCGAGGCGCTGAAAAAGCGGGTCGAGCCGCTGGCCGCGCAGCTGGGGTCCGACATCGTGCTGCCCTGCGACGTGGGGGACATGGAAACGGTCGACGCGCTGTTCGCGGCGCTTGGGCAGCGCTGGGGAACGCTGGATTTCATCGTCCATGCCATCGGGTTTTCCGACAAGGACGAATTGCGCGGCCGTTACGTCGACACCACCCGCGACAATTTCCTGATGACGATGGACATTTCGGTCTATTCCCTTACCGCGGTGACGCAGCGGGCGGCGGCGATGATGCCCAGGGGCGGCTCGGTGCTGACCCTGACCTATTACGGGGCCGAGCGGGTGATGCCGCATTACAACGTCATGGGCGTGGCCAAGGCCGCGCTGGAGGCCTCGGTCCGCTACCTGGCCGAGGATCTGGGCAAGGACGGTATCCGCGTCAACGCGATCTCGGCCGGGCCGGTCAAGACGCTGGCGGCCAGCGGCATCGGCGATTTCCGCTATATCCTCAAATGGAACGAGCTGAATTCGCCCCTGCGCCGCAACGTCACCACCGATGACGTGGGCAAGTCGGCGCTGTATCTGCTGTCCGATCTCGGCTCGGGGGTGACCGGGGAAACCCACCACGTCGATGCCGGCTACCATGTCGTCGGGATGAAGGCGGTGGATGCGCCCGACATCGACGCCGTGACGGGCCGCAAGGCCGCCGAATGACAGCCGCCGGCGCGGGACGACCCTGATGCAAGCCATCACCCTGCCCGCGCTGGCGCTGTTCGTCACCACGCTGGGGTTTGCCATCCTCTCGCCCGGCCCGGCCATCATCGCGGCCAGCCGGTCAGCCGCGGCGCGGGGGCGGCGGGCGTCGATGCCCTATGCGATGGGGTTGGCCTTCGGCGCCTCGGTCTGGTGCCTGTTCGCGCTGTTCGGGCTGACGGTGCTGTTCCGGGTGGTGCCGCAGTCCTACACGCTGCTGCGACTGCTGGGCGGCGCCTACCTGATCTGGATTGCCGTGCAGATGTGGCGCCACGCGGCCGAACCGCTGGACATGCAGGGCAGCGCCGCCACCGGCCCCGGTTTCCGGCAGGGGCTGGCGCTGAACCTGTCCAACCCCAAGCCCGCCCTGTTCTATGGCAGCATCATCCTGACCCTGTTCCCCGGCCTGTCCAGCCTGGGCGCGGCCGTCGTCTATCTGGTGGCGCTGGCGGTCGAGCTGGGGTTCTACGCCGCCGTCACCGCGCTGATGGCGACCGGCCCGATGCGCCGCGCCTATCGCGCCGCCAAGACCGCGATCGACCGCATCGCCGGCACGCTGATCGGGGCACTCGGCCTGACGCTGATGCTTCGCAACTGAAAACCCAAGGAGCCCGCCCATGTCCAGCCCGCAACCGCGCCCCGACCGCCTGCCGCACGAGCGCGGCTTTCACGTCAGCTGGGAACAGCTGCACCGCGATGCGCGGGCGCTGGCCTGGCGGTTGCAGGACAAGACTCCGCAGGCAGGGGGCGAATGGCGGGCGGTGGTGGCGATCACCCGCGGCGGTATGGTCCCGGCGATGATCGTCGCGCGCGAACTGGACATCCGCACCATCGACACGATCAGCGTGAAATCCTATCGCAAGGGCGAGCAAGGCGAGTTGCAGGTGCTCAAGGCCCCCGACCCGGCGATGATGGGCGACGGCGAAGGGGTGCTGGTCGTCGACGATCTGGTGGACAGCGGCCGCACGCTGGAGCTGGTGCGCAAGCTCTATCCCCGCGCGCATTTCGCCACCGTCTACGCCAAGCCCAAGGGCCAGCCGATGACCCAGACCTATGTCACCGAGGTCAGCCAGGACACCTGGATCTTCTTTCCCTGGGACATGGCGCTGCAATACGTCGAGCCCTACCGCGGCACCGACTGATCCGGCGTGGGCCGCTTGTTGCCCGGGCTGCAAGGGGCGTGCCAAAGCGGCGCGCCCTTTTTGCCTGAAACCCTGCCTTCCGCAGCAGGCGACCTGCCATTCGGATCCCGGCAGGCAGGCTCGCCGTCATGCGGGCAGGCGATCTCGCCCGTCGATCCTGTGCAGCGGGCCGGCTCATAAGGGCGCCGCAACAGGGGTTAGCCGTTCCCCGCCGCCGCGCACCCTGATCCGCAACGCCCGCCAAGGCTGATCCGGCACCGCGCCGGGTTGCCACCGGCAAGACCGCGCAGGCTTATTCTTCGTCTTCGCCCGGGCTGTGGTCGCCGCCGGCAGGGGGAATTTTCTGCCCGGCCTTGCCCTGATCCTGCGCGGCCTCTTGTTCCGATTGGCGACGCTTGTTGCGTTCAGCCTCTTCCGGGGTGGTGTCGCGGACGGGGTTGTAGCGGGTGCGTTCGAAGGGCAGGTTGCCCATGGCTTTCTCCTTTTCCCGGGTTGGACGGTCTCGTCAGGGCCGCGCGCCCTTCCTGCTGGCAGGCCCTCCGTTCGAAAGGAACAACGTGCGGCGCGGGCCGCGGTTGCATGGCGACCATTCCGAAACCCCGCGATGCCGGGGGCTGCCCAGAGCAAGCCAAACCAAGGCGGAGCTTACAAGACGGGGCCAAAGCCGGGGGCTGCGGCCCCGATGATCGCGCCCGCCAGAGAACCCGACCATCATCGGCTTTGCCCCCTGTTCATGGCAGCCTGTCCTCGGCCAGTGTTCTATGATTGTTCTTTACAAAGGGTAAAAATAATGAGAACAAAATGAAAACCTATGCGGAGGCCATCATGTTCCCCTTGTCCAAGCTGCCCGAAGCGATCGCCGATATGCTGGGGGTCGCCGCCATCTCGGCGGTAACGGTCGCGGTGCTCTGGCTGGGCTGAGCGACAGGCCGGAACGGTGGCTTCGCCCAACGGCGGTTTCACCCGGCGGCAATCCAGTGCCACTCGCCGTTCCGGCCCGCAGAACTGGGAATGTCATCGCCTATGGAACCTGCGGCCCCGCAGTAGTTCCATACCGCCCCGATCATAAAACCCCGGGCGCAACCCCAGGCAAGGCCGAAGGCCCTGCCCTGCTCCTGCCCACGCTGGAACTTACAAGCCCCGCCGGTCTATCCCCGCGACGGTGCGCCAAGCCTGCGGCACGGCCCCGATACCGGGGCCCACACGCCCGCAACTGGCGTCCCATCCCGCGCCGAAAGAACCTCGCCGCAGCAAAAATGCCGCCGCAGGTTCAGTAGCTGCGGATCAGCCCCACCAGGCGCCCCTGGATACGGATCTTGTCCTCTGGCAGGACCCGGGTTTCGTAGGCCGGGTTCGCCGCCTCAAGCGCGATCATGCCGCCGCGGCGGCGATAACGCTTCAGCGTCGCCTCGGCCCCCTCGATCAGTGCCACGATGATGTCGCCGTTGTCGGCGGTGTCCTGTTCGCGGATCACCACCACGTCGCCGTCGTTGATCCCCGCCTCGATCATCGAATCGCCCCGAACCTCGAGCGCATAGTGATGATCGCGTCCCGACAGCATCGAGCCGGGAACCGCGATATGATGCGAGATTTCGGAAATCGCCTCGATCGGGACGCCCGCCGCTATACGGCCCATCACCGGCAGTTCCACGGCCGGACTGTTGATGATCGGCATGGCGCCGCGGGGACGGGGCGCCGCTGCGGGGCGGTCGTTCGAGATCACCCGCGGCTGAAAGCCGCCCGCGGCCGCGGAATCGCCCGCGGCCGCGTCATCGCCCCGCATCAGCGCATCGGGCAGCCGGATGATTTCCAGCGCCCGCGCGCGATGCGGCAGGCGGCGGATGAAGCCGCGTTCCTCAAGCGCCGTGACCAGCCGGTGGATGCCCGATTTCGACCGCAGGTCGAGCGCGACCTTCATTTCATCGAAAGAGGGCGGCACCCCGTCACGCGCTACCCGCTTCTGGATGAATTCGAGCAACTGGATCTGCTTTCTGGTCAGCACGGCGCATTCCCCCGCAAGATGGCCCGCCCAAAAGCGGCCAAGTTCATCCAATGTTCTAGGCACGTTCACCTTTCAGGTCAACGCATAACCCGATTCGTCTGAATTTTCCGTTAACGCGGCAGCGGAATATACGGCAGCAGTTCGCCTGCCCGCCGCGCGGGATCGCCCGCCGGGCGGATCAGCAGTGCATCGGCCTGCGCCAGCAGCGCCAGCCGGGCGGAATCCTGGTCGCCGAAGGGGGCGATCACCGTGCCGTGGCCGTCCTCGCGCAGCGTCGCGCGCAGGTAATGCTGTCGTCCGCCCTCGGGGGGCAGGTCGCCGGCCAGCGCGGCATGGCGGATCATGGGCTGCGGCGCCGCATGGCCCTGCATCGCGCGGATCAGCGGCTGCATGAACAGCACCGCGGTCACGATCGCGGACACCGGATTGCCCGGCAGGCCCAGCATCGCGCCATCGCCCAGCCGCCCCGCCATCAGCGGCCGCCCGGGGCGCATGGCGATGCGGTGAAAGGCGCGCTCCATCCCCAGATCGGCGGCGACGCGGGCGATCAGGTCGTGATCGCCGACCGAGGCACCGCCGATGGTCACCACCAGATCGGCGCCGGCGGCCGCAGCAAAGGCCTCGCGCAGGCTGGATTCAGTGTCGCGGGCCAGCGGCAGGATGCGCGGCTCGGCGCCTGCGTCGCGGGCCAGCGCGGCCACGGCGAGATCGTTCGAGCTGATGATCTGCCCCGGACCCGGAGCCTCGCCGGGCGCGACCAGCTCATCCCCCCCCGCCAGCACCGCCACGCGCGGCCGCCGCCCGACCGTCACCATCGGCACGTTCATCGCCGCCAACAGCGCGAGATCGACCGCCGACAGCACCCGCCCCGCCACCACCCGGTCGCCGGCGGAAAAGTCGTTGCCACGCGGGCGGATGTTGCCGCGCCCTTGCAGCACGGTCACGGTGACCCGGTCGCCGTCGCGGGCTGCATCCTCTTGCATCACCACCAGATCGGCGCCCTGGGGCACCGGAGCGCCGGTAAAGATGCGCGCGGCCTCGCCCTGCCCCAGCGTGCCGTCCCAGCCACGGCCGGCGGCGGCCTCGGCCACCACGCGCAGCGGCCCGGGCAGATCGGCGCGGCGAACCGCATAGCCGTCCATCGCGGCGGCGTCGAAAGGCGGCTGCGTCATCTGCGACACCGCATCCGCCAGCAGCACCCGGCCCTGCGCATCGGCCAGCGCCAGACGTTCCGGCTGCGGCTCGCGCGCCAGCCCCAGCACCAGCGCCAGCGCCTGATCGACGGTCAGCGCGGTCATGGCGCGGCCTCAAAGGTGCCGGACTTGCCGCCGGTCTTTTTCAACAGGCGGATGCCCTCGATCCGCATGTCCTTCTGCGCGGCCTTGAGCATGTCATAGACCGTCAGCGCGGCGACGCTGGCGGCGGTCAGCGCCTCCATCTCGACGCCGGTGCGGCCGGTGGTGCGGGCGGTGGCGGTGATGCGGATGCCGGGCAGTGCGGGGTCGGCAACCAGATCGACCGAGACCTTGTCCAGCGGCAGCGGGTGGCACAGCGGGATCAGCTCGGCGGTGCGCTTGGCGCCCATGATCCCGGCCAGCCGCGCCACGCCCAGCACGTCGCCCTTGGCCGCGCCGCCCTGTGCCAGCGCCAGGGTTTCGGGGGACATGACCACGGCGGCCTCGGCCACGGCCTCGCGCGCGGTGGGGGACTTGCCCGAGACATCGACCATATGCGCCTGGCCCGCGGCATCGAAATGGGTCAGCATCACTCGACCTTCAGGATGGCTTCGGTGGCGGCGGCGACGTCCTGCTGGCGCATCAGGCTTTCGCCGATCAGAAAGCGCCGGACGCCGCCCTGCATCACAAGCGCCAGATCCGCGGCGGTGAACAGCCCGCTTTCGCAGACCACCTCGCGGTCGTCGGGAATGCGCGGGGCCAGCCGCAGGGTCGTCTCAAGATCCACATCGAAGGTCTTGAGATTGCGGTTGTTTACCCCGATCAGCGCGGATTCCAGCCGCATGGCGCGGTCCAGTTCCCACTCGTCATGGATCTCGATCAGCGCGTCCATGCCCCAGTGAAGGGCCGCGTCCTCAAGTTCAGCCGCCAACGCGTTGTCGACCGAGGCCATGATGATCAGGATGCAGTCGGCGCCCCAGGCGCGGGCCTCGGCGACCTGATAGGGGTCGTGCAGGAAATCCTTGCGCAGCACCGGCAGTTCGCAAGCCTCGCGCGCGGCGGTCAGGAACTCGGGCGCGCCCTGGAACGAGGGCGCGTCGGTCAGCACCGACAGGCAGGCGGCGCCCCCCTGCTGATAGGCGCGGGCCAGCGCCGGCGGGTCGAAATCGGGGCGGATCAGCCCTTTCGAGGGGCTGGCCTTCTTGATCTCGGCGATCAGCGCCGGGCCGGTGGCGGCCTTGTCGGCCAGCGCCCGCGCAAAGCCACGCACGGGCGAGGCTGCACGGGCCTCGGCCTCGACTGCCGACAGCGAGCGCGCGGCCTTGGCGGCGGCGATTTCCTCGAGCTTGTAGCTCTTGATGCGTTCCAGAATGTCCATGCACACAGATAGCGCCACGGGCCGCCCGGGCGCAACTGCCCGCCCCCCACACTGCCCGCGCCCACACGCCAACGCGCGGCTTTTCTTCATCACATAAATATCCTCGGGGCTTCCGAGCGCCCGGAATAGGAGGCGGATCAGAAAACAGCCCCCAAGGCTGTTTTCCCGCCGGATGGTCCAGTGGACTGTTTTCAGCGAGGAAGGCCACGGCAGTGGCCGGGGGTGGAAAACCCCCGGTCCGGCCGCGCCATCACCCCGACCAGTCGATCGGGTCGCGCCCCTGCGCCACCAGCCATTCGTTCACCCGGCTGAACGGCCTTGAGCCAAAAAACCCCCGTCGCGCCGACAGAGGCGAAGGATGCGGGCTTTCGATCACCAGGTCCTGCGGACGCGGCAGGCCGCGGGCGACACGGGCGGCATGGGCGCCCCACAGGACAAAGGCCAGCGGGCCATGGGACTGCGCCTCAGCAATAGCCTCGCGCGCGAGCCGGTCCCAGCCCCAGTCCGCATGCGCCCCTGCCTGTCCCGGCACCACCGACAGCGAGGTGTTGAGCAGCAACACCCCCTGCCGCGCCCAGCGGGTCAGGTCGCCCGAGGGCGGGCGGGCGCCGGTATCGGTTTCCAGTTCCGAAAAGATATTGGCCAGCGACCGCGGCAGCTTCACCCCCGGGTTGACCGAGAATGCCAGCCCGTTGGCATGGCCCGGCGTGGGGTAAGGGTCCTGCCCCAGGATCACCACCCGCACATCCTGCGGCCGCACCGCGTCCAGCGCGGCAAAGACCCGCCCCGGCCCCGGCAGCCAGTCCATCCCGCGCAGCCGATCGCGGATCGCCGGCCAGTCGCGGGTGAAGAACGGCAGATGCGCCCAGGCCGGCGGCGGCAGCGCCTGCGTCACGGCCGGAGCCTCCGGCGGGGATATTTGGGGACAAGAGAGGCCATCGCGCCAAGGACTGCCTGCGCCGCGCCGGCGGTCACGTTTCCGGCGCGCCGGTGATCGCGGCAAGGCGGGCGAGCCGCTGGGCGGCCTTGCCGGAATCGATCGCATCGCGGGCAAGGGCGACGCCCTCGTGCAGGTCGGCGGCACGGCCGGCGACCATCAGCGCGGCGGCGGCGTTCAGCAGCACTGCATCGCGATAGGCGCCGGGCTGGCCTGCCAGCAGCGCGCGCAGGGCGGCGGCGTTTTCGGCCGGCTCGCCGCCGATGATGTCTTCGAACTTGTGGGTGGGCAGGCCGGCGTCCGCGGGCGAGATCTCGAATTCGGTGATCTCGCCGTCCTTGAGCTGCACCACGCGGCTGGGGGCGGCGATCGACAGCTCGTCGGTGCCGTCGCCGCCATGGACCAGCCAGGCCGAGGTCGAGCCGAGTTCGCGCAGGGTTTCCGCCATCGGCCGCAGCCACTGGGTCGAGAACGTGCCGGTCAGTTGCGCGCGCACCCCGGCCGGGTTGGTCAGCGGCCCCAGCAGGTTGAAGATGGTGCGCGTGCCCAGTTCCGCCCGCGCCGGGCCGACATGGCGCATCGCCGGGTGGTGGGTCGGCGCCATCATGAAGCAGATGCCACAGTCGTCCAGCGCGCGCTGCGCCACCGCCGGGCCGCCCATCACGTCCAGCCCCAGGTGGGTCAGCGCATCGGCGCTGCCGGATTTCGAGGACAGGTTGCGGTTGCCGTGCTTGGCCACCGGCACCCCTGCCCCCGCCACCACCAGCGCCGCGGCGGTCGAGATGTTCAGCGTGCCCTTGCCGTCGCCGCCGGTGCCCACGATGTCGATGGCGCCCTCGGGGGCGGTGATGCGGTTCATCCGCGCGCGCATGGCGCGGGCGGCGGCGGCCATTTCCTCGACCGTTTCGCCGCGCACCCGCATCGCCATCAGCAGCCCGCCGATCTGTGCCGGCGTCGCCCTTGCGTCGAACAGCGCGCCAAAGGCGGCCTCGGCCTCGGCCCCGGTCAGCGGGCGGGTGGCGGCGATGCCGATCAGCGGGCGGATGTCGGTGACGGGGCGGGGGTCGGTGGCGGCGTGGGAATCGGTGGCAGTCATGCGGCCTCGGTCGAGTTGCTGCAACGGCGCAGGAAGCTGGCGATCATCTCGTGCCCGTGTTCAGAGCGGATGCTTTCGGGATGGAACTGCACGCCCTCGACCGGCAGGCTGCGGTGCGCCAGCCCCATGATGGTGCCGTCGGCGGCGGTGGCGGTCACCCGCAGGCTGTCGGGCAGGCTGTCAGGGTCCACGCACAGCGAATGATAGCGCGTCGCGCGCAACGGCGAGGGCAGCCCGGCGAACACCCCGGTGCCGTCGTGGTCGATCAGGTCGGTCTTGCCGTGGACGATGCGGGGCGCGCGGATGACGCGGCCGCCGAACGCTTCTCCGATCGCCTGGTGACCCAGGCAGACGCCCAGCACCGGCAGCCCGGTTTCCGCCGCCGCCCGGATCAGCGGCACGATGATTCCGGCCTGCGCCGGGGTGCAGGGGCCGGGCGACACCAGCAGCCCCGCCGGGCGGCACGCCAGCGCCTCGTCCACCGACAGCGCGTCGTTGCGGGCGATCTCGACCGTGGCGCCGGCCTCGGCCAGGTAATGGACAAGGTTCCAGGTGAAGCTGTCGTAGTTGTCGATCATCAGGATCCGCGGCGCCGGACCGGCGGCACCGGCAGAACGGACCGCCGGGACAGAGGACAGGAAGGTCATCGGCGACTCGCTTCGGGCTCGCGGAAGGGGGGCATGGGCGCTCTGGGACACGGGGGGCGAAGGG
>JAZIHR010000056.1:0-17002 GCA_036678445.1 Alphaproteobacteria bacterium
GGTCGCCGGGGCGGGGTTGTCCGCCGGGGTGATGTCGTCGCTGTGGCTCATCAGTGGCGGAAGTGGCGCTGTCCGGTAAAGACCATGGCAAGGCCCAGCCGGTCGGCGGCGGCGATCACCTCGTCGTCGCGCATCGAGCCGCCGGGCTGGATCACCGCGCGGGCACCGGCGGCGGCCAGCGCCTCGATCCCGTCGGCAAAGGGGAAGAACGCGTCCGAGGCCACCGCCGCGCCCTCGGTCAGCGGCGAGGGCAGGCCAAGCGCCTCGGCCATGTCCTCGGACTTGCGCCGGCCGATGCGGGTGGAATCGACCCGGCTCATCTGTCCGGCGCCGATGCCGACGGTGGCAAGGTCGCGGGCATAGACGATGGCGTTGGATTTCACATGCTTGGCGACGGTCCAGGCGAACATCAGGTCGGCCAGCTCGGATTCGGTCGGCTGGCGCCGGGTCACCACCCGCAAATCGTCGCGGGTCACATGGCCGTTGTCGCGGTCCTGCACCAGAAAGCCGCCGGCGACCTGCCGGAAGGTCAGCCCGCCCGCGCGCGCGTCGGGCAGCCCGCCGGTGGTCAGCAGGCGCAGGTTCTTCTTGGCGGCAAAGACGGCGCGGGCGGCATCATCCGCGTCGGGGGCGATCACCACCTCGGTGAAGATGTCGGTGATGGCGCGGGCGGTGGCCTCGTCCAGCGTCCGGTTCAGCGCGATGATCCCGCCAAAGGCCGAGGTGCGGTCGCAGTCGAAGGCGCGGCGATAGGCCGATTCCAGCGTGTCGGCGCGGGCCACGCCGCAGGGGTTGGCGTGCTTGATGATCGCGACCGTGGGGCCCTGGGCCGGGTCGAACTCGGCCACCAGCTCGAACGCGGCGTCGGTGTCGTTGATGTTGTTGTAGGACAGCTCCTTGCCCTGCCACTGCCGCGCGGTGGCGACGCCGGGCCGGTTCGAGCCGTCGGTGTAGAAGGCCGCCGACTGGTGCGGGTTTTCGCCGTAGCGCAGCGGCTGCGCCAGCGTGCCGGCAAAGGCGCGGCGGCGGGGCGTCGGTTCATTGATCGCGCCGGCCATCCAGCTGCTGACCGCGGCGTCATAGGCGGCGGTGCGGGCATAGGCTGCCTGCGCCATGCGCTGGCGGAAGGGCAGGGTGGTGGCGCCGTCGTTCGCGTCCAGTTCCGCCAGCAACGCGGCATAGTCCTGCACATCGACGACGGTGGTCACATAGGCGTGGTTCTTGGCAGCGGCGCGGATCATCGCCGGGCCGCCGATGTCGATGTTTTCGATACAGTCGTCATAGGCGGCGCCCTTGGCCACCGTCGCCTCGAACGGATACAGGTTCACCGCCAGCAGGTCGATGGCGCCGATGCCGTGGGTGTCCATCGCGGCGCGGTGGTCGGGGTTGTCGCGCAGCGCCAGCAGCCCGCCATGCACCGCCGGGTGCAGCGTCTTGACACGGCCGTCCATCATTTCGGGGAAGCCGGTCACGTCAGCCACGTCGCGCACCGTCAGCCCGGCGTCGCGCAGGCTGGCAGCGGTGCCGCCGGTGGACAGAAGCTCGACCCCGCGGGCGGCCAGGGCGCGGGCGAAATCGACCAGCCCCTCTTTGTCCGAAACGGAAATCAGCGCGCGGCGCAGCGGGATGCGATCGGTCATGGCGGGCCTTCGGATGGCAACTGGGTTGCGCCGTTTCCTAGCGGCTGAGCCGCCGACAGTCCAGCACGGCGCGGCCCCGAGGGGCTGGCGGTGCAGAGAAACGCCCGCTAATGGGCCGCATGAGCTTCGTCTATCAGCCCACCTCCGAACAGCCGCGCCTGATCCACCACGACGACCAGATCCTGGTAGTGGAAAAACCCGCCGGGCTGCTGTCGGTGCCGGGACGCGGGGAAGACCGCGCCGACTGCCTGATTTCCCGGCTGCGGGTGGCGTTCCCGACCGTGCTGCTGGTGCATCGGCTGGACCTGGATACCTCGGGGGTGATGGTGTTCGCGCTGACGCCCCATGCGCAGAAACACCTGGGCCAGCAGTTCGAGCGGCGGCAGGTCAAGAAAGCCTATGTCGCGCGGGTCTGGGGGCGGTTGCAGCCGGCGACCGGACGGGTGGACCTGCCGCTGATCGTGGACTGGCCGAACCGCCCGCGGCAAAAGGTGGACTTTGAACAGGGCCGCCCGGCGCAGACCGACTGGCGGGTGATCCGTGCGGGCAACGATGAAACAAGGGTGCGGCTGTTCCCGTTGACCGGGCGCAGCCACCAGCTGCGGGTGCATATGACCAGCCTCGGCCATCCGATCCTGGGCGATCCGCTGTATGCGACCGGCGCGGCCGCCGCGCATCCGCGGCTGATGCTGCACGCCGAATCGCTGCGCCTGCGCCATCCCGACAGCAACCTGACGCAAGGCTTCACCGCCAAGCCGCCATTCTAAGCCCCCCACAAGGGGGGCGGCTCCGGCACCCGGCCAACCGTCCTGCGCCTCCGCCGCCCGTCCGACCCCGCCGCCCCAGAGGGGGCCGCTGGCCGGCTGATCCGGGTCAGGCCCGGGCGCGCGGTTGCCCGCTAAAGCACATAGCGCGACAGGTCGGCCGAGCGCGCCAGGTCGCCCAGCTGCGATTCGACGAAAGCGGCGTCCACCACCACCCGTTCGCCCCGCCGGTCGGGTGCGGTGAAGGACAGATCCTCGAACACCCGCTCGATCACCGTGTAAAGCCGGCGCGCGCCGATGTTTTCCACGCTGCTGTTCACCTGGGCGGCGATGCGGGCAAGGGCGGCGATGCCGTCCTCGGTAAAGCTGACCTCGACGCCCTCGGTCCGCATCAGCTCGGCGTATTGCAGGGTCAGGGCGTTGTCGGTCTCGGTCAGGATGCGGATGAAGTCCGCCTCGGTCAGCGCCCGCAGCTCGACCCTTATCGGCAGGCGCCCCTGCAATTCGGGCAGCAGGTCGCTGGGCTTGGCGATGTGGAACGCGCCCGAGGCGATGAACAGGATGTGATCGGTGCGCACCGGCCCGTATTTCGTCGATACGGTGGTGCCCTCGATCAGCGGCAGCAGGTCGCGCTGCACCCCCTCGCGCGAGATCTCGCCACCGCGCGATTCGGCGCGGGCGCAGACCTTGTCGATCTCGTCGATGAACACGATGCCGGATTGCTGCACTGATTCCAGCGCCGCGGCGCGGATCTGTTCGTCATCCAGAAGCTTGTCGGCCTCTTCCGCGATCAGCAGGTCATAGGATTGCGCCACCGTCACCTTGCGGCGAACCCGGCGGCCGCCGAACGCCTTCATCAGCGCCGACAGGTCCATCATCTGGCCCATGCCGGGCTGGCCCGGAATCTCCATCCCCAGGGGCGAGGAGGTATCGTTCAGTTCCAGCTCGATCACCGTGTCGTCCAGCTCGCCGCGCTTGAGCTTGCCGCGGAACAGCTCGCGCGTCTGCTCGCGGGCGCCCTCGCCGGCCAGCGCGGCGATCACCCGGTCCTCGGCGGCGGAACGCGCGCGGGCATTCACCTGTTCGCGCATCCGCTGGCGGGTCTCGACCATGGCGGCGTCGGCCAGGTCGCGGATGATCTGTTCCACATCGCGGCCGACATAGCCGACCTCGGTGAACTTGGTGGCCTCGACCTTGACGAAGGGCGCCTGCGCCAGTTTCGCCAGCCGCCGGCTGATCTCGGTCTTGCCGACGCCGGTGGGGCCGATCATCAGGATGTTCTTGGGATACACCTCGTCGCGCAGATCGTCGGGCAGTTGCTGGCGTCGCCAGCGGTTGCGCATCGCCACCGCGACGGCACGCTTGGCATCGGCCTGCCCGATGATGAAGCGGTCAAGCTCGGCGGTGATTTGCCTTGGGGTCAGATCGGTCATGGACCGCCACTCCGTTCGTTCTTCATCATGAAAATATCCCGGGGTCCGGGGCAGAGCCCCGGTCCGGCCGCGCCGTCACGACGCACTGATCCGTTCCACGGTCAGGTTGCCGTTGGTATAGACGCAGATCTCGGCGGCGATCGCCATGGCGCGGCGGGCGATGGTTTCAGCGTCCAGATCGCCATCGGTCAGCGCCCGCGCCGCCGCCAGCGCGTAATTCCCGCCCGAGCCGATCGCGGCCACGTCATGTTCGGGTTCCAGCACGTCGCCCGCCCCGGTGACCACATATAGCTGGGCGCCGTCGGTAACGATCAGCATCGCTTCAAGGTTGCGCAGGTATTTGTCGGTGCGCCAGTCCTTGGCCAGTTCCACGCAGGCGCGCTGCAACTGCCCGGGCGCGGATTCCAGCTTTTTCTCAAGCCGCTCAAGCAGGGTAAAGGCATCGGCGGTCGATCCGGCGAACCCCGCCACCACCTCGCGCCCGCCGGGGGACAGGCGGCGGACCTTGCGGGCGGTTGCCTTCATCACGGTCTGGCCGACGCTGACCTGTCCGTCGCCGGCCACCACCACCTCGGCCCCGCGGCGCACCGCCAGGATCGTGGTGCCATGCCAGCCGGGGAAACGCTCGTCGCTCATCTTGTCCTCGTCCGTTGCCGCGCCATCAGATATGGGCGCGGGGCCGCTTTCGCAACGCGGACGGCCGGATTATGGCTGGGGCATGGAAACCACCCCGACCCTGCGCGTCCACCTGCACGGGCATATGCTGGCCTCGGCCCGCGCCGGCAGCTTTCCGGCGATGGCGGTGCTGGCGGACGCGGTGCGGGCGCAAGGCTGGAAGGTTTCGTTCGAGCCGGCCTCGGCCGCGCCCGACCCCGAGCCTCCGCCCGGCGACTATGCCCTGCTTTACATGAAACGGCCGCTGCATCCGCGCTGCCTGACGCTGCGCCGCGCCTATCATTACCCGTTCTGGAACATCGAGCCGGTGGCCGAGCGCTGGCGTTTCGCCGTCGCCCGCGCGCAGTTCGACCCGGAAACCGTGGACCCGGCCCGCGCCGCCTTTTTCGTCCGCCACCTGCGCCAGCGGGTGCTGCCGGGGCCGCCGCCGCGGCGGGGCGAACATGTGCTGGTGCCCCTGCAAGGCCTGATCCGCCGCACGAGGTCGTTCCAGACCGCCAGCCCCATCCACATGCTGGAAACCGCCTGCCGCAGCGGCCGGCCGGTGGTGGCGACGCTGCACCCCTCTGAACATTACGACGAGGCCGACCACCGGGCGCTGGCGCAGTTGCAGCGCCACTACCCGAACCTGACCATCGGCGGCGACACCATGGCGCTGTTGCGCGACTGCGCCTTTGTGGTGGCACAGAA
The DNA here is from genome assembly GCA_036678445.1 of Alphaproteobacteria bacterium. Classification (GTDB taxonomy): domain Bacteria; phylum Pseudomonadota; class Alphaproteobacteria; order Rhodobacterales; family Rhodobacteraceae; genus Paracoccus. Next base: position 5,203 of record JAZIHR010000056.1, read on the forward strand.
CAGCGCGGTGGCGTTCGACGGGCTGATCCTGGACAAGCCGGTGGTGCTGTTCGCGCAGATCGACTTTCACCACCCCTGCCTGAACGTGGCCGAACTAGGCGCCCAGACCGCGATTGCCGCAGCCGGGACCGCCCGCCCCGATCATGCGCGTTACCTGTGGTGGTTTCTGAAAGAACGCTGCATCGACGCGCAGGCGCCGGATGCGGGCGCGCGGATGCTGGCGGCGATGCGGCGCGGCGGCTGGCCGGTCTGAGCGCTCGGGGGGTTGCGCCCGGCGGCCTGCTTGCCGCAGTTTCGGCCGGTATCGGGCAAGGGGCGGCAGCATGGCGGAACAGGTGGTCATCATCGGCGCGGGGCAGGGCGGGTTGCAGGTCGCTGCCAGCCTGCGGCAGGACGGATTCGCGGGCGGCATCACCCTGCTGGGCGACGAGCCGGGCCTGCCCTACCAGCGCCCGCCGCTGAGCAAGGGCTACATGGCCGACGGCGATGCCAGCCGGCTGGCGCTGAAGCCGCAGGGATTCTTCGACACCGAGGCCGTGGATTACCGCCCCGGAACCTTGGCCACCCGCATCGACCTTGCCGCCGGTCGGGTTCAACTGGCGGACGGGGCGGTGCTGCCCTTCGACCATCTGGTTCTGGCCACGGGGGCGCGCAACATCCGCCCGTCGCTGCCGGGGATCGACCTGCCGGGGGTGCATCTGCTGCGCGGGCTGGCGGATGCGGCGGCGCTGCGCGACGCCATGGCCAGCGCGCGGCGCGCCGCGGTGATCGGCGGCGGCTTCATCGGGCTGGAATTCGCCGCCGTCGCCGCTGCGGCCGGAGTCGAGGTCACGGTGGTCGAGGCCGCCGACCGGCTGATGTCCCGTGCCGTCACGCCCCCGACCTCGGCGCGGTTCCTCGATTTTCACCGCGGCGCGGGGGTCGAGGTGCGGCTGGGCGCGCGCGGCGCCGCGATCCTTGGCGATGACCGGGCAACGGGCGTCGCGCTGGCTGACGGCAGCACCATCGCCGCCGATCTGGTGCTGGTCGCGGTGGGGGTGCGCCCGAATGTCGAACTGGCGCAGGACGCCGGGCTTTTGGTCGCCGACGGCATCCTTGTGGACGGGTATCTGCGCACCGCTGACCCGCGGGTCTTTGCCGTCGGCGACTGCGCCAGCTTCCCGCTGGACGGGCGGCAAATCCGGCTTGAATCGGTGCAGGCCGCCGCTGACCACGCCCGCCACGTCGCGCGCAGCATCGCGGGGCAGGAACAGCCGCCCTACGATGCGCTGCCGTGGTTCTGGTCCGATCAGGGGCCGTTGAAGTTGCAGATCGCGGGGCTGTCCGCGGGCTGGGACGCGACCCACGCGCTGCCGGACGCCACCGGCGCCACCGACACGGTGCTGGCGTTCCGCGAGAACCGGCTGATCGCGGTCGAGACGGTCAACCAGGCCGGCCGCCACATGGCCGCCCGCCGGCTGCTGGCACAGCCCGGCGGCATCGCCCGCGACAGGCTGGCCGCCCACGGCTACGACCTGCGCGCGGCGCTGGCGGCGGGCTGACGCGGGCTAGAGCGACAGGATCCGCGCGCCCGGGCAATGTTCGCGCGCGAGGTCGCAGATATGGCGGTGGTGGGTCAGGTAGATGACCTGGCAATGGCGCGAGGTCTCGGCCAGCGCCGCCAACGCGCGGGCGCTGCGTTCGTCGTCAAAGGTCTCCATGATGTCGTCGGCGATCACCGGCACGGGACCGTGCGTCGTGGCCCATTCGTGGAACCCGGCGATGCGCAGCGCCAGATACAACTGGAACCGGGTGCCCTTGGACATCATCGCGGGTTCCTTGGACGCGCCCTCGGCGGTCAGCGCGATCAGCCGCTCGGTGCCGCCGTTGCCGGGCTGGGCGGTCAGGCCGGAATAGGCGCCGCCGGTGATCGCCGCGAACACGTCCGAGGCGCGGGCCAGCATCCCGCTGCGGTGGCGGTCGCGATAGCTGCGCAGCGCGTGGTCGGTGGCGATGATGCCGGCGCGGCTGCGCAGCCAGCGGCGCGATTCGTCCTCGATCTGCAACAGCAGGGCGCGGCGGCGGGCCTCGATCAGCGCCACGCGGTCGTCGTCGGGCACGTTTTCCAGCGCGGCCTGCGCGTGGTAGAGCGCCTGCCGCGCGGGTTCCAGCCGCGCCTCGGCCGCGGCGCAGTCGCTTTCGGCGCGGGTCAGCGTCTCGCGCAGGGTTTCGGCCGAGGCCGCGTCCAGCCGGTCAGCGGCCTGTTCGACCGTGGCGGTGCCAAGCGCCGTGCGGATCTGCGTCGAAAGCCACGCGGCCCGGCGGCGCAATTCGTCGCGCCGGGCGATCTGCGCCAGCGTCGCCTGCGCCCCGGCCAGGTCGGCGGCGCCCAGATGGGACAGGATCACGGCCGATTCGGCCTCGATCCGCGCGCGGCGCTGGCGCAAATCGTCGCGGGTGGTCTCGGCGCGGGCAAGATCGCCCGCCAGCGCGGCGCGGGCGGCGTCGATGCGGCGGGCCTCGGCCAGGCGGGCGCAGGCGGCGGCGTGACGCTGCAAGGGCGTGTCCGGCGGCAGCGACAGCGCATCCCCCAGCCGGTCCACGGCGCTGGCGAAACCGGCCTGGTCGTCCTGCATGGCGCGGGTGCGGTGGCGCAGTTCGTCCGCGCGGTCCAGCGCCGCGCCCAGTTCGCGCAGCAGCGGGATCAGAGCACGCAGCCGCCCCGCCTCGGGTGGGGCATCGGCAAGAAAACTGCCGGCGCAGGCCCGTGCCAGCGCCTGTTCCCAGTCGTCCAGAGCCCGCCGGCGCGTGGCCTCGGCCCGCTGCCGGGCGGCAAGTTCGCGGGTCAGCCGCAGGCGTTCGGCCCGACGCGCGCTTTCGGCGCCGGCGCGGTCCAGCAGGCGTTCGGCCCGGCCTGCCAGCTGGTGCAGGTCGTCCATGCCCGGATCGCCTGCATCTGCATCGCCCGCCTTTGCATCGCGCCTGTCGGGCTGCCCCGCCGTTTGCAGCGCCGCCGTTAGCGCCGCCGCCAGCGCGGCCTGTGCCCGGGCGGCCTCGGTCTCGGCCCGGAGGGACTGGCGGCGGGCGGTGTCGGCCTCGTCGGCCAGGTCAAGGGCGCGGTCGCGGCGCGCCAGCCAGCCGGGCAGGTCGGCCAGCGGGTCCGCCGGGTCGCAGCCGGGCAGGATCGCCCCGACCTGCGCCGCCAGATCCTCGCGCAGGCCGGCCAGCGCCGTTTCGGCGGCGGCCAGCCCTTGGGCCGCGGCTTGGGCCAGGCGCTTGGCGGCGCCCGCATCGGCGCGTGCGGCGTAAAGCCGGCCGATCTCGGCGGCGCGGTCGATCTGGGCGGACAGCGCGTGGTCATGCGCCTGCATCGCTGCGTGAAAGGCTTGCGCCGAAGCGCGGTCCAGCGCGGCCAGATGCGCCTGCCACGCGGCATCGCGCTGCGCGCGCAACGCATCCGTGCGGGCCGGGTCGGCGGGGCCGATGCTGTCGGCCAGCGCGTCGCGTTCGGCGCGGCGGCGGTGCAACTCGTCCGCCCGCTCGGCGGCGATGCGGGCGGCGGTGTCGCGGGCAGAGGTGGCGTCGTCCAGCCGCGCCTGCCACCCGGCCAGCCGCTCGGCCGAGGGCACCGCCAGCGCCCGCAGCCCATCCGCATCGCCCTGCCACGGAGCCAGCCGCGCCAGTGCGGCATCGCGGCGCGAATCGGCCTCGGCCAAGGCGGCGGCGGCCTGATCCCGACGCAGCGCAAGATCGGCGCGGTGCAGCGGCGCCATCGCCGCGCGCAGGCCGGCGATACCGCGGTCCTCGGCGGCTTCGTCGTCAAGCGGCCCGCCGGCGGCGGCAAGCTCTTGGGCGCGGGCCTCGGTTTCGGCCCTGGCCGAGGCAAGATGCGCGGCCAGCCCCTCATGCGCGGTGGCCAGCTCGGCCAGGCGTTCCAGCGCCGCCGGATCGAGCCGCAGCGCCGCCGGGTCGGCGCCCTCGGCGATACGGGCAGCAAGCGCGGCGGCGCTGGCCTTGGCCTGCGCCAGTTCGGCCAGCCGCCGCGGCAGGTCGTTGCGCGCGGCAAGAAACCGCGCCCGCAGGTCATCGTCGAAGCCGGGGTCATCGGCCAGCGCCAGCGCCGTGGCGTCGGGGACCAGCGCCGAAAGCTGGTCCGCGATCCGGGCCAGCACCTGCGCGTTGACCGCTGCCTCGGTGCGCAGCTGCACGTCCGCCTCGATCAGGCGCGGGACTGCGCTGTCCCGGTCCGGCGCCATGTCGGGCGGGGTTTCGGGCAGCCCTTCCAGCGGGGCAAGCTCTGCCGCGATGCCGGCCCATTCCGCCAGCCAGGGCTGTGCATCCAGCGCCGCCTTGGCCGCATCGCGCGCGGCCAGGGCGCGGGCCAGCGTGCCGGCGGCCTCGTCATGCGTGGCCCGGGCCTGATCCAGCGCCTCGCGCCGCGCCCGGTAGTCCGAGACCTGCACGTCCAGCGCCCGGCGTTCGTCCGCCAGCGTTTCCAGCGCGGCCAGCAGTTCGCGCAACCCGGTCTTGCGCCCGCCCTTGCGGTGGAATGCGTCGGCCCCATCCCGCAGCCCGTCCAGCTGGCGCCCCAGGTCGGCCAGCCCGGCGCTGGCGGAAAACAGCAACTGCCCCAGGTCGCCCTGGCTGGACAGGATCGAATCGCCGCCGCGTTCCATCGTCACCGCATCCAGCGCGAACATGTCGGCGCAGGCGTTGCGGTCGATGCCCCCCATGGCGCCGCGCAGCAGGCTGTCCGGGACCGGGCGGCCTTGCGCGTCGGTCAGCGAATCGCGGTCCTTCTTGACCCGCCGCAGCTCGCGCGCGCCACCCGGCAGGTCCAGCAACGCCCCGATCTGCAAGGCCGGGTAGGGGTGCAGGAAATTGAAGCTTGTGGTCCGCCCGATTCCGTAAAGCAGGTCGAGCCAGGCGTTCAGCAGGGTGGATTTACCGGCCTCGTTGGGGCCGTGGAGGATGTGCAGGTCGGGCTGGCCCGGTGTCGAGGGGCCGAAATCCAGCACCCGGTCGGTAAAGCCGCCATAACGGGTCAGGTCCAGCCGCAGCAGCCGCATCACGCCGCCCCGCCGTCTTGCCCCGGGCGGCCCGAAAGCAGCGCCAGCACGTCCTCGGCGCCGTCGCGCGCCAGTTCTGCCAGTGCCGCGTCCAGCGCCGCGGCGTCGGTGCCAAAGGCGCCGCGCAACTCGGCCGGCAGCAGGCGGACCAGATCTTCGGCGACGGCGCGCAGCTCGGCGGTGAAATCCGCGGTGCCCAGCACCTCGGCCGCGATCAGCCGCCCCAGTTCGGGCAGCGGCGCGCCATCAGCCGCAGGCTCGCCGGCGCCGTCGTGCGGCGTGCAGAGGCTGGACAGTTTTTCGATCCAGACATGGTCGGTGGCCTCGGCCGCCGCCTCGGCCTCGGCCCGCAGCAGGTCGAGGTCGCGCCGGATCCGCCAGGCCAGCGGCGTGGCCCCGGTCAGCACCACCCGCGCCACCAGATGCGGCGAACGCGCGGCTGTCCGCCCGTCCTCAAGCGCGGCGCGCAGTCGGGCGACCAGTGCAGGCCATTCCGTCACACCCGCGGCATCCACGCGCAGCTCGGCGAACTCGGCAACGCTGGTCAGGCGGTCCTCGATCACGATGCCGCCGCCGGGGGAAATCGTCACCAGCACCACGCCCCGAGGGCCGGATTCGCCGATGTCGCGACCCTGCGGGATGCCGGGCATGACGATCTGCGCCCGCCCCGCCGCCTGCCGCGAGGGTTTGTGGATATGCCCCAGCGCCCAATAGTCGAAACCCCAGCGCCCCAGGTCGGCGGGCGCGACCGGCGCATAGGGGTCATGCCCGGCCGCCCCGCCCAGGCTGGTGTGCATCAGCCCGATATTCACCGCATCCGCGACCGGAGGGTGGTAATCCCCCAGCCGCGAGACCTCGGCCCGGTGGTCGCGAAAGCTCAGCCCGTGCAGGACCACCGGAACCGCGCCTGCGGGGCGGGGCAGGGCGATCGCCTCGGGCCGGTCGCCGTAGACATGGACCCGGTCGGGCAGAACCAGTTCGCGGGTGATCCGTGACAGCGCGTCGTGGTTGCCACGGATGATGTGGACCGCGATCCCGGCCCGGTCCAGCCGCCCAAGCTGCGCGGCCAGGAACCGCGCCGTGGTCATCGAGGTCTGGTCGCCGTCGTAAAGATCGCCGGCCAGCAGCAGCGCGTCCACCCGCTCGGCCAGGCACAGGTCGATGATGTTGACGAAAGCCTGCCGCGTGGCGGTGCCGATCAGTCCGGCCACCCGTGGCGCCCGCAGCGCAAGCGAGCGCAGCGGGCTGTCCAGATGGATGTCGGCGGCATGGACGAAGCGGAAACTCATTTGCGCCGGACTGTTCCCCGGACCGGCGGCAAGTGCAAGCGTCGCGGGAATCATGGGTATTTGAACCAGAAAGAAACCCGCGCTTCTTTCTGGCTGAAATACCCTGGGGGAGCCGGCCGCAGGACGGCGGGGGCGAAGCCCCGCTTTGCGTCAGTCGGCCAGGTCGGTGACGGCTTCGCCCTCGGGCAGCTCCAGTTCGATCACCCACAGGTCGGGGTCGGTGGCGCGGCGGCGGGCGGCGGCGGCGTCGATGTCGCGGGGGGTGCCCTCGGCCTGCATGGCCCAGACGCGGCTATCGGTCATCGGGTCGTAGTCCTGCCCCCACAGCTCGGCGTGGCCGTCGGGGCGCAGCACGGTCAGGCAGATCGCCCCGGCGGTGTCGTCGCCGCGGTGGACGACATAGGCGCCGCGTCCGACCAGGTCCATTCGCCGCAGGATCGCCGCGACCCGCAGCCCGGCGGTCAGCCGCGGCTGCATCAGCCGTTGCCGTCGCGGAAATCGAGCCCCATCTCGTTATAGCGTTCCGCCTCGTCCAGCCAGTTCTCGCGCAGGGCCACGCGCAGGAACAGATGCACCTTGCGGCCCATGAATTCGGCGATTTCCTCGCGCGCGGCGCGGCTGACGGCCTTGATCGTCTCGCCGCCCTTGCCCAGCACGATGCCCTTGTGGCCGGCACGGCTGACGTAGATCACCTGGTCGATGCGGGCGCTGCCGTCGTCGCGTTCCTGCCAGTGCTCGGTTTCCACGGTCAGCTGATAGGGGATTTCCTCGTGCAGGCGCAGGATCAGCTTTTCGCGGGTGATCTCGGCCGCGATCATCCGCATCGGCAGGTCGGCGATCTGGTCCTCGGGGTAGAGCCACGGCCCCTCGGGCAGGGTCTGCGCCAGCCAGTCCATCAGGTCGCCGGTGCCATGGCCGCGTTCGGCCGAGATCATGAAGCTGCGCTCGAAGGGGAACGCCTCGTTCATGCGCTGCGACAGCGCCAGCAGGGTTTCGGCCTTGACCCGGTCGATCTTGTTGATCGCCAGCGCCACCGGCCGGCCGGTGGCCTTTTCGCGCAGGTTATCGAGGATTTCCTGCACGCCCGGGGTCAGGCCGCGATGCGCCTCGATCAGCAGCACGATGATGTCGGCGTCGGCGGCGCCGCCCCAGGCGGCCGCGACCATGCTGCGGTCCAGCCGCCGGCGGGGGCGGAAGATGCCGGGCGTGTCCACGAACACCACCTGCGCCGGCCCGTGCATGGCGATGCCGCGGATGCGGGCGCGGGTGGTCTGGACCTTGTGGGTCACGATCGAGACCCGCGCCCCCACCATCCGGTTCAGCAGCGTCGATTTCCCGGCGTTGGGTTCCCCGATCAGCGCCACGAACCCGGCGCGGGTGGGGATCTCGGGCTGAGTGTCGGTGTCGGTCATGGGATTTCCCCGATCTTGGCCAGCATCGCGCTTGCGGCGGCCTGTTCGATGTTGCGCTTGGTGCCGGTGCCGCTGGCCTCGGCCTCGCGCCCGTCGTCCAGCCGCACGACGATGCGGAAGCTGGGCGCGTGGTCGGGGCCCGAGCGTTCCGCGATGCGGTAGCCGGGCGGTCCCATCCCCTGCGCCTGCGCCCATTCCTGCAACGCGGTCTTGGGGTTGAAGGCCGCGGATTCGGCCGATTCCAGCCGCTTGCCCCACAGGTGCAGGATCACCGCCCGCGCGGCCTCGAACCCGGCGTCCAGGTAGACGGCGGCGATCACCGCCTCCATCGCGTCGCCCAGCAGCGCGTCCTTGCGCCGGCCGCCGGTCATCATCTCGGAGCGGCCCAGCTTCATCACCTCGCCCAGGCCGATTTCGCGCGCGATCTGGGCGCAGGTCTCGCCGCGCACCAGTGCGTTCAGGCGCGGGGCCAGCTGGCCCTCGGTCGCGTCGGGGTCGTGGGCCAGCAGCGCGTCGGCGATGGTCAGCCCCAGCACCCGGTCGCCCAGAAATTCCAGCCGCTGGTTGTCGGGGCGGGTGGCCGAGGACAGGCTGCCGTGGGTCAGCGCCCGCACCAGCAGCGAGATGTCCGCGAAGTCATGCCCCAGCCGGGCCGAGAACGCGGCAAGCTCGGCCGAGAGCTTCACCCCGCCACCTCAGCGCACCGCATGGAAGAAGCGGTCGGGCCGCCACGTCCAGAAATACAGCAGCGAGGACCCGGCGGACGAGAACATCACCCGGTCCGCCCGGCCGATCAGGAACTCTGCCGGCACGAAGCCCAGCCCCCCCGCGATCGCCGGCACCCGGCTGTCTTCGGAGTTGTCGCGGTTGTCGCCCATGAAGAAATACGTCCCCTCGGGCACGGTGAACACCGGCGTGTCGTCCAGCGGCCAGTTGTCGAGGATATTCAGCACGTCGTGGGTGCGCCCGCCGGGCAGTTCCTCGGTGAAGCGGGGCTTTTCGCAGGTGTCGCCCTCGGCCACCGGCTCATTCGCGCAGCGCGGCATGGATCGCGCCGGTCCCTGCGGCAGCTTGGGTTCGGTAAAGACGCCGTTCGGGGTCTGCGGGACGGGCTGGCCGTTCAGGATCAGCTGGCCGCCCTGCATCTGCACGGTGTCACCGGGCAGCCCGATCACGCGCTTGATGAAATCGACGCCGCGGGTCGGGTGGCGGAACACCACCACGTCGCCGCGTTCGGGTTCCGACCCCATGATCCGCCCCGGGATCGGGCACAGCGCAAAGGGGCAGGAATAGCGCGAATAGCCATAGGCCATCTTGTTGACGAACAGGAAGTCGCCGATCAGCAGCGTGTCCTTCATCGAGCCGGAGGGGATCCAGAAGGGCTGGAAGAACAGGGTGCGGAAAATGCCCGCGATGACCAGCGCCCAGAACACGGTCTTGACCGTTTCCCAGAGGCCGCCGTCCTTTTTCGCGGTTTTCATGCGGGCCATGGTATCTCTCGTCAAAGGCAGGATCGGGGGTTCTTGGGGGCTGGACCCGGGGGAAGTCAAGCGCCAGAGCGACCCGAAGGCGGTCGCGAGGCCCGCAAAGGCGGCAGCCGCGGCACCGAAGGCGCCGATTCCGGCACCGCCTCGATCACCACGAAAGCCTGCGCCCAGGGGTGGTCGTCGGTCAGGGTGACATGGACCTGCGCGCGATGGCCCGGCGGTGTCAGCGCCGCCAGCCGATGCGCCGCCCAGCCGGTCAAATGCATGGTCGGCTGGCCGGAACGCAGGTTCGCCACCGCCATGTCGCGCCAGGCGATGCCCATGGACAGCCCCGTCCCCAGCGCCTTGCTGCACGCCTCTTTCGCGGCCCAGCGTTTCGCCAGGGTCGCCGCCTCGTGCGGGCGGCGCGCGGCGAGGGCCAGTTCGGTCCCGGTAAAGACGCGGTTGCGAAAGCGGTCGCCGTGGCGGTCCAGCACCGCCAGGATGCGGTCGATATTGCACAGGTCGGTGCCGATGCCGAGAATCATGGCAGCGCCTCGGCCGGGTCGGGGTCATCGCCGAAAACCGCGTCCCAGCGGCCGGCGAGATAGGCGATGGTGCTTGCATAGGTCGCAGAGATCGAGACCTCGGGCAGGCTGTCATACATCTCTCGCGCCGTTTCCCAGGCGGCGCCGGGGCTGGCCTTGATGCTGGCCCACAGCTCGGCCCTTGTGGGGGGCTTCATCCCGCAGACCTCATCGTCGGTTTCCGGATCGTCGGGGTTGAAGGCCGCGTCCAGCGCCCGCATCTCGCCCATCATCGCGCAGGCGTCCGACAGTTCCCACGCGGTGGCGGCGACGATCACGCCGACCCCGATCACCGGCAGCGCCTCTCCGGCCATGCTGGCAAGGTTGCGCGAACTGGCAAAGGCGGTGCGCCGGGCGACCCGTTCGGCGGTGTCCTTGACGGCCTCGCGCGCGGCGATGCGCTTGCCGCGATAGGTGACGGGGCTGTCGCGCAATTCGCGGGCCAGCCGGGCCTGCGCGGCGCGGCTGTCGGCAAGCTCGCCCGAAAGCCGGGCGGCGCGGTTGTCGGCGGTGCGACGGGCCGCGGCCTCAGAGGCGGCGCGGCGTTCCAGCCGGGCCAGGTCATCGGCCTGCCGTGTCGCGAGCGAGCGCACCCCGGTGACCGATTCCACCACCCCCGCGACGGCCGAGAATACCGCCGGGATCATGGTCATCGCGATGCTCAGCGCCAGCGATCCCGCCATCAGCAGCAGCATCAGGACCGACCAGACCCCGCCCAGCAGCCCCAGCACCGTCGCCGCCGCCCGACGCAGGCGACGTAGCAGCCTTAGCACGATCCGCCTTGCCGGGGCCGGGGCGAGGTCACTCTGCCGCCCCGCGCGCCGCATCCATCCGCGCCCGCATCTCGCGGATCGCGGGGCCAAGCCCGGTGAAGATGGCCTCGGAAATCAGGAAATGCCCGATGTTCAGTTCCCGCAGTTCCGGCAGCGCGGCGATGGGGCCGACGGTGTCGTAGGTCAGCCCGTGGCCGGCGTGGACCTCAAGCCCCAGGGATGCCGCCAGCCGCGCGCCTGCCGCCAGCCCAGCCAGTTCGGCGTCGCGTTCAGCGGTTCGGCCTTCGGTGTCGAGATCGCAATAGGCGCCGGTGTGCAGTTCCACCACCGCGGCGCCGATGCGGGCGGCGGCCTCGATCTGGCGCGGGTCGTGGCCGATGAACATCGAGACCCGGCAGCCGGCCTCCACCAGCGACGCGATAAAGTCGCGCAGCCGCGATTCGTCGGCCACGATGTCCAGCCCGCCCTCGGTCGTGCGCTCTTCGCGCTTTTCGGGGACGATACAGACGGCGTGGGGGCGGTGGCGCAGGGCGATGGCCTGCATTTCCGCGGTCGCGGCCATTTCAAGGTTCAGCGGCACCCGCAGGGTTTCGGCCAGACGGGTGATGTCGTCGTCGGTGATGTGGCGGCGATCCTCGCGCAGATGGGCGGTGATGCCGTCGGCGCCCGCGTCCTGCGCGATCGCCGCCGCCCGCAGCGGGTCGGGCCAGGGGGTGCCGCGCGCGTTGCGCACCGTGGCCACATGGTCGATGTTCACGCCAAGCCGCAGCATGGTTCCCCCCGGTCAGATGACATTGCGCCCAAGTCTATCCGGCGGCGCCGGCGGGGGGTAGCCCCGGCAGGGTGGCGGTCGGGCGCACCCACCACGCGGGGTTGCCGGCCAGGATCGTCCGCGCTGACGCCTTTGCGGCCGCCGCGTCCGGGAACACCCCGAAACAGGTCGCGCCGGAACCGGACATGCGGGTGAACCGTGCCCCCTGCGCCGCCAGCGCGGCAAGGCAATCGCCGATCACCGGATGCAGCGACAGCGCCGGGGCCTGCAAGTCGTTGCGGGTGCGGCCCAGCCAGCGCAGCAGCGTGTCGGCATCCGCGGCGGGCACAGGCTCGGGCAGCGGGCTGCCGTCGCGGCGGTCCAGTGCGGCGAACACGGCGGGGGTGGGGGTTTCCACGCGCGCATTGACCAGCACCAGATGCAGCACGGGCAGGGGCAGGGGCTGGATCAGCT
>JAZIHR010000057.1:0-16721 GCA_036678445.1 Alphaproteobacteria bacterium
CCCAACCACCGCCCCCTTAACCGCCATTCTACCCTTTCATCTTGCCCCGAATATCCCGGGGACTGTTCCAGCGAACAAGGCCGCGGCAGTGGCGGCCCGGCCCCTCGCGCTGGCCGTGCCCTTTCCCCCAAGGGGAACCATTCCGCATCGCTGCCGTTGGACGCCAGGGCCGGGCGCCCGCAAGGCCCGGGCAGACAGGCGGAAAGGCGACGATGGCGCAGACCCACCCCTCTGAGAGCCGGCCCGCAGATGCCCCGGCGCGGCCGATGTTCCCGCGATCAGTGATCGGCAAGCGGCTGCGGCCGGCGAACTGGGCGATCATCGGCATCTTCATCATCCTTGCCTTTGACATGATCGCGCGGGCGCGCGACTTTCTGATGCCGGTGGCGCTGGGGGTGCTGCTGTTCTTCGTCTTCGTGCCCTTCCGCCGCTGGATGGACCGGCGCGGCGTCAAGCCGGGCATCACCGCCGGCATCGTGGTGCTGGGCATCATCGCCACCATCGGGATGATCGGGTTCTCTGTCTCGGGGCCTGCCGGGCAGCTGATCGACGACGCCCCGCAGATCAGCCGCCAGCTCAAGCAGAAATACGAGGACTTCCGCAAGAACTTCCGCGGTATCGCCGAGGCGACCAGCCAGTTGTCGGGGGGCGGCCCTGATGCGGTGGTCAGTTCGGTTCCCCCGGCCCCGGTTCCCCCGGACACAGGGGGCGCAGGCGCGGCGCCCATGACGGCCCCGGTGGCCGGAGGCGCGCCGGCGGTCGGCGACCTGCGGGTCGAGGTCCACACCTCGGCCGAGGGGACCTCGTTGACCGATACGCTGTTCAGCCTTGGCCCGGCGATCGTCAGCCAGACCGTGTTCACGCTGATCTTCCTGTTCTTCCTGCTGGCCTCGGGGGACCTGCTGTATCTGCGCATCGTGCAGAGTTTCGATTCGCTGGCCCGCAAGCGCACCGCCTACGAGGCGCTGCGCCAGATCGAGGCCAGCCTGGGATCCTATCTGGGCACGATCACCGTGATCAACGCCGGGCTGGGGGTGGCGTCGGGGCTGGCGATGTGGGCCTGGGGGATGCCCTCGCCGCTGCTGTGGGGGATCGGGGCGGCGGTGCTGAACTACATCCCCTATATCGGCGCGGCGCTGGGCTATGTGGGGGCGGCGCTGGTGGCGCTGGTGGTGTTCGACGACGCCTGGACCGCACTGCTGGTCGGCGGCACCTATTTCGGGCTGACCGCGATCGAGGGGCAGTTCGTGACGCCCTATTTCGTCAGCTGGCGGTTGCGGCTGAACCCGGTGGTGGTGTTCCTGACCGTGGCGCTGTGGGCGTGGCTGTGGTCGATCATCGGCATGGTGGTGGCGGTGCCGCTGCTGGTGGTGGTGCGGGTCCTGTCCGACCATATCCCGGCGTTGCAGAGCTTCGGCAACTTCCTGGCCGGGGAATCGCCCCCGGGGCTGGAGGACGAGCCACGGGCCGGAACGCCGGCGGTAGAGTGAGGGGCCCATAGAGCAAGGGGCAGAAGGGGCTCTGCCCCCGGCGCATCGCGCCTCCCCCGGGGTATTTGGGCCAGAAAGAAGCCATGCCGGCGGGATGGTCTTGCAAGCAGGGGGCGGCCGGTCTATATGCAGGATCACAGCGGTGCGGGGGTCCAAACCTCGCCCACCGGGACTTACGCACGGGCCGCCCTCGACGGCCCGTTTTTCATTTCCGGGAACGGATAATTTTCAGGATCGGACCATGACCGACCTTATCGCCAAGACCGCCATCGACCGGCGCCTGGCCGAGATCATCCAGCCGGTGATCGAGGGCATGGGGTATGAGCTGGTGCGCATCCGCCTGCAGGGCGGGCGCACCGCCACCTTGCAGATCATGGCCGACCGTCCCGAGGGCGGGATCGACGTCGAGGATTGCGCCAATATCTCGACCGCGGTCAGCGCGGTGCTGGATGTCGAGGACCCGCTTGAGGACGCCTATCATCTTGAGGTGTCCAGCCCCGGCATCGACCGGCCGCTGACCCGGCTCAAGGATTTCGTCACCTTCGAGGGGTATGACGCGCGGCTGGAAACCGCCCAGCCCATCGACGGCCGCCGCCGCTTCAAGGGCGTGCTGGCCGGGGTCGAGGGCGACGAGGTGCTGCTGAACATCGAGGAACAGGGCGAAACCCACACCATCGGGCTGCATTTCGACCTGCTGTCCGACGCCAAGCTGCTGCTGACCGACGAGCTGATCGCCCTGATGCTGAAGCAGCGCAAGGAGGCCGGCACCCTGCCGCCCGGCGCCGAGGCCGGCGCGGGGATCGGCGACGGCAAGGGCGCGGCCGCCGAGGGCTTCGATTTCGACGAATCCGCCTTTGACGAGATCGAGGCCGATACCGATATCACTGACACCGACGACACGGAAACAGACCAGCGCGGCGATTCTGCCGCAACCAAGGAGTGAGCATGGCCATTACCTCTGCCAACCAGCTCGAACTGTTGCAGACCGCCGAGGCGGTCGCGCGCGAGAAGATGATCGACCCCGGTCTGGTGATCGAGGCGATGGAGGACAGTCTCGCCCGGGCGGCCAAGTCGCGCTACGGCGCCGAGATGGACATCCGCGTCGTCATCGACCGCAAGACCGGCAACGCCCGCTTTACCCGCGCCCGCACCGTGGTCGAGGATGATGCGGTGGAAAACTATCAGGCCCAGTTCACCGCCGCCGAGGCGCGCGCCTATTTCGAGCCGCACAAGGACACGCGCTGGCTGCGCGACGGCGCGGTGGTCGAGGATTTCGCCGGCGGCCCGCAGCCCGGCGACGTGTTCGAGGAACTGGTTCCCCCGGTCGAACTGGGCCGGATCGCCGCGCAGTCGGCCAAGCAGGTGATCCTGCAGCGCGTCCGCGAGGCCGAGCGCGACCGCCAGTACGAGGAATTCAAGGACCGCGTCGGCACCATCATCAACGGGATCGTCAAGCGCGAGGAATACGGCAACATCATCGTTGACGTGGGCCGCGGCGAGGCCGTGCTGCGCCGCAACGAAAAGATCGGCCGCGAAAGCTACCGTCCGAACGACCGCATCCGCGCCTATGTCAAGGACGTGCGCCGCGAGGTTCGCGGCCCGCAGATCTTCCTGTCGCGCACCGATCCGCAGTTCATGGCCGAGCTGTTCAAGATGGAAGTGCCGGAAATCTACGACGGCGTCATCGAGATCAAGGCCGTGGCCCGCGACCCCGGAAGCCGCGCCAAGATCGCGGTGATTTCCTATGACAGCTCGATCGACCCGGTCGGGGCCTGCGTGGGGATGCGCGGCAGCCGCGTGCAGGCCGTGGTGGGCGAGCTTCAGGGCGAAAAGATCGACATCATCCCGTGGTCCGAGGATCAGGCCACCTTCCTGGTGAACGCGCTGCAACCGGCTCAGGTCGCCAAGGTCGTGGTGGACGAGGACGCGACCCGCATCGAGGTCGTGGTTCCCGAGGAACAGCTGAGCCTGGCCATCGGCCGGCGCGGCCAGAACGTGCGGCTGGCCAGCCAGCTGACCGGGCTGGATATCGACATCCTGACCGAGGAAGAAGAATCCAAGCGCCGTCAGGCCGAGTTCAACACCCGCACCAAGCTGTTCATGGACACGCTGGACCTGGACGAATTCTTTGCCCAGCTTCTGGTGGCCGAGGGCTTCACCGACCTGGAAGAAGTCGCCTATGTCGAACTGGACGAGCTGCTGTCCATCGAGGGCGTGGACGAAAGCACGGCCGAGGAACTGCAAGCCCGCGCCCGCGACCACCTGGAAGCCGCCAGCAAGGCCGCGCTGGAAAACGCCCGCGCGCTGGGGGTCGAGGACAGCCTGATCGGTTTTGACGGGCTGACCGCCCAGATGATCGAAGCGCTGGCCAAGGACGGGGTCAAGACGCTGGAGGACTTTGCCACCTGCGCCGACTGGGAACTGGCCGGCGGCTGGACCACTCAGAACGGCCAGCGCATCAAGGACGACGGGATTCTGGAACCCTTTGGCATCACGCTGGAACAGGCGCAGGACATGGTAATGACCGCCCGCGTCATGCTGGGCTGGGTGGACCCCGACGAACTGCACCCGGTGGCGGACGACGCCGAAGCCGGCCCCGACGCTGCAACCGAGGAGGCCGGGGTGTAACGCCCCGGAGCGCAGGTTGACACGCGGGGGCCGGGACAAGGACCGCGAGGCGCCGTCGGAACGGCGCTGCCTCGTCACGGGCGAGGTGCAGCCCAAAGCCGGGTTGATCCGCTTTGTCGCGGGGCCCGACGGCATGGTTGTGCCCGATCTGGCCGAAAAACTGCCCGGCCGCGGCTTCTGGGTCGCGGCGGACCGGGCTGCATTGCAAAAAGCTGCCGACAAGGGGCTGTTTTCCCGGGGTGCGAAGGCCCATGTAAGGGCAGAGCCGGGGCTCGTGGACGGAATCGAGGAAGGACTGGCGCGGCGGGTGGTCGAACTGATCTCGTTGTCGCGCAAGGCCGGCGATGCGGTCGCGGGGTTCGAAAAGGTCAAGGGCTGGCTGGCCGACGGCAAGGCAAAGGTGCTTTTCCAGGCCAGCGACGGGTCGGACCGTGGCAAGGGCAAGTTGTGGACGCCACCCGGCGGCCGCTGGTTCGGGTGCCTGACGGCATCGGAATTGGGTTTGGCATTCGGGCGCGATCATGTCATACACAGCGCGCTCGCACCCGGGGGTCTGACCGACAGGGTCATCAGGGACGCCGGCAGGCTGAATGGTCTGCGCGGGCAAATCGGCAGTTCCTCTGCCGGGAAGGATTCGAGAGCGGATGAGCGATAGAGACGGAAAGAAACCCCTGGGTCTGGGCGGCGGCGCAGGCGGGCGTTCGGGGCAGGTGAAGCAGAGCTTCAGCCACGGGCGCACGCATAACGTGGTGGTCGAGACCAAGCGCAAGCGCGTGGTGACGCCCAAACCCTCGGCCGCAGCGGCGACCGGGCTGCGCGCGAACACGCCTGCGGCAGTGGCCTCGGACCCCTCCAAGCGCCCGGCCGGGATCTCGGAAGCCGAGATGGAGCGGCGGCTGCGGGCACTGGCCGCGGCCAAGGCACGCGAGGCCGAGGATATCGCCCGCCGCGCCGCCGAGGAAAAGGCGCGCGAGGAAGAACGCGAACGCCGCCGCGCCGAGATCGAGGCAAAGGAACGCGAAGAGCGCGAACGCGAGGAAGCCCTGCGGCTGAAGGCCGAAGAGGACGAGCGCCGCGCCCGCGAGGCCGAGTTGCGCGCGCAGCGCAAGGCCGAAGTCACCGCGAAACCCGCTGAACGCGGCCCCGCCTCGGCCACCGACCGCGCCGCCGCCGAAGCTGCGGCCGCGCGCGCCGACAAGGGCGCGGCCCCGCGCCGCGCGCCCGAACGCGCCCGCACCGAGGTCGAGCGCGACAAGGGCAAGGGCCGTGGCGGCGACAACCGCCGCGAGGGCAAGCTGTCGCTGACCCAGGCGCTTTCGGGCGAGGGCGGCCGCCAGCGCAGCCTGGCCGCGATGAAGCGCAAGCAGGAAAAGGCCCGCGCCAAGGCGCTGGGTCAGTCGCACCGTGCCGAAAAGCAGGTCCGCGACGTGCAACTGCCCGAAACCATCACCGTCGGCGAACTGGCGAACCGCATGGCCGAGCGTTCGGCCGATGTGGTCAAGTCGCTGATGAAGATGGGCATGATGGTCACCGCCAACCAGACCATCGACGCCGACACCGCTGAACTGGTGATCGAGGAATTCGGCCACCGCGCCGTGCGGGTGTCGGATGCCGACGTGGAACAGGTCATCGACAGCGTCAAGGACCGCGAGGAAGACCTGCGCCCCCGTCCCCCGATCATCACGATCATGGGCCACGTGGACCACGGCAAGACCTCGCTTCTGGACCGCATCCGCCAGGCGAACGTGGTCTCTGGCGAGGCCGGCGGCATCACCCAGCATATCGGCGCCTATCAGGTGCGCGCCGAAAGCGGGGCGCTGCTGACCTTCCTCGACACGCCCGGCCACGCTGCGTTTACCTCGATGCGGGCGCGCGGCGCCAATGTCACCGACATCGTGGTGCTGGTGGTGGCCGCCGATGACGCGGTGATGCCGCAGACGGTCGAGGCGATCAGCCATGCCAAGGCCGCCGGCGTCCCGATGATCGTCGCGATCAACAAGATCGACAAGCCGACCGCCAACCCGCAGAAGGTCCGCACCGACCTGCTGCAACACGAGGTGGTGGTCGAGGCGATGTCCGGCGACGTGCAGGATGTCGAGGTTTCGGCCCACACCGGGCAGGGCATCGACCAGCTGCTGGAAGCCATCGCGTTGCAGGCGGAAATCCTGGAACTGCGCGCCAACCCCGAACGCGCCGCGCTGGGTGCGGTGATCGAAGCCAAGCTGGATGTGGGCCGCGGCCCCGTCGCCACGGTTCTGGTCCAGAACGGCACGCTGAAGCAGGGCGACATCTTTGTCGTCGGCGAGCAGTGGGGCAAGGTCCGCGCGCTGATCAACGACAAGGGCGACCGCGTGTCCGAGGCCGGCCCGTCCACTCCGGTCGAGGTCCTGGGCCTGAACGGCACCCCCGAGGCCGGCGACGTGCTGAACGTGGTCGAAACCGAGGCCCAGGCCCGCGAGATCGCCAGCTACCGGGTCCAGGCCGCCAAGGACAAGCGCGCCGCCGCCGGTGCCGCGACCACGTTGCAGGAACTGATGGCCAAGGCCAAGGCCGACGAAAACGTCGCCGAACTGCCGGTGGTGGTGAAGGCCGACGTGCAGGGCTCGGCCGAGGCCATCGTGCAGGCGCTGGAAAAGGTCGGCAACGAAGAGGTCCGCGTCCGCGTGCTGCACTATGGCGTCGGCGCGATCACCGAATCGGATGTGGGTCTGGCCGAGGCGTCCAGCGCGCCGGTCATCGGCTTCAACGTGCGCGCCAACGCGCCCGCTCGTGCCAGCGCCAACCAGAAGGGCGTCGAGATCCGCTATTACTCGATCATCTACGACCTGATCGACGACATCAAGGCGGCGGCCTCGGGGCTGCTGTCGGCCGAGGTGCGGGAAAACTTCATCGGCTATGCCGAGATCAGGGAAGTGTTCCGTGTCACCGGCATCGGCAATGTCGCCGGCTGCCTGGTCACCGAAGGCGTGGCGCGGCGTTCCGCCGGGGTGCGGCTGCTGCGTGACAACGTGGTCATCCACGAAGGCACGCTCAAGACGCTCAAGCGCTTCAAGGACGAGGTCAAGGAAGTGCAGTCGGGTCAGGAATGCGGCATGGCGTTCGAGAACTACGACGACATCCGCAAGGGCGACGTCATCGAGATCTTCGAGCGCGAGGAGGTCGAGCGCAAGCTCTGATCCCCCGGTATTCAGACGGAAAGCGGCGCGTCCCTTGGGGCGCGCCGTTTTCGTTTGGTGCGGTGATTGGAGAGGGGGCGCTGGCGTCGGCGAGGTGTCGGGGTATTTGGGCCAGAAAGAAGCCCGCTTCGCAGTGCAGGAGGGCGCTGCTGTGGGGATGGCGGTTTCGGGGCCGGGCGTTGTGGGGGCGCTTGCGGGACAGGAAGGCAGCCCCGGGGTCAGCGCAGAAGGGCGTTGGCGCAATCCCGGGTCATGCCGAAGGCGATGCCGCTGGCGGTTTCGGCCACCGTTCCGCACCAGCTTCCCTGCGGCGAGAACAGAGATTTCGTCCGGCCGCCGCCGGGGCGATAGGCAACGCGGCGGCCGCGGTTGTCGAACAGGTTCAGCGTGCCGCCATTCCGCGTGTAGTAGCCCACGGGTTCGTCCCCGGCCCAGATCGAGCGGCCGCCTCCGGGCAGGTTCGCAGGGTTGTCGGGGGCATTGGCGCGGATGCCCGAGCCGTTTCCGGGCGCGGCGGCGCTGTTGCCGGGCGCATGGGGCAGATTTCCGGCCCGTGCCGGCTGGTTTACGGGCGCGCCGGGGCCAAGGTCGAAGGGCATCTGCGACGGTTCAACGATGAACAGCGGCGCATCGGCGCGGGCAGCGGACGGCAGGACCGGCGCTGCCAGCAGCGAAAGAGCCAGCAGGGCAGGGGCGCCCCGGAGGCTCACACCATGCGTTCCTGATCCTTGGCGGCGCGGATGAAATCGGCGAACAGCGGCGCGGGGGCGAAGGGCTTGGATTTCAGTTCGGGGTGGGCCTGCACGCCGATGAACCACGGGTGGTCCTTGATCTCGACCGCTTCGGGCAGGCGGTCGTCGGGCGACATGCCCGAAAACACCATCCCCGCGGCTTCGAGCCGGTCGCGATAGCTGACGTCGACTTCGTAGCGGTGGCGGTGGCGGTCCTCGATCTCGGTGGCGCCGTCATAGACCCGGCTGATCAGCGAGCCGGGCTTGAGCACCGCCGTATACGCCCCCAGCCGCATGGTGCCGCCCTTGGCGTCGTCGGGTTTGCGTTCCACCTTGCGGTTGCCCTGCACCCATTCCTTGAGGTGATAGACCACCGGCGTGCAGCGCGGCGCATCGGTCTTGTGGTCGAATTCCTCTGAGCCCGCGTCGCTGATGCCGGCCAGGTTGCGCGCCGCCTCGATTACCGCGGTCTGCATGCCCAGGCAGATGCCCAGGTAGGGCACCTGCTTTTCGCGGGCGTATTGCGCGGCGACAATCATCCCCTCGGTGCCGCGCTCGCCAAAGCCGCCGGGCACGATGATGCCGTGATAGCCGTCCAGCAGATGGGTGCCGCCGTCCTGTTCCAGATCCTCGGCCGCGATCCATTCGGGGCGCACCCGCACCCGGTTGGCCATGCCGCCATGGGTCAGCGCCTCGGAGACGGATTTATACGCGTCCTCAAGCTCGGTGTATTTGCCGACCACGGCGATGCGAAGCTCGCCCTCGGCGTGGGTCAGCCGGTCCATCACGTCTTCCCAGCGCGACAGGTCGGGGCGCGGGGCGGGGCTGATCTGGAACGCGTCCAGCACCGCCCGGTCCAGCCCGGCGCGGTGATAGGCCAGCGGCGCCTCGTAGATCGACTTGAGGTCATAGGCGGGAATCACCGAATCCGGCCGCACGTTGCAGAACAGCGCGATCTTGGCGCGCTCGCGGTCGGGGATCAGCTGTTCCGAACGGCAGACCAGCACATCCGGCTGCAACCCGATCGAGCGCAGTTCCTTGACCGAGTGCTGGGTCGGCTTGGTCTTCAACTCGCCGCTGGCCGCCAGCCACGGCAGCAGGGTCAGGTGCATCAGGATGGCCTTGCCGCGCGGGCGTTCCTGCGCGAACTGGCGGATCGCTTCGAAGAAGGGCAGCCCCTCGATATCGCCGACAGTGCCGCCGATCTCGCACAGCATGAAATCGACCTCATCCTCGCCGATGGACAAGAAGTCCTTGATTTCGTTGGTGACGTGCGGAATGACCTGAATGGTTTTACCCAGATATTCGCCGCGGCGTTCCTTTTCCAGCACGTTGGAATAGATGCGCCCGGCGCTGATCGTGTCGCTGCGCCGTGCCGAAACGCCGGTAAAGCGTTCGTAATGCCCCAGGTCCAGGTCGGTTTCCGCGCCGTCGTCGGTGACGAAAACCTCGCCATGTTCAAAGGGCGACATCGTGCCGGGATCGACGTTCAGATAGGGGTCCAGCTTGCGCAGCCGCACCGTATAGCCGCGCGCCTGCAACAGCGCCCCAAGGGCGGCGGATGCCAGACCCTTGCCCAGCGAGGAAACGACACCGCCGGTGATGAAGATATAGCGCGCCATTCAGGGTCCCCGTGATCGTCTAGGCAATGCGGAACTGGCCCGGTTGGACCGGCATCACGGGACCCGGCCTATAGCCGATTCTTCGCAAAACCGCAACGGACACAGCAAGATATCGTGGGGGCACAGATGTGCGCCCCCGCATGTCGGTCGGTCAGTTGGCCGGCGCGGTGGCAGGGGCCGATTCGGTGGCCGCAGGGGCGGACTCTGCCGGAGTTTCGGTTGCCGGTGCGGGCGGGGTGAGCGGGGCCGCCGGGGCCTCAGCCTTGGCGGCTGCATCCTCGGCCGCCGGTTCCGGGGTCGCAGGCGCAGCGCCGGGCGGCAGCACCGGCTGGCCCACGCCGGGCGGCGGTGCGTAGTCGGGCAGCGCCGGCAGGTTGCCTGCGGGGGCCGCGGGTGCCGGCGCGATACGATCCACCACCGAACCGCCCACCGAATTGCGCGCCGCAATCACGGTCAGCGCGATCGAGGTGATCAGAAAGGCCGTGGCGATGATCCAGGTGCCCCGCGACAGCGCGTTCGCCGCCTGCCGCCCGGTCATGACGTTGCCGCCCCCGCCGCCGATGCCAAGCCCGCCACCCTCGGATCGCTGAAGCAGCACGATGCCGATCAGCAGCAGCGCAAGGATGAGATGCACGGTCAGGACGACGTTTTCCACGGGGCGGCAGCCTTATCTTTTCGGACCGCTGTTATCTATGCAGAGCCCCCGCGGAAGGCAAGCGATGCTTCCCGCGACACGGCGCCGGCAGGGGGTTCCTTGTGAAAATATCCCGCGGGGGAGAGGGCGGGGGCGCGAAGCCTCCCGGCCCGACGGTCCGGCCGGGTGTCAGGCCAGCGCCTGCAACGCCTGCGCCAGGTCGATCGCGCCATCGTAAAGCGCCCGCCCCGAAATCGCCCCGGCGATCACCCCGCTGTCGCGCAGTTCGATCAGGTCCGAAAGCCGCGCCACCCCGCCCGAGGCGATCACCGGAATCGAGACCGCCCGCGCCAGCGCCTCGGTCGCGGCGACGTTCGGCCCCTGCATGGCGCCGTCGCGGTCGATGTCGGTATAGATGATCGCGGCGACACCGGCGTTTTCAAAGCTGCGGGCAAGCTCGGTGGCCGTCACCTCGGTTTCCTCGGCCCAGCCGCGGGTGGCGACGCGGCCGGCGCGCGCGTCGATCCCCACCGCGATGCGGCCGGGGAAACGCGCGGCGGCCTTGGTCACCAGCGCGGGGTCCTCGACCGCCACCGTGCCCAGGATCAGCCGGCGCACACCGCGGTCCAGCCAGAAGCCGATGGTTTCCATGTCGCGGATGCCGCCGCCCAGCTGCACCGGGATCGACACGGCGGCAAGGATCGATTCGACCGCGGCGGCGTTGACCGGCCGCCCGGCAAAGGCGCCGTTCAGGTCCACCAGATGCAGCCAGCGCGCCCCCGCCTGCTGGAATGCCAGCGCCTGCGCCGCGGGGTCGGTGCCGAACACCGTCGCGGCCTCCATGTCGCCGCGCAGCAGCCGCACGCAATTGCCGTCCTTGAGGTCGATGGCGGGGTAAAGGATCATGTCGCGCTCCGTTCAACTGGCGGGGTTGCCTGCGTCCATGCCACAGGCCCGGCTGTCGCGAAAGCCCGGGCGCGCGCGGGCCGCGACCTCACGTCATGCTTGCCAGAACGCGGTCGTCGCGGCCCAATCACCCCAGAGGAACGGGAGGAAACATTCAATGCGAACCATCACCCTGGCCGCAGCCCTGTCGCTGATCGCGGGCGCGGCGCTTGCCGCCGACCCGATCGAGGGCATCTGGCAGACCCAGCCCGACGAGGGCTCGGTCGCGCTGGTGCAGATCACCCCCTGCGGGCCGGCGTTCTGTGGCACGATCATGCGGACCTTCAAGGGAACCGAGGAATACCGCTCGCCCAATATCGGCAAGCAGATCGTGATCGACATGGTGCCCTCGGGCGGCGGCGCTTATGCCGGCAAGGTGCTGCGCCCGGCCGACAACAAGATCTATAACGGCAAGGCCAGCGTCAGCGGCCCCGGGATGAAGCTGTCGGGCTGCGTCGCGGGCGGGCTGATCTGCAAGTCGCAAAGCTGGACCAGGCTGAAATAGGACGCCGGGCGGCAGGGCCAGAGCGGGGCGCTGCCCCGGCCCCCGGCGGGGTATTCCTGCAAGGAAGAACGGGCCGCGGGCGCCTAAAACAGGACGCTGGCGCCTTGATCGGCGGCGGCGGCATTGGCGCGGAACAGGGCGAAAATCTCGCGCCCCAGCCCTTCTTCGTTGGCTGAAAGATCGGCGGTGGCTGGGGGGCGGGCGGCGAAATCCGGGGACAGGCAGTCCAGCGTCCCGGTGATCGCATCCAGCCGCACCAGATCGCCGTCGCACAGCTGTGCCAGCGGCCCGCCGGCGGCGGCCTCGGGGGTGCAATGGATCGCGGCCGGCACCTTGCCCGACGCCCCCGACATCCGCCCGTCGGTCAGCAGCGCCACCCGCAGCCCGCGGTCGAGCAGCACCGACAGCAGCGGGGTCAGCGTGTGCAGTTCGGGCATGCCGTTGGCGCGCGGACCCTGAAAGCGGACGACGATGACGGTGTCGCTGGTGAATTCGCCCGCCTGAAAGGCCGCCTTGACCTGCGCCTGATCGGTGAAGATGCGGGCCGGGGCTTCGATCACATGCAGCTCGGGCTTGACGGCCGAGACCTTGATGACCGCGCGGCCCAGGTTTCCGGACAGCATGTGCAGCCCGCCGGTGGCGGCAAAGGGCGCGGCGGCAGGGCGCAGGATCCGGTCGTTGAGGCTTTCGCGCGCGCCCGCGACCCAATTGGCGCTGTCGCCCGTCAGCCGGGGTTCTTGCCGGTAGCGGTCCAGCCCGGGGCCGGCGATGGTGCGCACCTCTGCATGCAGCAGCCCCGCGTCCAGCAACTGTGCGATCAGGAAGCCCAGGCCCCCGGCGGCGTGGAAATGGTTCACGTCGGCCAGCCCGTTGGGATAGACCCGCGCCAGCAGCGGCACCACCGCGCTGATTTCGTGAAAATCCTGCAAGTCCAGCAAGATACCCGCCGCGCGCGCCATTGCCGGCAGGTGGATCACATGGTTGGTCGAGCCGCCCGTCGCCATCAGCCCGACGATCCCGTTGACAAAGGCGCGCTCGTCCAGGATCGCGCTGACCGGGGTGTAGTCGCGGCCAAGCGCAGTGATTTCGGCGGCGCGGCGGACCCCGGCCATGGTCAGCGCCTCGCGCAGCGGCGTGCCCGGGTTGACGAAGCTCGACCCCGGCAGTTGCAGGCCCATGAACTCCATCAGCATCTGGTTCGAGTTGGCGGTCCCGTAAAAGGTGCAGGTGCCGGGCGCGTGGTACGAGGCCATCTCGGCCGCCATCAGAGCCTCGCGCCCGATGTGGCCGGCGGCGAATTCCTGCCGCACCCGGGCTTTTTCGTCGTTGGGCAGCCCCGAGGGCATCGGCCCGCCGGGCAGGAATACCGAGGGCACATGGCCGGCGGTTGCCGCCGCGATCACCAGCCCCGGCACGATCTTGTCACAGATGCCCAGCCAGACCGCGGCGTCATAGACATCGTGCGACATGGCGACCGTGGCCGCCAGCGCGATGACATCGCGGGAAAACAGCGACAGTTCCATCCCGGCGCGGCCCTGGGTGACGCCGTCGCACATGGCGGGCACACCGCCGGCAACCTGTGCGGTGGCGCCGGCGGCGTGGGCGGCGCGGCGGATCAGTTCGGGGTAGTGTTCATAGGGCTGATGCGCCGACAGCATGTCGTTGTAGGCGGTGACGATGCCGATATTCGGCCGTCTGCTGGCGGCGAAATCCTGCTTGTCCGGCATCGCGGCATAGGCATGGGCCTGGTTGCTGCATGACAGATGCGTGCGGCGCGGCCCGTCCTCGGCGGCGCGCGCGATCCGGGCCAGATAGGCGGCGCGACGTTCGGCCGATCGCTGCCGGATGCGGTCGGTCACTCGGTCGATGACGGGATGCAGGGCCATGGCGTTCGTCCGCTTGCTGGGCAATCGCGAAAGTGTAGCGCGTTAGCGGTAACGGGGCAAATATGGAATTCCCGGCATTATTGTGCGCCCCGGAAGGCCCCGAAAGACGAGGCCCGTGGGGAACGGGGTCAGGGCAGGGGCGACCGGGAAGGCAGGCGCTGGCCAGTGGCAGGGACTACGGACGGCCAGAGGGGCAATCGGCGGCGCGCCATTACCAGTCGCATGGGGTGCAGGGCGATTCCTGTCGCCTGCCCGGTCAAGCGAGGCGGGCGACCGCGGCCGCCGCGCCTTTGTGCGTCAACCCTCAGCCTGCGGCGGCCGAGTCTTTTTTTGCCTCGGCGTGGATCTGTAGCGGCCGGGCCGAGGGGTTTTCGACAGCCTCTTCGTTCACCACGATCTCGGTCACGCTGTCCAGCCCGGGCAGCTCGAACATGCTGTCCAGCAGGATGTCCTCCATGATCGAGCGCAGCCCGCGGGCGCCGGTCTTGCGCTTGATTGCCCGGCGCGCGATCGCCTTGAGCGCGTCGTCGGTGAAGGTCAGCTTCACGTCCTCAAGGTCGAACAGCCGCTGGTACTGCTTGACCAGCGCGTTCTTGGGCTTGGTCAGGATCGCGATCAGCGCGTCCTCGTCCAGGTCGGTCAGCGTCGCGATCACCGGCAGGCGGCCGACGAATTCGGGGATCAGGCCGAACTTCAGCAGGTCCTCGGGCTCGAGGTCCTTGAAGATCTCGCCCACGCCGCGGTCGTCCTGTTCCTTGACCGAGGCGCCGAAGCCGATGGCGCTGCCCTTGTTGCGCTGCGCGATGATCCGGTCCAGCCCGGCAAAGGCGCCGCCGCAGATGAACAGGATATTGGTCGTGTCCACTTGCAGGAATTCCTGCTGCGGATGCTTGCGTCCGCCCTGCGGCGGCACGCTGGCGACCGTGCCCTCCATGATCTTCAGCAGCGCCTGCTGCACCCCTTCGCCCGACACGTCGCGGGTGATCGAGGGGTTGTCGGACTTGCGGGTGATCTTGTCGACCTCGTCGATATAGACGATGCCGCGCTGCGCACGCTCGACGTTGTATTCACTGGCCTGTAGCAGCTTGAGGATGATGTTTTCCACATCCTCGCCCACATAACCGGCCTCGGTCAGCGTGGTCGCGTCGGCCATGGTGAAGGGCACGTCGAGAATCCGCGCCAGCGTCTGCGCCAGCAGCGTCTTGCCGCAGCCGGTCGGGCCGATCAGCAGGATGTTCGACTTGGCCAGTTCGATGTCGGATTTCGAGCTGTGGTTCAGCCGTTTGTAATGGTTGTGGACCGCGACGGACAGCACCCGCTTGGCGTGTTCCTGGCCGATCACATAGTCGTCCAGCACCGCCATGATCTCGCGCGGGCTGGGCACGCCGTCGCCGGTCTTGAGCCCTGCGTTCTTGGTTTCCTCGCGGATGATGTCCATGCAGAGTTCGACGCATTCATCGCAGATGAACACGGTCGGGCCCGCAATCAGCTTGCGGACCTCGTGCTGGCTCTTGCCGCAGAAGCTGCAATAGAGCGTGTTCTTGCTGTCGCCGCCGGGCTGGTTTGCCATCGTCGTCATCCTTGCCTTGTATGGACCGCGCGGAGCATTCCGCCGCGCGGTTCGGCGCGTCCTGTCGGTTCCGCCCATGTTAGGTGGGGCGGCGTCCGGTCACAATCCCGCATTTCCACGCCCCGCATTTCCGGCCGGGCGGTCTTCTGCGCCGCCCCGGCCCGGGGCTCAGCCCTCGGGCACGGCCTTGCCGCGTGCCGCCAGGATGTCGTCGATCAGCCCCCAGTCCTTTGCCTCGTCCGGGGACATGAAGCGGTCGCGTTCCAGCGCTGCCTCGACCTCCTCCAGCGTGCGGCCGGTGTGGTGGACATAGATCTCGTTCAGCCGCTGCTTGAGCTTTTCGGTCTCGCGCGCGTGGATCAGGATGTCCGAGGCGGTGCCCTGGAACCCGCCCGAGGGCTGGTGCACCATGATCCGGCTGTTGGGCAGCGAATAGCGCGCGCCCTTTTCCCCGGCGGCCAGCAGCAGCGAGCCCATCGAGGCCGCCTGCCCGATCACCAGCGTCGAGATGCGGGGGCGGATATACTGCATGGTGTCATAGATCGACAGCCCGGCCGTCACGATGCCGCCGGGGCTGTTGATATACATGCTGATGTCCTTGGACGGGTTTTCCGCCTCAAGAAACAGCAGCTGCGCGCAGATCAGCGTCGCCATCCCGTCATGCACCGGCCCGGACAGGAAGATGATCCGTTCCTTGAGCAGGCGCGAAAAGATGTCATAGGCGCGTTCGCCCCGGCTGGTCTGTTCCACGACCATCGGGACGAGCGTATTCATGTAGTATTCTGCCGGATCCTGCATCTGCCCTGCCCGTTGCCTGATTTTCGATTCGCCTGAACTGGCCCTTGATCGGACCCGTCATAGCGGCGAACAGTTGACAGAGTCTTAGTTACGGGCGAGGTCCGCCGCAAGGGATGGGGTGAAAGCGCTGAAAATGCCGATGATCTTGATGGTGGGCCTTGGCAATCCCGGCGCGAAATACGCCGGAAACCGGCATAACGTCGGGTTCATGGCGCTGGATCGCATCGCATCGGACCACGGGTTCTCGCCCTGGAAGTCGCGCTTCCAGGGGCTGGTGGCCGAAGGCCGGCTGGGCGGCCGGCGGGTGACGCTGCTCAAGCCGCAGGGCTACATGAATCTTTCCGGCCAGCCGGTGGGCGAGGCGATGCGCTATCTCAAGCTGACCCCGGCCGAGGTGGTGGTGCTGCACGACGAACTGGACCTTGCGCCGGGGGTCTGCCGGCTCAAGTCCGGCGGGGGGCACGCGGGCCACAACGGGCTGCGCTCGATCCATCAGCATATCGGCGAAGGCTACCGCCGCCTGCGCATCGGCATCGGCCACCCGGGTCACAAGGACCGCGTCACCGGCCATGTGCTGTCCGATTTCGCCAAGGCCGAGGAACCAATGCTGGAGGACCTGTTGCGCGGGATCTCGGACGGGGCCGAGGCGCTGGCGCGGGGCGACGGCGCCGCCTTCGGCATGGCGCTGGCCGCCCGGATGGCGCCACCGAAACCGGCCCGCCCGGCCGACCCCGAC
>JAZIHR010000058.1:0-16385 GCA_036678445.1 Alphaproteobacteria bacterium
CGCAGCCGCCGCCCCTGCCCCGCAGGGCATGGGCTACGAGACCGTGCGCAAGATGCTGGAAGGCCGCGAAACTACCGAGATCGCGCTGGACGGAATGCGCCGCACCATCGCCGCGCGGCTGTCCGAGGCCAAGCAGACCATCCCGCATTTCTATCTGCGCCGCTCGGTGAAGCTGGACGCGCTGATGCAGTTCCGGGCGACGCTGAACGCGCAGCTGGAATCGCGGGGCGTCAAGCTGTCGGTCAACGACTTCATCATCAAGGCCTGCGCGCTGGCGCTGCAACAGGTGCCGGCGGCGAACGCGGTCTGGGCCGGCGACCGGATCATCCAGCTGAAACCCTCGGACGTGGCGGTCGCCGTCGCGGTCGAGGGCGGGCTGTTCACCCCGGTGCTGAAGGACGCCCAGCAGAAAACCCTGTCGGCGCTGTCGGCGGAAATGAAGGACCTCGCCGCCCGCGCCCGCTCGAAAAAACTTGCCCCGCATGAATACCAGGGCGGCAGCTTCGCCATCTCGAACCTCGGGATGTTCGGGATCGAGAACTTCGACGCGGTGATCAACCCGCCCCACGGCGCGATCCTTGCCGTCGGTGCCGGCATCCCAACCCCGGTAGTCGAGGGGGGGGAAATCGTGGTCCGCAACCTGATGTCGCTGACGCTTTCGGTCGATCACCGGGTGATCGACGGCGCGCTGGGGGCCGAACTGCTGGCCGCCATCATCGCGCATCTGGAAAACCCGCTGGGGATGCTGGCCTGAACCAGAAGCTGGCCTGAACCAGAACAGGGGCGCCGCAACCCGGCGCCCCTGCCCTTTGCTTGCCCAGATATCCCGAGGGCCGAAACTTCTGAAAACCTGCAAGCGCCCGGACAGCCTCCCTGTGAACTGCTGACCGGGAACCAGCCCCCGCAGCGGCCCGCAGGCCGGGGTGAAACCTACTCTGCCGCGGCCTCGGTGGCCTGGTTCAGCCCCAGCCGGCGCCGGATCCAGCCGCCCAGCCGCGCCTGCCCGCCGTGCAGCAGCGAAAACAGCGACGGCACGAACAGCAGCGACAGCAGCGTCGACAGCAGCAGCCCACCGATCACCGCCACCGCCATCGGCGAACGGAACTCGGCCCCTTCGGCGGTGGACAGCGCCGAGGGCAGCATCCCCGACGCCATGGCGATGGTGGTCATGATGATCGGGCGGGCGCGCTTGTGCACCGCGTCAAGGATCGCCTCGCGCTTTTCGGCGCCTCGTTCCATCGCCTGGATGGCGAACTCGACCAGCATGATCGCGTTCTTGGTGACAATGCCCATCAGCATCAGGAACCCGATCACCACCGCCATGCCGATGGCGTTGCCGGTGACGTAAAGCGCCAGGATCGCGCCGCCGATGGCCAGCGGCAGCGACAGCAGGATGCTGACCGGAGTGACGAAATTGTGGAACAGCAGCACCAGCACCACATAGACGAACATCACCCCCGCCCCCATGGCCAGGCCGAAGGCAGAGAACACCTCGCCCATGATCTCGGCGTCGCCCGAGGCCTGGAACTCGGTCCCCGGCGGCAGCGACAGCCGCGCCTGCGCCGCCTGCACCTGCGCCGCGACCGGGCCAAGGATCGCGCCATCGGCAAGGTTCGCCGACACGGTGGTGCGATAGCGCCGGTCATAGCGCGCAATCTGGGTGGCGCCGGCCGACAGCGTCACATCGGCCAGCGCGCCCAGCGGCACCTGCCCGGCCGAGGATGGCACCCGCAGGCTGCGCAGCTGCATCAGGTCCCCGCGCGCCTGTTCGTTCAGCCGCACCATGATCGGCACCTGTTCGTCGCCGGCGTTGAACTTGGGCAGGTTCGATTCCGCGTCCCCCAGCGTCGCCACCAGCAGCGTCTGCGCCATCGCGGCGGTCGAGACCCCCAACTGCGCCGCCACCCCCTCGCGCGGGGTGATCTGGATTTCAGGGCGCTGCAACGCCGAGGACGAGCTGACGTTTTCCAGCCCGGGCATCGCGCGCATTTCGGCCACCAGCAGTTCGGCCGCCTGTGCCGCGCCCTGTTCGGTGTCGCCCATGACGCTGACGGTCAGGTCGTTGCCGCCGGCCTGGTTCTGGAAATTCAGCCGCACGTCGGCGACATCGGCCAGCATCTGCTTCAGCCCGGCCTCGATCTCGGCCTGCGAGCGTTCGCGGTTGGCCTTGTTGCCATAGTTGATCATCAGCCGCGAGGTGACCGCATCGGGGGTGCCGCCCATCACGAACACCGATTCGACCTCGGGGACGGTGGCGATGCGGCGCGACAGGGCGCGCATCACGGCCTCGTTGTCCCCGACCAGGGAACCGGGGGGCAGCTCGACCTCGATCTGGCTGCGGCCGACGTCGCCCTCGGCGATGAACTCGGTCGGCAGCAGCGTGGCGGAATAGATCGACCCGGCGAACACCCCCAGCCCCAGCAGCAGCGTCAGCCCGCGGTGGCGCATGGTCCAGCCCAGCACCCGCATCAGGCCGCGGATCACCGCCCCGTCGCCTCCGCTTTCGGCACGAGCACTGCCGCGGATGAAATAGGCGGCCAGCATCGGGGTGATGATCCGCGCCACCAGCAGCGAAAACAGCACCGAAACCGCCACCGTCAGCCCGAACTGCTTGAAATACTGCCCCGCGATCCCGGCCATGAAGGCCACCGGGGCGAACACCGCCACGATGGAAAAGCTGATGGCGATGACGGTCATGCCGATCTCGGCCGCGGCTTCCTCGGCCGCCCGATAGGGCGGGCTGCCCTCGTGCATGTGTCTGACGATGTTCTCGATCTCGACGATGGCGTCGTCGACAAGGATGCCGGTGACCAGCGTGATTGCCAGCAGGCTGATGCCGTTCAGGGTAAAGCCCAGCCACTCCATCACGAAGAATGTCGGGATCACCGACAGCGGCAGCGCGGTGGCGGCGATCAGCGTGGCGCGCCAGTTGCGCAGGAACAGCAGCACCACGATCACCGCCAGCGCCGCGCCTTCGTACAGCGTGTGCATGGCGGTGTCGTAGGATTGCAGCGTATAGGTGGTGGCGTCGTCGATCAGGGTGATGTGCAGGTTCGGATAGCGCGTGCCCAGGTCAGCCAGCCGCGCCTTGGCGTTGTCGCCCGCCACCAGGTCCGACGCCCCCGAGGCGCGGTAGACGCCAAAGGCCACCACCGGCTCGGCCCCCAGCAGCGCAAAGCTGCGTTCGTCGGTGGCGCCGTCGCTGACCGTGCCCAGCTGGTCCAGCCGCACCGTGCGCCCGCCGGCAATGGAAATCGGGGTGCCAGCCAGTTGCGCCACCGTGTCGGCCGACCCCAGCGTGCGGATGGAATATTCCCGCCCCGCCAGGTCGCCGCGGCCGCCGCCCATGTTGATATTGCGCTGCCGCAGTTCGGATGACACCTCGGCCGCGGTCAGCCCGTGCGCCAGCAGCCGGTCGGGGTCCAGCGCCACCTCGATCTGGCGGTCGGCGCCGCCGATGCGTTCGACCTTGCCCACCCCCGGCAGCGCCGACAATTCGCGCGAGATCACGTCATCGACGAATTTCGACAGCCCTTCGAGCGAGCGTGACGGATCGCTGACCGCATAGGTCAGCACCGGCATCCCGGTGACATCCAGCCGCCGCACCAGCGGCTCGGTGATCGACTGCGGCAGGTCGGCGCGGACGCTGGCCACCGCGTCCTTGATGTCGTTCAGCGCCCGGTCGCTGTCGGTTTCCAGCTCGAATTCGATGGTCAGGCTGGCCGCCCCGTCCGAGGCGGTGGCGCTGACATGCCGCACCCCCTGCACATTGGCGATGGCGTCCTCGATCGGGCGCACCACCTGCGAGGTCAGTTCGGTCGGCGCCGCGCCGGGCTGGCCGATGCTGACCGAGATGATCGGCAGGTCGATGTTCGGCATCGCGGTGACCGGCAGCCGCAGAAAGCTGACCAGCCCCAGCACCACCAGCACCATGAAGATGGCGATGGGCGGGACCGGATGGCGGATCGACCAGGTTGACAGGTTCATGGCAGCGCCGCGGCTTCAGAAGCCTGCGCCGCGCCGGGCGCCGGGGTTCCCGACACGGCAGGGGTAGCAGGTGCGGCGGCGGGCGCGTTTTCGTTGCCACCTGCGCCGGGCGGCGGCGCGGCCACGTCCAGCGGCTCGGTCACCGCGTTCACCCGGTCGCCGCTGCGGAAAAACGCGCCGGCGCGGGTGATGACGGTCTCGCCCTCGGCCAGCCCCTCGGAGATTTCGCGCTGGCCCTGCCACAACAGCCCGGCGCGCACCGCGCGGGTTTCCACGACCCCGTCGCGAACCACCTGCACCCGCTCGCCCCCCGCGTCGGCCAGCACCGCGGTCGCGGGCACCGTCACGGCCTGTCGCCGTTCGGTGATGATATCGCCGCTGACGAACAGCCCGATCAGCAGCCGCTCGTCCGGGGGCAGTTCGACCCGGACCAGCCCCAGCCGCGTGGTGGCATCGACCGCGGCGGGCAGTTGCCGCACGCGGCCCTCGACCCGGCCGACGCCGGCCACGTCCAGCCGGGCCGGCTGGCCAGGGCGCAGCGCGGGCAGCGCGGTCTCGATCACCTCGCCCTCGAACTCGATCGAACCGTCGGCGATCAGCGTGAACATCGGTCCCGCCCCGGCCGAGGCGATCGAGCCAAGCTGCGCGTTGCGCCCTGACACCCGCCCGCCCACCGGCGCCACGATGCGGGTCCGGTCAAGGTTGATCTGCGCGATGTCGCGGGCGGCGCGGGCCTGCGCCTGTGCCGCGCGGGCGACCGCAAGCCCCTCGTGCGAGCCGGTGGCGGCAGCGCGGGCGCCGGCCTCGGCGGCGATGGCCTGATCCAGCACCGCCTGCGTGCCGCTGCCCGAACGGCGCAGGCTGCGGGCGCGTTCCAGCGCCGCGACGGCCTGGGTCAGGGCGGCCTCGTTGCTGGCGATCTGGCTTTCCGCCTGCGCCACGCCGGCGGTCGCGCGCTGCAATTCGGCATCGGCCTGCGCAAGCTGCGCGCGCAGCGTCACGTCCGACAGGCGGGCAAGTTCCTGCCCCTGTTTCACCCGGTCGCCCGGCTCGGCACCCAGCGACAGGATTTCCTGCCCCTCGATCCGGGGATAGACCTGCACCACCTCGCGCGCGACCAGCGTTCCCGACAGCGGCACACGGGCCTGCACCTCGGCCGGCGCGGCGGGGGCGACGGTCACCGTCGGCACCGGCGCCTCGGCCACAAGGGGCACGACCGGCGGTCGGTCGCCCATCGCCAGCGCGGCACCCGGCCCCAGCACGGCCAGCATGAAGGAAAGAGGGAAACGCCGCATGGTCAAAGGCCCTGATAACATCGCTGCCACATAAGCAACGCCGCGACCTGCGACAACGTGCCAGAAAGAAAGCCCGGCACCACCCCGACCCGCGCCTAGACCTGCCCCCCGACGCCGGGCAGGCGCAATTCCGCCAGCAGGTCGCGCAGTTCCTGCCGCGCGGCGATGTTCGACATCGACAACTGCTGCGTGCCAACGTCGCGCAGGTCCAGCAACGTCAACCCGCGCGGGAACAGCTCGCGGTAGATCACCCGTTCCGCGAACCCCGCCGCGACGCGGAAACCGATGCGGCGCGACAGCAGGGTCAGCGCCTCTCCGACCCGGCGCTTGTTGTGCATTTCGGTGGTGCCCAGCCGGTTGCGCAGCACCACCCAGTCGATCGGCCCGGCCCCCGCCTGCCCGCGCAACTGCCGCGCGGACCAGACCATTTCGGAATAGATCGAGGGCCCCAGAACCTCGCCCTCGGGGGACATCCGCGCCAGCAGGTCAAAGTCGATGAAGCTGTCGTTCATCGGAGTGACCAGCGTGTCGGCCAGCGTATGCGCCATCTGGCTGAGCTTGGTGTGCGAGCCGGGGCAGTCGATCACGATGAAGTCATGGTTCGCGTCCAGCGCCCCCACCGCCGCCGACAGCGGGTCCACCCCCCCGGCATCGCGCGGCAATTCGGCCAGCGTGGGGGTGGGCAGCGCGATTCCTTCGCGCGCCAGGAACGCCATGCGGTTTTCCAGATAGCGGCCAAAGCTGCGCTGGCGCACATCCAGGTCCAGCGCGCCGACGCGATGCCCCATCCGCGCCAGCGCGGTGGCGATATGCATCGAGGTCGTGGACTTTCCCGACCCGCCCTTTTCATTGCCGACGACGATGATATGCGCCACGAATCGCCTCCGCTTGCCCCCGCAATCTAGCGGGCACGTCCCCCCGAGTCATGGCCACGCCGCGATTGAGCTGTGGACAACCCGCGAGAATGTCACGAAAAACCCACAAAAACGCCGCCCGTTGCGGGGCGGCGTCCGTTGGGCGACAATTTTGCGACGGTGGGGTTTCAGAAACCCAGGCCGGCGTATTTGTTCTTG
The DNA here is from genome assembly GCA_036678445.1 of Alphaproteobacteria bacterium. Classification (GTDB taxonomy): domain Bacteria; phylum Pseudomonadota; class Alphaproteobacteria; order Rhodobacterales; family Rhodobacteraceae; genus Paracoccus. The sequence continues at coordinate 6,356 of JAZIHR010000058.1, forward strand.
AAGCGCGAGACGCGCCCCCCGGTGTCCATCAGCTTGGCCGAACCGCCGGTCCAGGCGGGGTGCGAGGTCGGGTCGATGTCCAGCGACATCGTGTCGCCCTCTTTGCCCCAGGTCGAGCGGGTCTGATAGGTGGTCCCGTCGGTCATCTTGACGGTGATCATGTGATAGGCGGGGTGGATTTCGGCTTTCATGGCGCGCGACCTCAGGCGTTGGCGTCGGCCTTGGCGGCCTTCGGCTTGTAGTTGGACATCTCGGCGATGCGGGCGGATTTGCCGCGGCGGTCGCGCAGGTAATACAGCTTGGCGCGGCGGACCCGACCACGGCGGACGACCTCGATCGAATCGACGTTGGTCGCATACAGCGGGAACACCCGCTCGACCCCTTCGCCGAACGAAATCTTGCGCACGGTGAACGAGGCGGCCAGCGTGTCGCCGCCGCGGCGGCTGATGCAGACGCCTTCGTACATCTGCACACGGGTGCGGGTGCCCTCGGTCACCTTGTAGCCGACGCGCACGGTGTCGCCGGCCTTGAAATCGGGGATGGTCTTGCCGAGAGCGGCGATCTGCTCGGCTTCCAGCTGGGCGATCAGGTTCATCGCATTTCGTCCTTGTCATGCTCGCGGTGGTTCCGCGATTGGTCTGATGCGCCCGAGAGCTGCGTCCTTGGGTCCGGGTCCACATGCCGTCCGGCATATGCCCGCCACAGGTCGGGGCGGCGTTGCTTGGTCAGGCTTTCGGCCTGTTCTTCCCGCCAGCGCGAGATTGCCGCGTGGTTGCCCGACAACAGCACGTCGGGGATCCTGCGACCCTCCCATTCGGCGGGTTTCGTGTATTGCGGGTGTTCAAGCAGGCCGTGGGCAAAGGATTCCTCGGCCAGAGAATCCTGATTCCCCAGCACGCGCGGTATAAGGCGGACCGTCGCGTCGATCAAGACCTGAGCGGCGATCTCTCCTCCGGTCAGGACATAGTCGCCGATGCTGATTTCGGTGGCGTCGAACGCGTCCAGCACCCGCTGGTCCACGCCCTCGAACCGGCCGCAGATCAGCGTGACGCCCGGCCCTTGCGCCAATTCGCGCGCCATCGCCTGGGTCAGCGGACGGCCGCGGGGGGACAGATACACCACCGGCAAATCGGGCGCGGCGGCTTTCGCGGCCAACAGGGCCGGGCCCAGCACATCGGGGCGGATCACCAGCCCGGCGCCGCCACCCGCAGGCGTGTCGTCCACGTTGCGGTGCCGGCCCAGGCCGAAATCGCGCAGTTGGATGGTGCGCAGCGCCCACAACCCTTCGGCCAGGGCGCGGCCGGTCAGTGACAGGCCCAGCGTGCCGGGGAACGCCTCGGGGAACAGCGTGACGATCTGCGCGGTCCACGGCGCGGGGGTCGGCGCGGGGCTATTCATCGCTGTCCGGAGGGTCCGCGACGATGCGCCCGGCCGCGACATCCACGGTCGGCACCGCCGCGCGGGTAAAGGGGATCAGCAGCGCCCCCCCCGGTCCGTGAACGTCAAGAATGTCGCCCGCGCCATGATCGTGGATGGCGCGCACCCGCCCCAGAACCGCCCCGCCCGGATCGACGACCTCAAGCCCGATCAGGTCGGCGTGGTAGAATTCATCCTCGGGCAACGAGGGCAGCGCCGCGCGGTCGGCCCACAGCGTCGCGCCCTTCAGCGCCTCGGCCTGTTCGCGGGTCTCGACCCCCGACAGCCGCGCCGCCAGCCCGCCGGTGACCGGACGGGTGATGCGCATCGTGAAACGGCGCGCGCCGTCCTCGGTCGCAAGCGGGCCATAGGTGGCGATGTCCTCGGCCGTGGTGCAGAAGCTTTTCAGCCGCACCTCGCCACGAACGCCGAAAGCGCCGGCGATGGCGCCGACGCAGACAGTTTCAGCCTTGGCGCCTTGGGTCATGGGCAGCCTCTTGCTGGACAGGGTTCAAGAACCGGCGGCGGGACCCTGCCCCGCCGCCGTCCGGGATCACTCGCTCGCGGCTTCCTCGGCCGGGGCTTCGGCCGGGGCGTTCTTCGCCTCTTCCGCGGCGGCGCGGGCGGCTTCCTCGCGGTCGAGCCGCTTCTGCACGCGCTCTTTCGCGGCCTTGCCCGGCTCGCCCTTCTTGAGGTTCTGGCGCTCGGTCTTTTCCTTCACGCCGGCGGCTTCCAGGAAACGCGCCACGCGGTCGGTCGGCTGCGCGCCGTGGCCCAGCCAGTATTGCACCCGCTCAAGATCAATCTTGATGCGGTCTTCCGAATCCTTGGGCAGCAGCGGGTTGTAGGTGCCCAGCTTTTCCAGGAAGCGGCCATCGCGCGGCATGCGCGAGTCCGAGGCCACGATGGCGTAATGGGGACGTTTCTTGGACCCGCCACGGGCAAGACGGATTTTCATGGCCATTTGGTTGTTCTCCTTTGGAAATGGCGTGTTGCGACGCGCGGGCGCGCCTCAGGACTGAAGGATCTCGTGGTGCCGGATCACCTCGGCGATCACGAAGTTGAGGAACTTGCGCGCGAACTCGGGGTCGAGATCGGCCTCGCGCGCCAGCCGTTCCAGCCGCTCGATCTGCTGCGCCTCGCGCGCAGGGTCCGAGGGCGGAAGATCGTGTTCGGCCTTGAGCCGGCCGACCGATTGCGTGTGCTGGAACCGTTCGGCCAGCGTATAGACAAGGATCGCGTCCAGCCGGTCGATGCTGGCGCGATGTTCCCTGAGCAGTGCCGCGGCGCGGTTCTGGGCGTCACTCATCCGAGGGTTCCCTTCGGTGGCGGTTGCAGGTCGCGCTGTCATGGGTCGGGCGATCATTTCTTGCCGAACAGCCCCGACAGCCCGCCGGGCAGGTTCATGCCGCCCAGTTGCCCGCCCAGGCCACGCGGGTCTTGCAGCATCTTTGCCGCCTCGGCCATCTTGGCGGGATCGGCCTCGGCCAGGTCGGGCAGCCCGCCGCCCTTGCCGGACATGGCGCGCATCGCCTGTTTCAGCATGGCGCCCTTGCCCATCTTGCTGACCTTCTTCATCGTGTCGGCCATCTGGCGCTGCATCTTCAGCAGCTTGTTCAGCTCGGCCACCTCCATCCCGGCGCCGGCGGCGATCCGCTTCTTGCGACTGGCCTGCAACAGGTCGGGGTTGGCGCGTTCCTTCCTGGTCATCGAGTTGATCAGCGCGATCTGCCGGCGCAGCATGGTGTCGTCGATGCCGGCGGCCTCGGCCTGTTTCGCCATCTTTCCCATGCCGGGCATCATGCCCATGATGGACTGCATCCCGCCCATCTTCTGCATCTGCTCAAGCTGGTTCTTCAGGTCGTTCATGTTGAACAGACCCCTGGCAAAGCGCTTCATCATGCGCTCGGCCTGCTCGACCTCAAGCACCTCTTGCGCCTTTTCGACCAGCGCCACGATGTCGCCCATCCCGAGGATGCGGCCCGCGACACGTTCGGCGTCGAAGCTTTCCAGCGCGTCCATCTTTTCGCCAAGCCCGACGAAGCGGATCGGCTTGCCGGTGATCTGGCGCATCGACAGCGCCGCGCCGCCGCGGCCGTCGCCGTCCATCCGGGTCAGCACCACGCCCGATATGCCGACCTTGGCGTCGAACTCGGTCGCGACGTTCACCGCGTCCTGCCCGGTCAGCCCGTCCACGACCAGCAGCGTCTCGCGCGGGTTCACCGCGTCGCGGACGGCCTGCACCTCGTCCATCAGAACCTGGTCGATATGCAGCCGCCCGGCGGTGTCCAGCATGTAGACGTCATAGCCGCCAAAGCTTGCCTGCTGTTTGGCACGGCGCGCGATCTGCACGGCGTTTTCGCCCGGCACGATCGGCAGCGTATCGACGCCGATCTGCTGGCCAAGAATGGCCAGCTGCTCCATCGCCGCAGGGCGGTTGGTGTCGAGCGAGGCCATCAGCACCCGCTTTTTCTCGCGCTCGGTCAGGCGTTTGGCCAGCTTGGCGGTGGTGGTGGTCTTGCCCGAACCCTGCAACCCGACCATCAGGATCGGCGCGGGCGGGGTGTCGATCTTCAGCGTCTCGGGGGCATCGTCGCCTTGCAGGGTGCGGATCAGCTCGTCATGGACGATCTTGACGACCTGCTGGCCGGGGGTGATCGACTTGGTGACCGCGGCGCCCGTGGCCTTGGCGGTGACCGCGCGCACGAAGCTGCGCACCACGGGCAGCGAGACGTCGGCATCCAGCAGCGCCTGGCGCACCTCGCGCATGGCGGCGGTGACGTCATCCTCGGTCAGGGCGCCCTGCCGGGTCAGGCGGTCGAAAACGCCGCCAAGACGGTCAGAAAGGCTCTCGAACATCGCGACCTCCGGCTATCGCCGATCAAAACCAGTATGGCCCCCGTGGGCGCAACCGCGCTGACGGGGGGCGATCCCCGAACAGGCGGGGACCGGAAGGCTGACCTTCCGGGGAATCCGGGTGGACATTTCAGATCGCAAGGCCAGAGTCAACCGGAACCGCAAGGATGGGGGCCCTGCCCCCGCCGCCTTGCGGCTCCCCCGGGGTATTTGAGCCAGAAAGAAGACCATGAACCCAGCCATCAGCCGCTTTGCCATCCCGAACCTGCGCACCCTGCCGGCGGATATCCAGGAAATGATCCGCGCCGTGCAGGAAAAATCCGGCTTCGTGCCGAACGTGTTCCTGGCGCTGGCGCACCGCCCGGCCGAGTTCCGCGCCTTCTTTGCCTATCACGACGCGCTGATGGACAAGGACGAGGGGCTGTCCAAGGCCGAGCGCGAGATGATCGTGGTCGCCACCAGCGGGCTGAACCGCTGCCAGTATTGCGTGGTCGCCCACGGCGCGATCCTGCGGGTGCGGGCCAAGGACCCGCAACTGGCCGACCGGCTGGCGGTCAACTGGCGCAAGACCCCGCTGAGCGACCGCCACTACGCCATGCTGGATTACGCCGAACTGGTGGCGATGGAGGCCGAGAACATCACCCAGGACGATTACGAGGACATGATCGAGGCCGGCTTCACCCCCGACGAGATCTGGGACATCGGCGCGATCGCGGCGTTTTTCGGCATGTCGAACCGGGTTGCAAACATGGCGGACGTTCCCCCGAACGAGGAATTCTTCATGCTGGGCCGGGTGCCGCGCCAGTCCTGACCTGCTCGCGCAGCGCCTTCCCGTCGGCGGCGGCGCTGCGCATCGCTCCGGCAAAGACGGTGACGTCGATGGCGGTGGCGACGAATCGCGCGCCGTCCTGCAGGGCGCGGCGGGCAAGGGCCGCGTCGGTCCAGATGATGCCCGCGGCCTTGCCTGACGCCGCGATGCGCCGCGTCGCATCCGAGATCGCCGCCAGCACCTCGGGGTGGTCGAGCTGGCCCAGATAGCCCATGTCAGCCGACAGGTCGGCGGGGCCGATGAACACCCCGTCCACTCCCTCGACCGCCAGGATCTCGTCCAGCGCCGCCAGCCCGGCGCGGGTTTCCACCTGCACCCCCAGCCAGATCTGCGCATCGGCCGTGGCCGGGTAATCGGGGATGTCGGAAAACCGCGAGGCCCGCGCCAACGCCGCCCCGACCCCGCGCATCCCGCGTGGCGGATAGCGCACGGCGCGCACCAGCGCCTGCGCCTGAGCGGCACTGTCCACCATCGGGATCAGCAGCGATTGCGCGCCGATGTCCAGCGCCTGCTTGATCGCCCAGGGCTCGCCCATCGGCAGCCGCACCACCGGACTGCTGTCCGAGGCCCCGATCACGCTCAACTGCGCGAGGATCGAGCGCAGGTCGTTCGGCGCATGCTCTCCGTCGATCAGCAGCCAGTCGAAACCGGCGGTGGCGGCGATCTCGGCGGCATAGGCATCGGCCATGCCGACCCAAGCGCCGATCAGCACCTCGCCTGCGGCAAGCCGGGATTTGAAACGGTTCTGAGGGGCGGGCATGGGCGGTCTCGACTGATGGATCGCGGGCAGAATGACCCGCGCCGCCCGCCTGCACAAGCGGGCTTCTTTCTGGCCCAAATACCCATGCGACCGCGCAGGCAGCGCAGGTGGCGACGCCCTTGCCGCCACCGTCCCGTGCGCGGGGCGACGCTCAGGCTGCCCGCGGCTCGGGGTCCACCAGCGCCACCAGATCCATCATGATCCGGTTCAGCTCGAAATCCTTGGGGGTGTAGACCCGCGCCACCCCCATCGCCCGCAGCTTCGCGGCGTCGTCCTCGGGGATGATGCCGCCGACGATCACCGGGACATGACCCAGCCCGGCCGCGCGCATCCGCTCCATCACGTCGCGGACCAGCGGCAGGTGGCTGCCCGACAGGATCGACAGCCCGACGACATGCGCCTGCTGTTCCTGCGCGGCCTCGACAATTTCGGCCGGAGTCAGGCGGATTCCATCATAGGTGATGTCCATGCCGCAGTCGCGGGCGCGGAAGGCGATCTGCTCGGCACCGTTGGAGTGACCGTCCAGGCCCGGCTTGCCGACCACGAATTTCATCCGCCGCCCCAGCCGGGTGCTGACCGCATCCACCGCCTCGCGGATCGGCTCAAGCCCTTCGGTCCGGTTCGAGGGGCTGGCCGAAACCCCGGTCGGCCCGCGGTATTCGCCGTGGACCGCGCGCATGACCCCGGCCCATTCGCCAGTGGTGGCGCCTGCCTTTGCCGCCGCGATGGATGCCGGCATGATGTTGCGCCCCTCTTGCGCGTCCGCGCGCAAGCGCGACAGCGCGGCCTCGACGGCCGCGGTGTCGCGGGCCTGGCGCCATTCGTTCAGCCGGGCGATCTGGTCCTGTTCCACCGCCGGATCGACGACCAGGATGCCGCCGTCGCCCGAGGTCAGCGGCGAGGGCTCGCCCTGCTGCCAGCGGTTCACGCCGACCACCACGGTTTCGCCGTCCTCGACCCGGTTCAGCCGCGCCGCGTTCGATTCGACCAGCCGCGATTTCATGTAGTCGATGGCGGCGATGGCACCGCCCATCTCGTCCAGCAGCTTGAGTTCGGCCCGCGCCCCGTCCTTGAGCGCCTCGACCTTTCCGGCCACCACCGGGTTGCCGTCGAACAGGTCGCCGTATTCCAGCAGGTCGGTTTCATACGCCATGATCTGCTGCATCCGCAGCGACCACTGCTGATCCCAGGGGCGCGGCAGGCCCAGCGCCTCGTTCCAGGCCGGCAGCTGCACGGCGCGGGCGCGGGCGTTTTTCGACAAGGTGACGGCCAGCATCTCGATCAGGATCCGGTAGACGTTGTTTTCCGGCTGCTGCTCGGTCAGGCCAAGGCTGTTGACCTGCACCCCGTAGCGGAAGCGGCGGAATTTTTCGTCCTCGATACCGTAGCGGTCGCGGCAGATCTCGTCCCACAGCTCGGTAAAGGCGCGCATCTTGCACAGCTCGGTGACGAAGCGGATGCCCGCGTTCACGAAAAAGCTGATGCGGCCGACCATGGCGGGGAATGCCTCGGGCGCGACCTTGGTTTTCAGGTCGTCCAGCACCGCGATGCCGGTGGCCAGCGCATAGGCCAGTTCCTGTTCCGGCGTCGCCCCGGCCTCTTGCAGGTGATAGGAACACACGTTCATCGGGTTCCATTTCGGCAGGTGCCGCGCGGTATAGGCCGCCACGTCGGTGATCATCCGCAGCGAGGGCCGCGGCGGGCAGATATAGGTGCCGCGCGACAGGTATTCCTTGATGATGTCGTTCTGCACCGTACCTTGCAGCTTGGCGACATCCGCCCCCTGTTCCTCGGCCACCGCGATATACAGCGACAGCAGCCACGGCGCGGTGGCGTTGATCGTCATCGAGGTGTTCATCTGTTCCAGCGGGATCTGGTCGAACAGCGTGCGCATGTCGCCCAGATGGCAGACCGGCACGCCGACCTTGCCGACCTCGCCCCGCGCCAGCACATGATCCGAATCATAGCCGGTCTGTGTCGGCAGGTCGAACGCCACCGACAGCCCGGTCTGCCCCTTGGCAAGGTTGGTGCGGTAAAGCTCGTTGGACTTCGCGGCGGTGGAATGGCCGGCATAGGTGCGGAACAGCCAGGGTTTGTCCTTGGAGGCCACGGCGAATCCCTTTCGCAAGATTCTTTCGGTTGAGGTCAATTAGCGGACATAATGCTGCGCCGTCAATTCGCTGCGGCGCGGCGCGAGACCATGAAGGCATCCAGCGGCAAGATAAACGGGCGCGGACACCGCAAGCCGATGGGGATACAAAATTCTTGAGACATAATATTGCGCGATCCGCGCAGGAGGCTATTGCAATGTTGCGCACGGGTCTTTAGCGATTGGACCCGGACGCCGCGATTCTGCGCTGCGGCATGATTACGCAAGGACTACGGCCATGGCCCTCGACACCCCCAGCCCCATCGCCCCCTACGACGCACCGCTAAAGGATCTCTACGAAATCGGAGAGATGCCGCCCCTGGGCCATGTTCCCAAGCAGATGTATGCTTGGGCGATCCGCCGCGAACGTCACGGCGAACCCGACAAGGCCATGCAGGTCGAGGTCGTCGACACCTGGGAAATCGACAGCAACGAGGTGCTGGTGCTCGTGATGGCCGCGGGCGTCAACTACAACGGCATCTGGGCCGGGCTGGGCACCCCGGTCAGCCCCTTCGACGGTCACAAACAGCCCTATCATATCGCCGGCTCGGACGCCGCCGGGGTCGTGTGGAAGGTCGGCGACAAGGTCCGCAACTGGAAGGTCGGCGACGAGGTCGTGGTCCACTGCAACCAGGACGACGGCAACGACGAGGAATGCAACGGCGGCGACCCGATGTATTCGCCCAGCCAGCGCATCTGGGGCTACGAGACCCACGACGGCAGCTTCGCCCAGTTCACCCGGGTGCAGGCCCAGCAGCTGATGCCGCGCCCGCGCCACCTGACCTGGGAAGAATCGGCCTGCTATACGCTGACGCTGGCCACCGCCTATCGGATGCTGTTCGGGCACGAACCGCACGAGCTCAAGCCCGGCATGAACGTGCTGGTCTGGGGCGCTTCGGGCGGGCTGGGGTCGTTTGCCATCCAGCTGATCAACGCCGCCGGCGCCAACGCCATCGGGGTGATTTCCGAAGAGGACAAGCGCGAGTTCGTGATGAACCTGGGCGCCAAGGGCGTCATCAACCGCAAGGACTTCAACTGCTGGGGCGCCCTGCCCAAGGTCAACAGCGAAGAATACAAGCAGTGGTTCAACGAGGTCCGCAAGTTCGGCAAGGCGATCTGGGACATCACCGGCAAGGGCAACAACGTCGACATCGTGTTCGAGCACCCCGGCGAGGCGACCTTCCCCGTGTCCACCTTTGTCTGCAAGAAGGGCGGGATGGTGGTGATCTGCGCCGGCACCACCGGCTTCAACTGCACCTTTGACGTGCGCTACATGTGGATGCACCAGAAGCGCCTGCAAGGCTCGCATTTCGCGCATCTCAAGCAGGCCAGCGCCGCGAACCGGCTGATGCTGGAACGCCGCATCGACCCGGCCATGTCCGAGGTGTTCCCCTGGGCGGAAATCCCGCAGGCGCACCTGAAAATGCTGCGCAACCAGCACAAGCCGGGCAACATGGCGGTGCTGGTGCAGGCCCCCGAAGCCGGGCTGCGCACCTTCGAGGATGCGCTTGAGGCCGGCCGCAGGGGCTGAACCAACCGTCCCTTTCACGAACGGATCAGCGCGCCCCACAAGGGCGCGCTTTTCGTTGGGGCAGCCGGTCAGCGGCTCAATAATTCCCCGGCGGGTCGCTGGACGGGAACGAGGCATCGCTGGCCTCGTCCACCGCGTCCCAGCGCCGCGGCGGGTCACGCATCGCGCCGCGGCCGGCGGGGCGGACGAAACCGCAATCCCTGCTCGGCCCTGCCTCGGCCGCGGCCTTGTCGGAAATCGCGGCCAAGTGCCGCCGGTGCCGGCGCGAGCGGTGATGCGGGTGGTGATCGCGGCGGCAGAACATCGCGGCGGCCCAGCCCAGCATCCCGGCCAGCGCCACATAGGGCAGGATCGACCCGCCCCGATCATGGTTCCGGTCATGAAGATGCGTCATCTGTCTTGCTCCGTTACGGCCCGGCCTGGCGGCAGGCCAGCTTGCCACCCCAACGCGCCGAACCTGCACCCGGATCCACTTGCGCGCCCCTGCCC
>JAZIHR010000059.1:0-15939 GCA_036678445.1 Alphaproteobacteria bacterium
CCCCAGAACCTCCCGGCCCCGGCCCCGTCCCGCGTTCCCGCCGTTCGGTGAAGCGGTGTTTAGGCCGGGATTTCTGACCCCGCAACAGGAAAATTCGATATTCGTTAATAAATCTTTCAAGCAACTGTTTTCAAATGGATAATTCCAATGCGGCTTTCGAGCCTCGCCCTGCCCTGCCGGCGACTTGCACGGGATCCCGCCAGAATCACCGTCGCCAGGCCCGGGAATCGGCCCCGGCGATTCCCCCGCAGCCGATTCCCGGAACGAAAAAGGGCGCAGCCGAAGCTGCGCCCTTGCATCTGTCGATTCGAAGCCCGCTCAGCGCTTCGAGAACTGGAACGAGCGGCGGGCCTTGCGGCGGCCATACTTCTTGCGCTCGACCACGCGGGGGTCGCGGGTCAGGAAACCGGCGGCCTTCAGCGCGGCGCGCAGTTCGGGCTCGTGCAGTTGCAGCGCCTTGGAGATCCCGTGCTTGACCGCACCGGCCTGCCCCGACAGCCCGCCACCGGCGACGGTGGCATAGACGTCATACTGGCCAGCGACGCCGGCGATGTCGAAGGGCTGGCGCAGGATCATTTGCAGCACCGGACGGGCAAAATATTCCGCCATGTCCTTGCCGTTCACCACGACCTTGCCCGAACCCGGCTTGACCCAGACGCGAGCGACCGCGTCCTTGCGCTTGCCGGTCGCATAGGCGCGGCCCAGCTCGTCGCGCTGGGGTTCGCGCAGGACCTGGGGCTGCGCCGGGGCCGAAACGCCGGCCTCGGTGACCGCGGCAGTCGCCCCGGCGTTGGCAGAGACCGCTTCCTTCAGCTGGTCCAGCGACTTGATATCTTGGGCCATGATCAGGCGCTCCGCGTGTTCTTGGTGTTCATGGACTTGACGTCCAGCACTTCGGGCTGCTGGGCCTCGTGCGGGTGGGCGTCGCCGGCATAGACGCGCAGGTTGGTCATCTGCTGCTTGCCCAGCTTGTTGCGGCTGATCATGCGTTCGACGGCCTTGATCACCACGCGCTCGGGGTGGTCGCCTTCCAGCACCTGGCGGGCCGTGCGGTGCTTGATGCCGCCCGGGTGGCCGGTGTGCCAGTAATAGCGCTTGTCGTCGCGCTTGCTGCCGGTCATCTGCACCTTGTCGGCGTTGATGATGATGACGTTGTCACCCATGTCCATGTGCGGGGTGAAGGTCGGCTTGTGCTTGCCGCGCAGGCGGCTGGCGACGATCGTGGCAAGGCGGCCCAGAACGACGCCCTCGGCGTCGATCAGGATCCACTTCTTCTCGATCTCCGCCGGTTTCGCGGTATAGGTCTTCATCGGTCGTCCCTTTCGGGGGAGTGTGAATTCGGATTGCGGGTCTATGCCCCCGCCGCGCGAAAAGGTCAACGCCGGCCTGCAGCGTTTTTGCCTTTGCAATCAATGCACTGCATAATAGGTATCTTAATACCCTGCCGCAGAGCCGCGATTCAGCGACGTTTTGGCGGAATCGAATAGGTCAGCGCCGCCCGTGCCACGGGATCGGCCTGCCCCTCGCTGCGGATCAGCACGTCGCCCACCGCCAGCACCCGCCCCAGCTTCAGCAGGCGGCAGTCGGCCAGCAGGTCGCGCGACGGCTCGGGCTTGCGCATGAAGTCGATGTTGCCGCCCGTGGTCACCGCCAGCGCAACCTCTCCGATCTTCGACAGCACTGCGGCATACATTACCAGGTCGGCCAGCATGAACATGGTCGGTCCCGACACCGTGCCGCCCGGCCGCAGGTGCCGGTCCTCGATCGCCAGCCGCATTTGCAGGCCGTCGGGCCGCATCTCGGTCACGCTGTAACCGCTGGCCTGCGGAAACTCGCGCGCCAGGAACGACTCGATCTCATGTGCCTGCATCATGCTTTCCCCTCTTGCCGTTGCGCCCTACAGTCTGGCCCAGGGGATAAGGAGGATACAATGGCAGACGGCTTGATCCGGCAGGAAAATCATGGCGCTGTGGTGCGGCTGGTGATGACGGGGGGCGCCAACTACAACGCCCTGTCGACCGGGATGCTGGCGGCGCTGGGGCAGGCGCTGGACCGCGTGGCGGCGGATGACGGCATCCGCGCGGTCATCCTCGCGGCCGAGGGCAAGGCGTTTTCCGCCGGCCACGACCTGCGGCAGATGCAGGCGGCGCGGGATGACGACGACGCCGGCCGCGCGGCCTTCGAGACGTTGTTCGCCGAATGTGCGCAGGTAATGCAGCAGATCGCCGCCCTGCCCCAGCCGGTGATCGCCGAGGTGCAGGGCGTCGCCACCGCCGCCGGCTGCCAGCTGGTGGCCAGCTGCGACATGGCCGTCGCGGCCGAGAGCGTGCGCTTTGGCGTGAACGGCATCAACATCGGCCTGTTCTGCACCACGCCGATGGTCGCCCTGACCCGCGCCATCCCGCCTCGCGCCGCCTTTGAACTGCTGGTGACGGGCGAATTCATGGACGCGCAGCGCGCCCGCGAACTGGGGCTGGTCAACCACGTCGTGCCCTCTGATCAGCTTGCCGCCCGGACCATGGCGCTGGCGCAGCTGGTGGCCTCGAAACTGCCCAGCGCGGTGCGGCTGGGCAAGCGCGGCTTCCGCGAACAGCAGGGGCTGTCGCTGGCCGACGCCTATCGGCGCGGCGGCGCGATCATGTGCGAAAACCTGATGCTGCCCGAGACCGAGGAAGGCATGGCCGCGTTCCTGGAAAAGCGGCCGCCGTCATGGGCAAGCTAAGCCTGTGGGCGGGCCGGCCTAGCCGATCCGCCCCAGCGCCGGAAACGTTTCAAGCAGCCAGTAGCTGAGCATTCCCAGCCAGCCGGTCAGCAGCAGCAGGCCGACCGCGATCAGCAGGATGCCCGAGACCCGCTCGATCATGCCCATGTGGCGCTTGAGCCGGTTCATCAGCCCCATCGAGCGCTCGATGAAGATCGCCGACAGCAGGAACGGGATGCCCAGCCCCAGCGCATAGGTGCCCAGCAACGTGGTGCCGCGCGCGGGGTCGGTCGCGGCCAGCGTCAGGATCATCGAAAGCTGCGGCCCGATGCAGGGGGTCCAGCCGAACGCAAAGGCCAGCCCCAGGAAATACGCCCCCAGCGCCGAACCGCCCTTGTCGCCCGTGTCCAGCCGCGCCTCGCGGTCAAGCAGCGGTATGCGGAAGACATGCAGGAAATGCAGCCCCAGCAGGATCACGAAGACCCCGGAAATCTTCACCAGCCATGGCTGATATTGCAGGAACGCCCGCCCAAAGGCCGAGGCCGCGTAGCCCATCAGCAGAAACACCGTGGACAGGCCCAGCACGAAGAACAGCGCCGGCAGAACCGCGCTGCGCTGGTGTTCGCGCAGGTCCGAAACCTTCACCCCGGTCATATAGGCCAGATAGGGCGGCACGATCGGCAGCACGCAGGGCGACAGAAAGGACAGGATCCCGGCCGTCGCCGCAACAAGCATGGCGGGCAGGATGGCGGCATCGACGAGTTCAATTCCAAACATGGCGACACCTTGGCGAAAACTTCGGGGCCGGGGAAGACCCCGGCCCCGCAACGAATGGTCACAGTGGCGTCATGTCCGCTTCGGCCGGCTCAGCCAGCCGACCACCAGCCGCGGCGCCTGGGCCGGGCGGGCTCTTGCGCGGGTTCGGCCGCGGCCGGCGCGGGTTCGACCGCCGCAGGTTCCGGCAGGGGCTCGGGTGCGGGCACTGCCTCAGGTTCTGCCGCCGCGACCTCGGCTTCGGCTGTTGCGGTCTCTGCGGCCGCGACAGTTTCATCCTGGGGGGCGGCCGGCGGCAGCGCGGCGGCGGACGGTGCCGCTTCGGCCTCGGTCTCGGTAACCTGCGCCGGCCCGGCCGCATCGTCGCCGGGCGAGCGGCCCAGCAGATCGTCACCCAGCCCGTCGGCGTTGGCGGGAATCCCGCCGGTTTCGACCGGCTCGCCTTCGCCCGCCGGGACATCGCGGCTTTCGTCGATCACCGCGGCGGGCGAGTTCCCGCCGTCAGCCTCGTCAGCAGCCTCGGCAGCGCCCGGACCGTCCCCGCTGCGCCGCGACCGCGAGCGTGACCGCCGCGACCGCCCCGAACCCGCGGCCGGTGGGGCAGCCTCTCCTGCGCCGGCTTCGGTCTCGGTCGCGGCGGTCTCGCCAGAATCCTCGTCACCCGACTCGGCATCCACGTCCTCACCGGACAGCGCGCCGAAATCTTCGTCCCCGGTTTCGTCCCCCGATTCATCGCCGGTGCGCCGACGGCGGCGACGGCGGCGACGGCGGGTCGAAGAACCCGCGTCCTCGCCATTGCCATTACCATTACCATTGCCGGCTTCCGTCACGGCCTCGACCTCGGCTTCGGTCGTCTCTGCGACCTCGTCGGCCACGGTGCTGTCGGATTCGTCGATCTCGGCCATCAGCCGCGCGTCCACCGACAGCGCCGCGGTAGACTGATCCGGGATCGCCCGTGTCGCGGTCTTGAACTTTTCCAGCGAGTAATCGGGCGAGATCAGCGCCGGGTCGGCCTCGATCCGCACCGACAGCCCATAGCGCGCCTCGATCCGGGCGATATGGTCGCGTTTCTGGTTCATCAGGTAGTTGGCGACCGCCACCGGCACCTTGACCAGAACCTCGCGCGAACGCTTGCGGGTGCCTTCTTCCTCGATGGCGCGCAGGATGGTCAGCGCCATGGAATCGTCCGACCGGATCAGCCCGGTGCCGTGGCAATGCGCGCAGGGCTGGGTGGTCGATTCCAGCATCCCCGGCCGCAGCCGCTGGCGCGACATCTCCATCAACCCAAAGCCGGAAATCCGCCCGACCTGGATGCGCGCGCGGTCGTTCTTGAGCGCGTCCTTGAAACGCTTTTCCACCGCGGCGTTGTTCTTGCGTTCGTCCATGTCGATGAAATCGACGACGATCAGCCCGGCAAGGTCGCGCAGCCGCAGCTGCCGCGCGATCTCGTCGGCGGCCTCGCAGTTGGTCTTGAAGGCGGTTTCCTCGATCGAGCCTTCCTTGGTCGCCCGCCCCGAGTTCACGTCGATGGCCACCAGCGCCTCGGTGATGCCGATGACGATATAGCCGCCCGATTTCAGCTGCACGACCGGGTTGAACATGCCGCCAAGGTAGCTTTCCACCTGATAGCGCGCGAACAGCGGCGTGGGGTCGGTGTAATGCTTCACGTTGCGGGCGTGGGTCGGCATGATCATCGCCATGAAGTCGCGGGCGGTGCGATAGCCGCGCTCGCCCTCGACCAGCACCTCGTCGATGTCCTTGCTGTAAAGGTCGCGGATGGTGCGCTTGATCAGGTCGCCTTCCTCGTAGATCGGCGCAGGCGCGATCGACTTGAAGGTGCGTTCGCGGATCTGTTCCCACAGCCGCATCAGGTATTCATAGTCGCGCTTGATCTCGCTGCGGGTGCGCTGGCTGCCGGCGGTGCGGATGATCAGCCCGGCGCCCTGCGGCACCTCAAGATCCGAGGCGATCTCTTTCAGCTTCTTGCGGTCGGCGACGTTGGTGATCTTGCGGGAAATCCCGCCGCCGCGCGCGGTGTTCGGCATCAGCACGCAATAGCGGCCGGCGAGGCTCAGATAGGTGGTCAGCGCGGCGCCCTTGTTGCCGCGTTCTTCCTTGACCACCTGCACCAGCATGATCTGCCGGACCTTGATGACCTCTTGGATCTTGTAGCGGCGGGCGCGGGGCTTGCGCGAGGGGCGGGCTTCCTCGGCCACGTCTTCTTCGGCAAGCGATTCGATCTCGTCGTCCGGGTCGCCATGGTCGTCGCCGTGGTCTTCGGACTCGGCCGTAGCAGCGCTTTCCGCGACATCGGGGGTTTCGGCCGCGACCTCAAGCTCCGGGGTCGCCACCGCCTGATCGGCGCTGACGGCAGAGGCATCCGCGCTGTCCTCGGGGGTGGCGTCGATGATTTCCATTCCCGGCACGTCGTCCGAGCGGGTCACCGCGTCGTCCTGCACCGCCCGTTCGGCGCGTTCATCCCGGCCGCCATCGCGCGAGCCGTTGCGGCCGCCGCGCCCCCGGCTGCGTGAACTGCGGCGTTCCTGCGCGCCGTCCTCGGCCTCGGCCTCGGCTGCGGCGACGCGATCTTCTTCGATCAGCGCGGCGCGGTCGGCGGCGGGGATCTGGTAATAATCCGGGTGGATTTCCGCAAAGGCCAGGAACCCGTGGCGATTGCCGCCGTAATCGACGAACGCCGCCTGCAACGAGGGCTCGACCCGCGTCACCTTGGCCAGGTAGATGTTCCCGGCCAGTTGGCGCTTGTTCAGGGTTTCGAAATCAAAGTCTTCGACCTTGGTCCCGTCCGCCACGACCACCCGGGTTTCCTCGGGATGCGTGGCGTCGATCAGCATCTTTTTTGCCATGTAATGTTCTTTCACGCAGCCCGCCCGGGTCTGTCACGCGACAGGGAAACCGAAGGATGCTGCGACATGATGCTGACGCCATGGCGGCGGCAAGGCAGGCGGCACCCGGAACGGGTGCGGGGGCGGACAGGATCGTTTCCCGCCGCCCTCTTGCGTCACCTTGCGTCGCGCGATCCATCGCGTCTGTTTCCTTTTGGCCGCATACGGACCCACGGGGCCCGCCGCGACGGCTGATATTCATGGCCCGCCGCATCGCGAGGACACGCCTGAGGACCGGCTTTCTTTCGCGCGGCCCGGCCTGCTGCCCCTGCGGGACCCACGGCCGACACCACGCTGCGAAACTGGCTGCGGCGCATGGTCGCCAGATCGGACGACCGCACCCGCATGGGGTGAACATAGGGGCATGGCATCTTGGATTTCAATGCGAAACTGTCGCAAAACGCATCGAACCCCGGCGGGGGCAAGCACCAACCCCAGCGTTTCCTACAGGTAATCGCCGCGGCTCAGCCCATATTTGGCCATTTTTTCGTTCAGGGTCCGGCGCGGCAGGCACAATTCGTCCATCACCGCGCTGATCGAGCCCTTGTGGCGGCGCATGGTGTTGTCGATCAGCATCCGCTCAAAGGATTCCACGTATTCCTTCAGCGGCTTGCCCTCGGTGGTGGTGGCGTCGGTCTGGGCCTCTTCGCCGTCCCCCAGCAGCAGCGAGGTGATCGAGCCGGTGCCACGCCGGTTCTGCAACACCGCGCGCTCGGCCACGTTGATCAGCTGGCGCACGTTGCCCGGCCAGGGCGCCTGCAACAGCTGCGCGGCCTCTTGCGCGGTAATCTGCGGCGGCTCGCAGCCGTATTCGTCGGCGAACTGTTCCGTCATGCGGGTGAACAGCGCCAGGATATCCTCGCCCCGCTGGCGCAGCGGCGGCAGGGTGATCTTCAGCGCGGACAGGCGATAGAACAGGTCGGGGCGCAGGCTGTCCTCGGCGCGGCGCCCCTCGCCCCGGGCGTTGGAAATGGCGATGATGCGGGTCTCGGCCGGGCTGCCCTGATCGGCGATAAAGGCCAGAAGCCGCGCCTGCAACGGGTCCGACAGCGCCTCGATATCCTCAAGGCACAGGGTGCCGCCGCGGGCTTCCTCGACTGCCGGCAGCCCGTCCTCGACCGGGCCGAACAGCCGCGTGGCCAGCGCCTCTTCGTTATAGGCCGCGCAGGAAATCGGCACGAACTTGCGCGAGGCCCGCGGCCCCACCGCGTGCAGCGCGTGGGCGACCAGGGTCTTGCCGGTGCCGGTTTCGCCGTCGATCAGCACATGGCCGTCAGCCTGCCCGAGGTCGAGGATATCCTCGCGCAACCGCTCCATCGCCGGCGAGGTCCCGACCAGCTTGGACATGACCTGCTGGCCCTCGGACAGGTCGCGGCGCAGCGCGCGGTTGTCCAGGGTGATCCGCCGCGCCTGCAACGCCTTTTTCGCCAGCTCGGTCATGCGGTCGGGGTTGAACGGCTTTTCCATGAAATCCATGGCGCCCAGCCGCATCGCCTCGACCGCCATCGGCACGTCGCCGTGGCCGGTGATCATGATGACCGGCAGCGCCGAATCCTGCCCCATCAGCCGCTTGAGAAACGCCATCCCGTCCATGCCGGGCATGCGGATGTCGGTGATGACGGCGCCGGGCCAGTCGGGGCCGATCACCTTCAGCGCATCCTCGGCGCTGGCAAAGACCTCGGTGGTAAAGCCCGACAGCGTCAACCACTGGCTGATCGATTCGCGCATGTCCGGTTCGTCGTCCACGATCGCCACGGTCATCGTCTGCGTCATGCCATCATCCTTTCGTCACTCGGCAGCCAGCGGCTTGGCGCCGTGCCGGGCAGGTTCGTAAAGAGGCAGGTCCACATCGAACACCGCACCGCCACCCTGGCGGTTATGCGCGGTCAGCCTGCCGCCGAAATCGGCCACGATCCCGGACGAGATCGCCAGCCCCAGCCCGGTTCCCTCGCCGGGGCTCTTGGTCGTCCAGAAGGGTTCAAAAAGTTTTTCCAGATCGTCTACGCCGGGTCCGTTGTCCCGGACAGACAAATGCGCGTGTGAAAGCTTGTTTACCACCAGTTCGATCGAGGCATCACGCACCGTCTTGGTGGCATCCAGCGCATTGCGCACCAGGTTGATGATGACCTGTTCCAGCCGGATGCGGTCGCAGAACACCATCACCGGCTCGGGGGGGACGCTGCGTTGCAGCCGCACCCGGCGGGTGCGCAACTGCGGCTCCATCATGGTCAGGGCGCTGGACAGCGCGGCGCGCAGGTCCACCGGCTCGAACGCCTCGCCGCCCTTGCGGGCATAGGATTTCAGCTGCCGCGTGATCGCGCCCATCCGGTCCAGCAGGTCGTCGATGCGCTGGAACGAGGTCATCGCCTCGGTGTCCCGCCCCCGTTCCAGCAGCAGACGAGAGCCGGCCAGATAGGTCTTCATCGCCGCCAGCGGCTGGTTCAGTTCGTGGCTGACGCTGGCCGACATTTCCCCCAGCGCCGCCAGCTTCGAGGCCTGCTGCACCGTCTGCTCGGCCACGCGCAATTCGCGCTGCACGCGCTCGCGCTCGGCGATCTCGCGGGTCAGCCGCGTGTTCAGCGCCCGCAGGTCGGCGGATTCGCGGCGGTAGCGGGCGGATTGCACCCGCGCGCGGCGGGACAGCAGATAGAACCCCAGCGCCAGCAGGATCGCGAACCCCATGATTTCCAGCGCAAGGAAAGTGTTCACCCGGTCGCGGATCGAATCATAGGTGGTGAACAGGGTCATCCGCCAGCCGCGGAACGGGATGCGGGTCTGGGTCTGCATCACCGCCTTGCCGCCGACATAGGCGTCGGCCGGGCGGTTGGTCCAGTCGGCGGTGACCTGATAGGCCCGCTCGATCGCCGAGGGCGCGGACCGCACCGCCAGCGCATCGTCCAGCGTGCGCCCCCGCCAGCGCGATTCGGTCGCCAGGATGATCTGCCCCGAACTGTCGGTGACCGCGACCGCGTCCTGGACCCCGCCCCAGGACCGTTCCAGCCGCCCCAGGTCGGCGCCCACCACGATCACCCCCAGCGCCCGCCCCTCGCTGACCACGGCGCGGGAATAGGCGAACTCGAACCCGCCGCTGTCCGAGGGCGATACCGTGAACACGGTGTCGTTGGTGCGCAGCGCCTCGACGTAGAACGGCGACAGAACATAGTTCGCGCCCAGCAGCTTGCGGTCGGTAGCCCCCACCACCCGGCCCGAGTTGTCCAGCAACCGGATCGAGGCGACCGCGATTTCCTTTTGCGCCGCGATCAGCCGGGCCGAGACGATGGCGTAGTCCTTCTTGCTTAGCGAGTTGATCAGCGCCGGGTCGCGCGCCAACAGCAGCGGCACCACCGAGGTGCGCTGCAATTCGGACAGCAGGTTGCCGGTGAACAGCGCGGACCGCAGCTCGGCCCGCACGCGGGTGCTTTCGGAAAATCGGTCGGTCAGCCAGATATTGGTCCACCAGATCGCGCCGATGGCGGCCACCAGCAGCACCACGATGCCGATGCGGTTGACCAGCCGCGCC
Source organism: Alphaproteobacteria bacterium (assembly GCA_036678445.1). Lineage (GTDB taxonomy): Bacteria > Pseudomonadota > Alphaproteobacteria > Rhodobacterales > Rhodobacteraceae > Paracoccus. The sequence continues at coordinate 9,899 of JAZIHR010000059.1, forward strand.
CGGGCCGTCGCCCGGACACGTTGCGCGGCGGGATCGGTCGGTTCGTGCTCAATCTCTCGGCCGCTGGCTGCCATGGGTGCAATCTAGGTAAAACCGGCTGGCTGCTCAAGCGGTTGCAGGGCCGCAGGCCCCCTGCCCCGGCGCGGGGTCGCCGGGGGGCCGGGGCAAGGCTCAGGCCGCGACGGTGGAATCGATCAGTCCCCGGAACAGCCGCGCCCCGTCCGAGTTGCCGTGCGCTGCCTCGGCCGCGCGCTCGGGGTGCGGCATCATCCCCAGCACCCGGCGGTTTTCCGACAGCACACCGGCAATATCCGCGACCGAGCCGTTCAGCTTTCCCCGGTAGGTCAGGGCGATGCGGCCCTCGGCCCGCAGCCGGGCCAGCCCCTCGGGGTCGATCTGGTAATTGCCGTCGTGATGGGCGACGGGCAGGCTGATTTCCTCGTCCTCGACAAAGGCCGACAGGAAGGCGCTGTCGCGGGTGGCGACCTGCAGCGGCGCGTCCTTGCAGATAAAGGTCAGCCCGGCATTGCGCATCAGCGCCCCGGGCAGCAGCCCCAGTTCGGTCAGCACCTGAAAGCCGTTGCAGACCCCCAGCACATAGCCGCCCCGCGCCGCATGGTCGCGGATCGCGCCGGCCACCGGCGAACGCGCGGCGATGGCGCCGCAGCGCAGATAATCCCCGAACGAGAACCCGCCCGGCACCGCGACGAGATCGGTCCCGGAAGGCAGGGCGTCGTCCTTGTGCCAGACCCGCGCCACCTCGGCGCCGGCGGCCTGCAAGGCCACCGCAAGGTCGCGGTCGCAGTTGGAACCGGGGAATGTGATGACGGCGGCTTTCATGGCAGGCGACTCCGGCAGGGGACAAGGGGCTGGGGACAAGGCTCATCTAGTGCAGTTGCGGGCGGGTGTTAAGTGGCACCAGCCCATCGTCGCACCACCCGCGCCGCGCCGCCCGCCCCCCGATGAAAAAGGCCGGGCATTGCCCGGCCTTTGCAGTCTGCCACGTCGCCGGTTCAGCCGACCAGCGCCTTGTTCAGATATTCGTCGACCTTTTCCAGATAGCCCATGGTCGACAGCCATTTCTGTTCCGGCCCGACCAGCAGCGCCAGGTCCTTGGTCATGTGGCCGTCCTCGACCGTTTGCACGGTCACCCGCTCCAGCGTTTCGGCGAAACGCATCAGCGCGTCGTTGCCGTCCAGCTTGGCGCGGTGCTTCAGCCCGCCGGTCCACGCGTAGATCGAGGCGATCGAGTTGGTCGAGGTCTCTTTCCCCTGCTGGTGCTGGCGATAGTGGCGCGTCACCGTGCCATGCGCGGCCTCGGCCTCGACGGTCTGCCCGTCCGGCGTCATCAGCACCGAGGTCATCAGCCCAAGCGAGCCGAAGCCCTGCGCGACGGTATCGGACTGCACGTCGCCGTCGTAGTTCTTGCAGGCCCAGACATAGCCGCCCGACCATTTCAGGTTCGAGGCCACCATGTCGTCGATCAGCCGGTGCTCATAGGTGATGCCGGCTTTCTTGAACTTGTCCTCGAACTCGGCCTCATACACCTCCTGGAACAGGTCCTTGAAGCGGCCGTCATAGGCTTTCAGGATGGTGTTCTTGGTGGACAGATAGACCGGATAGTTGCGCAGCAAGCCATAGTTCATCGAGGCGCGGGCAAAGTCGCGGATCGAATCGTCCAGGTTGTACATCGCCATGGCGACGCCGGAGGACGGGGCGTCGAACACCTCGTGCTCGATGGTCTCGCCATCCTCGCCGACGAACTTGATCGTCAGCTTGCCCTTGCCCGGAAAGCGGAAATCGGTGGCCTTGTACTGGTCGCCGAAAGCGTGGCGGCCGACGACCACCGGCTGGCTCCAGTGCGGGACCAGACGCGGCACGTTCTTGCAGATGATCGGCTCGCGGAAGATCACGCCGCCCAAGATGTTGCGGATGGTGCCGTTCGGCGACTTCCACATCTTCTTGAGGCCGAATTCCTCGACCCGGGCTTCGTCGGGGGTGATGGTCGCGCATTTCACGCCGACGCCGTATTGCTTGATGGCGTTGGCGGCGTCGATGGTCACCTGGTCTTCGGTCGCGTCGCGATGCTCGATGCCGAGGTCGTAATATTTCAGGTCGATGTCGAGATAGGGCAGGATCAGCTTCTGCTTGATGAAGTCCCAGATGATCCGGGTCATCTCGTCGCCGTCGAGCTCGACGACGGGGTTGTCTACCTTGATCTTGGTCATGCGGCGCCCCTTGCAGCGAAATTCGGTCTGCGCCGCCTATAGCGCAGAACTTGCGCGAGGGGAAGGCTTGTATGCCGTGGTATACATTTATGCCGCAGCCCGTCGCGGCACGGGGCCGGGCAGGCGGGCGGCGCAACCCGGGGCTGCGCCGCCGCCGGTCGTCAGCGGGTGGTTTCGGTCAGGCGGCGCCGCACATAGGACTGCACCGAATCGATCATCGGCTTCATGTGCGTCTCGTCGTCGCGGAAGAAATGGTCGGCGCCCTCGATCGTCTCGTGGGTGATGGTGATGCCCTTCTGCTCGCGCAGCTTGCCGACCAGCCCCTCGGTATCCTTGGGCGGCGCCACCCGGTCGGCGGTGCCGTGGATGATCAACCCCGAGGCCGGGCACGGCGCCAGGAAGCTGAAGTCATACATGTTCGCCGGCGGCGCCACGCTGATGAAGCCGGTGATTTCCGGGCGCCGCATCAGCAGCTGCATCCCGATCCACGCGCCGAAGCTGAACCCGGCCACCCAGCAGTGTTTCGAGTTCGGGTTCATCGCCTGAAGGTAATCCAACGCCGAGGCGGCGTCGGAAAGTTCGCCCACGCCCTGGTCGAATTCGCCCTGGCTGCGGCCCACGCCGCGAAAGTTGAACCGCAGCACGGTGAAACCCATGCGGTGAAAGGCATAGTGCAGGTTATAGACCACCCGGTTGTTCATGGTGCCGCCGAACTGCGGATGCGGGTGCAGCACGATGGCCAGCGGCGCATCGGGTTTGGGTTGCGGATGGTAGCGGCCTTCCAGCCGACCCTCGGGACCGGGAAAGATAAGCTCGGGCATGACACTCCTAATCGGCTGGCCGCCGCGTGGACGGGATGCGCTGGGCGGGGCGCGCGGCCCGCGACCCGCCCGGTTTCCTTGACGCAGCAGAACGCAATCATTAGACCGCAATCTGGTGTGCGCGACCGGGTTTCGCAAGAAACGGCCCTTGGGGCTTAGCGCAGGGTCCGCGCGGGCGTCAACGTCCGCCCGGCCTGCGGCGAACGGCCGGACAAGAACGGGCAGTCGAGAACGGGCAGTCGAGGGGGCGCCGATGAAGCTTTCCACAAAAGGCCGCTATGCCATGGTCGCGCTGGTGGACCTGGCCACCAGCCCGGACAGCCTGACCACCCTGGCCGAGATCTCGCGGCGGCAGGATATCTCGCTGCCCTATCTCGAACAGCTGTTCGTGCGGCTGCGCCGGGCGGGGCTGGTCGAAAGCGTGCGCGGCCCGGGCGGCGGCTATCGGCTGGCGCGCGCGCCTGAAACCATCCGCATCTCGGACGTGCTGGGGGCGGTCGATGAAACCGTCAGCGCGCTGCATGTGGGCGCCGGGGTCTCGGGCGGGCTTTCGGGCACCCGGGCACAGTCGCTCAGCAACCGGCTGTGGGAAGGGCTGTCGGCGCATGTCTATGTGTTCCTGCACAGCACTACCCTGGCCGACGTGGCAAGCAACGCGCTGCTGCCCTGCCCGGCCGTGCCGGTGATCCTGTCGATCGAGGACGAGGCCGAGGCCGACGCCGTCCGGCCCTGACGGCGCCGCAGGCGGGGCGGCGGACCCTGACCGCAAAAGGGGTGCAAGGATGCCACGCCGCGCCCCCAAGGCCCCCGGATCACGCGATCCTGCATTTGAACCCGATGCGCGCCCGGATAATCGGGCGGAAATCTCAAGGACGGATGCAAAGAGATGACCAAGCTGACCCTTGCCGCCGCCGGCATCGCGCTGATGACGCTGTCGGCCTGCGCCATCACCCCCATGCCCCAGCTCGGCCCCGACGGCCAGCCGATCCCCGTCGCCTATCGCATCACCCCGCTGGACCAGGCCCAGATCCCGACAAGGGTGCTGACCCAAGTCAACCTGCTGCGCAGCCAGCAGGGGATGCAGCCGCTGACCCTGAACCCGCAGCTTGCCGCCGCCGCCATGGTCCATTCGCGCGACATGTCGGCGCAGAACCGCGCCTGGCATTTCGGCTCGGACGGGTCGTCACCGCTGGACCGGGTGCGGCGGCAGGGTTACGGCGGCTACCTGCTGGGCGAGGATATCTCCGAGACCTACGAGAACGAGATTTCTACCCTGAACGCCTGGCTACAGACCCGCGACACCCGCGACCTGATCATGGACCCGGCAGCGCGGGAACTGGGGATGGGCTGGTTCCAGGAACCCTCCAACAAGATCTGGTGGACGGTGCTGATCGGAGCCTGAAACACCGCGCCTGCCGCCCCGCCGCAGCGGGGCGCTGCCCCGCACCCCGGGGTATTTGCGCCAGAAAGAAGCGCGAAAGCATCAACGCAGGGCGTTCAGGCGTTGCCTTTGCGGCGGCGGGTTTCCCAGCCCTTCTTTGCGGCTTTCGAGCGTTCCTCGTGGCTTGACGCGCGGCCCGAACCGGATTTCCGGCCGCCTCCGTCCTGCTTGTTGACCGTGGCCCAGCCGATTTCCTTGGCATGTTTTTCGGACATGCCGCGGTCTTCGTAACCTTCGGCGATATGTTCGGCCTTGCGCTTTTGCCTGTCGGTATAGGCTTCCTTGCTTCCGCGTGGCATGGGAACATCCTCTTGCTGCGGCGACATCCGCCGCCCGCAGGGGAAACCATCCGGCCGGGCGCGCGGTTCCGTTAGACGGTGACGTTCAGCGCACCGCCGTCCAGCAGCAGGTTCTGTCCCACGATGAACCGCGCCTGCTGCGAGCACAGGAAGGCGCAGGCGGCGCCGAAATCCTCGGGGCGGCCGTAGCTTCGGGTCGGGATGGTGGCCTCGCGCCGGGTGCGGGCCTCGGCCGGGGTAATGCCCTGCGCATCTGCCACCCCCTGGTCAAGCGAGGTCGCGCGGTCGGTGTCGTGAAGCCCCGGCAGCAGGTTGTTCACGCAGACGCCGTTTTCCGCCACCTGACGCGACATTCCGGCGACAAAGCCGGTCAGCCCGGTGCGGGCGGTGTTCGACAGCCCCAGCTGCGCGATGGGTGCGCGCACCGCCGCCGAGGTGATGTTGACCACCCGCCCCCAGCCGCGATCCATCATGCCCGGCACCAGCGCCTGCATCAGCGCGATTGCCGACAGCATGTTGCCGTCAATGGCGCGGATGAAGTCGTCGCGCGACCAGTCGGTCCAGTGGCCGGGCGGCGGCCCGCCGGCGTTGGTCACCAGGATATCGGCCTGTCCGCCCAGCGCGTCCAGCACCTGCGCGCGGCCCTCGGGGGTGGTGATGTCGGCCGCGACCGGGGTCACCCGCACGCCATGCGCCGCGGCGATGTCCTGCGCGGTCCGGGCCAGTGTTTCGGCGCCGCGAGCGTTGATGACCAGTTCGACGCCCTCGGCCGCCAGCGCCTCGGCGCAGCCGCGGCCCAGCCCTCTGGACGCCGCGCAGACGAGCGCCTTCTTGCCCCTGATCCCCAGATCCATCGCCGGTCCCCCTTGTTGCGGTCGATGGCACCCAAGCGCCGCGCCGGGCCGGGGTCAAGCCCCGGGCCGCGGCGGCCGCCCGCCTAGAAGCAGAGGATGTCAGCCTCGGCCTCGGCCCGGTGCAGCTCGGCGACCAGCGCCTCCATCACCGGGCTGCCGCGGAACATGGCGCTGCGGTCGCCGGTGGTCTGGCGCATCCGCAGCACGGTTTCCGCCTGCACATAGGCATCATGCGGCAGCACGTCGGCGATGGCGTCGATGGCGCAGGAACAGCGGCGCAGCGCATCGGGGGTTTCCCCGTTCACCGCCATGCAGGCCAGCGCGTATTCCACGCGCGTTTCGGTCGGGTAGTCGTTCAGGGCCTGCGCGTGGGCCGGCGGCGCGGGCAACAGCCCGGG
>JAZIHR010000060.1:0-15661 GCA_036678445.1 Alphaproteobacteria bacterium
CCGCCAAGCCCGCCTCCGCCAAGCCCACCCAAGCCACCACCGCCAAGGCCGCCGCTTGCCGGAATGTTGATCTGCACGTTCGAGGTGTCGATCGGCGGCCCCTTGTAGTGCATGACCAGCCCGGGGAACAGCATCACCACCGCCACCATCACCAGCTGGATAAAGACAAAGGGCACCGCCCCCCAGTAGATCTGGCTGGTGCGCACCGGCTCGGTCATCCGGCCGGTCACCTTGTCGCGATACGGCACCTTGGGCGCGACCGAACGCAGGAAGAACAGCGAAAAGCCAAAGGGCGGGTGCATGAACGAGGTCTGCATGTTCACCGCCAGCAGCACCCCGAACCAGATCAGGTCGATGCCCAGCGCCTCGGCCGCCGGGGCCAGCAGCGGCACGATGATGAACGCCAGTTCAAAGAAATCGAGGAAGAAGGCCAGAAAGAACACCAGGATCGAGACCACGATCAGGAACCCGTATTCGCCGCCGGGCAGCGAGGTCAGCAGATGCTCGACCCACAGATGCCCGTTCACCCCGTAGAAGGTCAGCGAGAACACCCGCGCCCCCACCAGGATGAACATGACGAATGCCGACAGCCTTGTGGTGGCGGTCAGCGCCTGCGGGATCACGCCGCCCTTCAGCCGGCCCTTGGCGGCGGCCAGCACCAGCGCGCCGACCGCGCCCATGGCGCCGCCTTCGGTCGGGGTGGCGATGCCCAGGAAGATCGTGCCCAGCACCAGAAAGATCAGCGCCAGCGGCGGGATCAGCACGATGATGACCTGCTGCGCCAGCCTGCTCATCGCGTTGATGCGCAGGCCGCGGTCCAGCAGCGCGACGACGTAGATCACCGCCACCGCCAGCGCCGGGGCCAGGATGTCGGCATTGGTGCCCTGCGTCGGGTGCAGCCAGCGGAACGCCGCCCAGGCAATGCCCACCGTCGCCAGGATCGCCAGCAACAGCGAGGTGACGCCCGAGCCCAGGGTCCGCGCCTCTTTCGGCAGCGCCGGCATCGAACCGGGGCGCACCAGCGTCATGGTAAAGACATAGGCCATGTAAAGCCCGGTCAGCACCAGCCCGGGAATCATCGCCCCCTTGTACATGTCGCCGACCGACCGCCCCAGCTGGTCGGCCAGCACGATCAGCACCAGGCTGGGCGGGATGATCTGCGCCAGCGTCCCCGAGGCCGCGATCACCCCCGAGGCGATGCGCCGGTCATAGCCATAGCGCAGCATGATCGGCAATGAGATCAGCCCCATGGCGATGACGCTGGCCGCCACCACGCCGGTGGTCGCCGCCAGCAGCGCGCCGACGATGATCACCGCATAGGCCAGCCCGCCGCGCACCGGGCCGAACAACTGGCCGATGGTGTCCAGCAGGTCCTCGGCCATGCCGGATTTTTCCAGCAGGATGCCCATGAAAGTGAAAAACGGGATCGCCAGCAGGGTTTCGTTGCTCAGCAACCCCCACAACCGTTCCGGCATCGCCTGCAACAGCGGCCAGCTGAGGTTGATCGAGCCGCCCGACAGCGGCGCGAGCTCCACCCCGATGACAAAGAACAGCAGCCCGTTGGCGGCCAGCGCAAAGGCGACCGGATAGCCCAGCAGCAGGAATACCACCAGGCTCATGAACATGATCGGCGCCATGTTCTGCGCGATGAGTGCCATCATTTGCGCGGCTCTCCCGGCTGGTTGTCGTCGGCTCCGGGCTGGACAAAGCCGGCCTCGGCCAGCAGTTCCTCGTCGATTTCCGGCTCGCCGTGGCTGCTGAACTGCGCCTGCGTGTCCGGGATCAGCCCGCGCATCACCGCGATCTTCTTGATGATTTCGGAAATCCCCTGAAAGAACAGCAGGATGAACCCGGCCAGCAGCAGCGCCTTGGCCGGCCACAGGATCAGCCCGCCCGCGTTCATCGACCGCTCGCCCGACAGGAACGACCGCTCGAACCACGGGATCATCAGCCAGATCATCAGCGTGACAAAGGGCATCAGGAACAGCAGATGCCCGATCAGGTCGATCCAGTGCTGGGTGCGGCGCGACCGCGCGGCATACAGGATGTCGATGCGGATATGTTCGTTTTCCAGCAGCGTATAGGCTGCGGCCAGCAGGAACGCCGCGCCGTAGAGATACCACTGCAATTCAAGCCAGGCGTTGGACGAGATCGACCAGACCTTGCGGATGATCGCGTTCCCCGCACTGACGATCACGGCGACCAGGATCAGCCAGCTGACGCTGCGCCCGATCACCGTGTTGATGCGGTCGATGCCGCGTGACAGGGCCAACAGGCCGCCCATGGATTCACCCCTCTTTATGGCAGCAGGCGGGTTAGCGGGCCGCGCGTGGGTGCGGGCGGGCCTGAAGCCGTTCTGCTGTGGCAATCGACAATGCGCGGATATGGCGGAGTGGGTCGCGCCCGGTCAAGCTTTTCCGCACGTCAGCCCCCGCACGGCGGGACGAGGGGCTGAGGGCGGCGACGCCTGCCGCCCGCGCGAATTAGCGGCGGATCCGGTTCACATGGCCCATCTTGCGGCCGGGGCGGGATTCGGCCTTGCCGTAAAGATGGATCTGGGTGTCGGGCTGGGCCAGCAGTTCGGGCAGGCGCGCGATGTCGTCGCCGATCAGGTTTTCCATCACCACGTCGACATAACGCTGCCCGTCGCCCAGCGGCAGCCCGGCCACGGCACGGATATGCTGTTCGAACTGGTCCACCGCGCAGCCCGCCTGCGTCCAGTGCCCCGAGTTATGGACGCGGGGCGCGATCTCGTTCACCACCAGCCCCTGCGGGGTCACGAACAGCTCGACCCCCATCACGCCGACATATTCCAGCGCGGTGACGATGCGGCTGGCAATCAGCACCGCTTCCGGGATCAGCCGCGCGGGCAGGCCGCAGGGCACGGTTGTGGTGCGCAGGATGCCGTCCTGATGGACATTCAGTCCGGGGTCATAGGCGGCGACCGCGCCATCCTGCCCGCGCGCCACGATCACGCTGATCTCGGCCGAGAAATCGACGAAACCTTCCAGAACCGAGGGCGCGCCCACCTGCGCCCAGGCGGCGGCGGGATCGTCGCCCGCGGCAACCCGGACCTGCCCCTTGCCGTCATAGCCGAAGCGGCGGGTCTTGAGGATGCCGCGCCCCTGCCCCCCCAGCCCGGCCATCGCCGCGGCCAGATCATCGGCGCTGCCCACGGCGGCATAAGGCGCCACCGACAGCCCCAGCCCGGACAGGAAATCCTTTTCCGCCAGCCGGTCCTGGCTGATTGCCAGCGCACGGCGGCCGGGGCGGATTGGGGCGATGCTTTCGATCAGGTCCAGCGCCTCGGCGGGGACGTTCTCGAATTCATAGGTCACGGCATCGACCGAGGCGGCAAAGCCCCGCAGCGCGGCCTCGTCCTCGTAAGGCGCGGTGGTCAGGCGGTGGGCCACGTCGCCGGCGGGCGCGGCCCCCGGTTCATAGACATGGCAGCGATAGCCCAGCCGGCTGGCCGCGACCGACAGCATCCGGCCCAGCTGGCCGCCGCCGAGGATGCCGATGGTGGCGCCTTGGGTCAGGGTCTCAGTCATCGCAAGGCTCCTCGGGGATGGAATCCGACAGTGCCGCGCGCCACGCGTCCAGCCGCGCGGCCAGCGCCGGGTCCGACAGCGCAAGAATGCCGGCCGCCATCAGCCCGGCATTCGCCGCCCCCGCCGCCCCGATCGCCATGGTCGCGACCGGAAACCCCTTGGGCATCTGCACGATGGAATACAGCGAATCGACGCCCCCCAGCGCGCGGGTCTGCACCGGCACCCCGATCACCGGGATCCGGGTTTTCGAGGCCATCATCCCCGGCAGATGCGCCGCCCCTCCGGCCCCGGCGATGATCACCTGCAAGCCCCGGCCGACCGCCGCGCGCCCGTAATCCCACAGCCGGTCCGGCGTGCGATGCGCGCTGACGATGCGCGATTCATGGGCGATGCCCAGTTCGTCCAGCACCTGCGCCGCTTCTCGCATGGTGGCCCAGTCGGACTGGCTGCCCATGATGATGCCCACCGGAACCGTCATTCGTCACCCCTTTACCCCGCGGGAAAGCCGGGATCATAGCCGCGCGCCGGGCAGGCGCAACGGGGGAAAACCGCGCAGTCAGGCGATGATGTCGGGGGTCAGGTCGTCCTCGATCCGCGCGATCTGGTCCTTGAGCGCCAGTTTCTGCCGCTTGAGCCGCCCCAGCGTCAGGCTGCACACCACGCCGCCCGCCGCCATCGAGGCGATCTGCTCGTCCAGCTCGCGGTGCTGGCGGCGCAGCGCGGCCAGCCGGGCGCGGGCGATGTCCTGTGGCGACATTTCTTGCGGGGTGGTCATGTGATGCGGGTCCGTGATGCTGGTCCGGGAACGCAGGCCCGGACGGGGTCTGGCGGCAGGATACAGACTTGGCCGGGCTTCGATAAGGGGCAGTTTGCGCCAGTTTAATGGGCGGGCCGGATATGTGATCGCGCGGGCGCCCCCCTTGCGGATGCGCCCGCGCGATCACATATCTGACCCGTGGCCGGGTCGCCGCAATCGGGACCCGGAAAAGCAGTCGCTTGACCGAGGACGCCGATGACCAAGATGAGCCTGGGATCCCACCCTTTCCTGCTGGGTTTCGACCAGTTGGAACGGCTGGCCGAACGCGCCGCCAAGGGAGAGGGTTACCCCCCCTATAACATCGAGCATCGCGCGCCCGACGGATTCCGCATCACGCTGGCCGTCGCCGGTTTCGCCGACGACGACCTGTCGCTGACCATCGAGGACCGCCAGCTGGTGATCCGTGGCCGGCAGGCCGAATCCGACGACGAACGGGTGTTCCTGCACCGCGGCATCGCCTCGCGCGCCTTCCAGCGCAGCTTCGTGCTGGCCGAGGGGATCGAGGTCGAAAATGCCGGGCTGGAAAACGGGCTGCTGCACATCGACCTGCGGCGGATCGCGCCGCAAAGCATCGTCCAGACCATACCGATCAGCCGCAAATAAAGGGGATCGCCATGAACATGAAACATGATTTTCCGGCCGCCATCGGCAACACCGTCTATGTGCGCCGGGTCGAAATGGACAGCCTGCCCATCGAGGTGCGCCAGCAGGCGCCGGAGTTGCAGGCGCTTTACGCCGTCCACGGCACCGACGGCGAGCGGCTGGCGCTGGTCGCGGACCGCGGCCTGGCCTTCATGCTGGCCCGCCAGAACGAATTGAACCCGGTCAGCGTGCACTGACGGCGGGGTTAATCGAGGACGGCGGGCCAGATAGGGCTCGACGATCCTCTGCTCCATCGCGCGCGTCACTTTGCGGCGCGCGCGATATTTCCGCTGCCCCAGCTACAGTCATCGTCATCCGCCGCGCGCGGTTCAACTGCGACAGCCGCGCGCGCAGCGGCAGCGCGCCCCCGGGCCATCAGGTTCAGCGGCGCTTCATCCCTGCTCAGTATCTTTCGGGACCGCAGTCCTCCAAATTCCGTATCGATCTCGCATGTGACGAATGACTGCATAATCAGCGGCGCCGCGGTTATGGCCATCCACGACCAGATGAAAAAGCGCCTCTTGCCGGCTTGATTGCCCGTCGCGAGGCATCCGATGACGATGGTTCAGCCAGATCGGCACTCCGCGACGTTCGAGATGCCCGGACAACCAAGGATCGTCCACAGTCCACAGCACTTCGGGAATGTCAAAAACCTTAGCATCAAAGAACTCTGGCCTGACCATGACGCCACCGAAGCCGCACAAGATATCTACATAACCGCTGGCAATGAACGGGTGGGGTTTGTGCATCGTCAGGGTCGCGGCGCGCCACAGCCGATAGGCCAGTGTCTTGGACCGCCGCTGTGCGCGAGGCAGCCGATTTGAGGGACGGGCAACTGCGGGAATGTCCGTAATCTGCTGGCCGACCGCAACCAAGGCGGCATTGGGCCGGAGGATACGATCAGCCTTGAACTTTGCATGCCAATCAGAGGCAAGCAGCATATCATCGTCGCAAAACAGAATATCGACTGCCTGCCCCTCCAAGTCATAGACAGTCGGCAGCACTTTGCTGGCAGGCCCAAAATCTTCGTCCGTGCGGACGATCCGCACTCCGGTCGGTACCTCAGGCAGGCAGCCGTCCCAATCAGGGAAACGACGATAGCGGCGCGGGATATTCAAGCGAATCTCTGCCGCGGACAGGCTCTGGTTCAGCAAAGATTGAAGCGTCGGGCCGAGTGTAGAGAATCGCGGGGGGATCGAACTAAGAGAGACGACCGTTGGGTCGCCTCCATGCAGGATATCCCCTGTCGGAATTGCCGGCTCTATCTTCACGCCAGCCCGATCAGCCCCATGCTTTCCAGCTTCAGCAGCACCTGCTGCGCGGCATAGTCCACGTCGACGCCTTCGGTCTGGACGCGCAGTTCGGGGTTTTCCGGCGTCTCGTAAGGATCGGAAATGCCGGTGAATTCCTTGATCTTTCCCTCGCGCGCCAGCTTGTACAGCCCCTTGCGGTCGCGGCGTTCGCATTCTTCAAGGCTGGTCGCGACGTGAACCTCAAGGAAGGGGCCGTATTGCTCGATCATCTCGCGCACGGCGCGGCGGGTGGCCGTGTAGGGCGCGATCGGGGCGCAAAGCGCGATGCCGCCGTTCTTGGTGATCTCGGACGCGACATAGCCGATGCGCTTGATGTTGATGTCGCGGTGTTCCTTGCTGAACCCCAGCTCAGAGGACAGGTGCTTGCGCACCACGTCGCCGTCCAGCAGCGTCACCGGGCGCCCGCCCAGTTCCATCAGCTTGACCATCAGCGCATTGGCGATAGTGGACTTGCCCGACCCCGACAGCCCGGTGAAGAACACCGTGAACCCCTGCTTGTCGCGAGGCGGAGAGGTGCGGCGCAGCTGGGTGACCACCTCGGGGAAGCTGAACCACTCGGGGATGTCCAGCCCCTCGCGCAGGCGGCGGCGCAGTTCGGTCCCCGAGATGTCGAGGATGGTCGCGCCCTCTTCGACCTCGTCGCGGGGTTCGTATTGCGCGCGTTCCTGCACATAGACCATCTGCTTGAAGTCGACCATCTCGACCCCGATGTCGGCCTGGTGCTTGCGGAACAGTTCCTGCGCGTCATAGGGGCCGTAGAAATCCTGCCCCTGGCTGTTCTTGCCCGGCCCCGCGTGGTCGCGGCCGACGATCATGTGGGTCAGCCCGTGGTTGCGGCGGATGATGCCGTGCCACACCGCCTCGCGCGGGCCGGCCATGCGCATCGCCAGATTCAGCAGCGACAGATGGGTAGTGGCCGAGGGGTATTTGTCCAGCACCGCCTCATAGCAGCGCACGCGGGTGAAATGGTCCACGTCGCCGGGCTTGGTCATGCCGACGACCGGGTGGATCAGCAGGTTGGCCTGCGCCTCGCGCGCGGCGCGGAAGGTCAGTTCCTGGTGGGCGCGGTGCAGCGGGTTGCGGGTCTGGAACGCCACGATGCGCCGCCAGCCCATCTTGCGGAAGAACGCGCGCAGTTCGTTGGGCGTGTCGCGGCGCGCCTTGAAATCATAGTGGGTGGGCGGCTGGATGCCGGTGATCGGCCCGCCCAGATAGACCGGCCCCGCCACGTTGTGCAGGTAGTTGATCGCCGGATGCGCCACATCGTCAGTGCCGTTGCCGAAAACCTTTTCGGCCTCGCGCTTTTTGTCCGGGGTCCAGCGGTCGGTGACCGACAGGATGGCCAGGATCACCCCTTCGGGATCACGCAGCGCGATGTCGGTGCCGGGTTCGATCGAGTCGGCGAACGCCTCGGACACGTCCAGCGTGATCGGCATCGGCCACAGCGCGCCGCTGGACAGCCGCATGTCCGAGACCACGCCGTCATAATCGGCCTGGGTCATGAACCCCTTGAGCGGGTAGAACCCGCCGTTCATCAGCAGTTCCAGGTCGCACAGCTGCCGCTGGGTCAGGTCCCAGGACGGCATCTCGCCCGCATCGGCCTTGAGCTTCTGCGCCGAGTCGGCGTTGACGTAGAGTTCGGGGATTGGCACGAGGTTGGGCTGGCTCATCTGCATACTCGATCATCAGGACAACAAAGAATACGCGAGCCGCAAAAATGCTGCGGTGCGCGAAAGCCCCCTTAGCCGCCACGCCGCGGCTTCGCAACCGCTTGTCGCGACACGGCCCCGCCAACCCCGGCGCGCCGGGGCCGCAGCAGGGCGCGCAGCTTCGGGCGTTAGCGCGGGTTTTGGACCCCGGTCGCCGCGGCAGGGGCAGCAGCGGCGGGTTCGGCCGTTCCTTCCGCGGCCAGGAAATGCTCGGCATCCAGCGCCGCCATGCAGCCCATGCCGGCGCTGATCACCGCCTGCCGATAGCTGTCGTCGGTCAGGTCGCCCGCCGCAAACACCCCGGGGACCGAGGTGCGGGTCGTCCCCGGTTCGACCCAGACATAGCCGCCCTCGCGCAGCTTCAACTGGTCCCTGACCAGTTCCGACGCGGGGGAATGGCCGATGGCAATGAACACCCCGTCCGCCGCGACCGCGCGGGTCGAGCCATCCACGGTCGAGCGCAGCACCGCCCCCGTCACCCCCAGGGGCGAGTCGGTGCCGGTGATCTCGGCGATCTCGTGGTTCCAGATGATTTCCACCTTGGGATGCTTGAACAGCCGGTCCTGCAACACCCGCTCGGCCCGCAGGCTGTCGCGGCGGTGGACCAGCGTCACCTTGCTGGCGAAATTGGTCAGGAACAGCGCCTCTTCGACGGCGGTGTTGCCGCCGCCGACCACGATCACCTCGCGCCCGCGATAGAAGAACCCGTCGCAGGTGGCGCAGGCCGAGACGCCGAAGCCCTGGAACCGCGCCTCGCTGTCCAGCCCCAGCCAGCGCGCCTGCGCCCCGGTGGCCAGGATCACCGCATCGGCCGTGAACCTTGCGCCGCTGTCGCAGTCGGCGACAAAGGGCCGCTGCGACAGGTCAAGCCGGGTCACCGTGTCGGACACGATCTCGGTCCCCATTTCGCGCGCGTGGTTTTCCATGCGCTGCATCAGCTCGGGGCCGGTGACCGTGGCATCCCCCGGCCAGTTTTCCACGTCGGTGGTGATGGTCAGTTGTCCGCCCGGCTGCATTCCCTGGATCAGCACCGGGTCCAGCATCGCCCGGGACGCATAGACCCCGGCGGTATAGCCGGCCGGGCCAGAGCCGATGATCAGAACGCGGACGTGACGGATCTGGGTCATGAGATATCCTTTCTGAACCCCGAGGATGTAGCCCCGGGGGTCGTGTCTCACAAGCCGGCTGTTCGACCGGGGCCACGGTCGCGCATTATGCCGCATCCGGCCCTGCCCCTCGCATCGCCCTGCCCGTCTGGCCGCGCGCGCCCCGGGTCATGCCCGGATCGTGCCTGCACACGCGGGCGCTGCGTCACGGGCGCTGCGCCGCAGGGCGATCTTTTGAAACAATATTGCGCAGCCCGCCGCGAACCCGTAAGTTCCGCGCCGAAAGCAGGAGTAGGCAGAACATGGCAAGCGCCAAGCTGGATGACATCGACCGACTTATCCTGGCGGAATTGCAGGCGGACGGGCGGATGACCAACGTGGAACTGGCCCGCCGGGTCGGGATCTCGGCGCCGCCCTGCCTGCGCCGGGTCCGCACGCTGGAAGAACAGGGCTTCATCCGCGGCTATCACGCCGACGTCGCCCCGCGCGAACTGGGGTTCGAGGTGCAGGTCTTTGCCATGGTGCGCCTGCACAGCCAGTCCGAACGCGACCTGACCGCCTTCGAGGACCGCGCGCGCGGCTGGGCGCTGGTCCGCGAATGTCACATGCTGAACGGCGAGATCGACTTTATCCTGAAATGCATCGCGCCGGACCTGTCCACCTTTCAGCGCTTCCTGACCGAGCAGCTGACGGCGGCCGAAAACGTGGCCAGCGTCAAGACCAGCCTGGTGATCCGCTGCGCCAAGGACGAACCCGGCGTGCCCTTTGAACTGGTCGAGCCGCGCTGACCCCTATAGCGCGATCGCCGAGATCAGCCGCCCGTAATCGGCCGCCCCCTCGTGCGTGGCGCGGCGATAGCTGAAGAAACGATCCGGGTCGGAATAGGTGCAATGGCCGGTCCATTCGGCCTCGACCCCCAGGTCGCGCAGCACCGCCAGCCCAAAGCCCGGCAGGTTGAACATCGGCCGCCCGTTGGGCCCGCCCGAGAAAAACCGCGCGTGGCGGTCGTCCTCGACCAGGAAGCGGTCCATGAAATCCTCGCCCACCTCATAGGCGCGCTGGCTGATGCAGGGGCCGATCACCGCGCGGACGTCCCGCGCCCCCGCCGCGCGCATGGCGGCGACGGTGGCGTCCAGAATCCCGCCCAGCGCGCCCTTCCACCCCGCATGGGCGGCGGCGATCACCCCCGCCTGCGGGTCCGCCAGCAGGATCGGCTGGCAATCGGCAGTCAGCACCGCGATGGCCATGCCGGGCACGGTCGAGACGATGGCGTCGGCCTCGGCCACGGCCACCACGTCCAGATCCTCGCCCCCGGTCAGCGTCACCACCTGGTCGGAATGGGTCTGGTGCACCGTGGCCAGCCGGTCCGGCCCCACCCCCATCGCCGCCGCCACCCGGGCGCGGTTGATCGCCACGATCTCGCGCTGGTCGGACGAACCGCGGCCGCAGTTCAGCCCGGCGAACAGCCCCGACGAGGCGCCGCCCTTGCGGGTGAAAAACCCGTGGTTCAGCGGGCGCAGGGCGGGATGGGTCAGGATTTCCAGCGTCATCGTATCGGGCAAAGGGCCATGAGATAAGGTTTCCGGGCGGTCGGGACATCAGGTTGCGGGACCGGCCCCGCCGGGGCCGGAACGGTCTTGCGGTGCCGCCATGGCTGCCGGCGGCAGCGACGGCGATGGCGATGGCGGCAGCGGGCGGAACCCCGGCGGCGGCGGCGAATCCTTGGACCAGACCGCCATTGCCTTGAACAGGTGACCCATCCGCGCGGGCGCGGTCAAGCGGTCCAGTGCCTCGGCCGCGCCCGCGTCGCCCGCCGCGGCCAGCCGCGCCGCCCGCGCCTCGATCCCCAGCGCGCGCAGCCATAGGCCCTGCGGCTCGGGCGGGGATGCGAGCGCACCGGCGCGGATCGCGGCGGCAGCCAGCGGCGCGAAATCGACATGGGCGGTCAGGTCGGCCTCTCCCGGATGGGCCAGCGGGTCGTCATAGGCGTGCGCCCGCAGCGCCTGCAAGCTGTCGCCGCGCCCGTCCCAGGTGCCATAGTCGATGACGATCGCCGCGCCGCCGTGGCTTGCGATGCGACCGGCGACGGCGGCCATGATCGCGGCACCCTCGGGGCAGGATTCGCGGATCTCGCCCTCGGGTCCGTCAAGGGGCAGCGGCTGCGGCGCGCCCAGCGCCAGTGCCAGCGCGCCTGTGTCGTCCAGCGTCACCATGCGCTCGGCCCAGCCTTCGGGGGTGCGCTGCACCTGCCGGATCGGCAGCGCGTCAAAGAATTCGTTGGCGATCAGGAACAGCGGCGCCTGCGGCAGGTCGGCCGCCGAATCGAGATGCAGCACCTCGCCCAGCCGCTGGCGCTGCACGAGGCGCAGATGCGGCGAGGCCTCGACCAGCGCCACCCTCGCCCCCTGCCGGAACCCCGGCACGCGAGCGGTGGCGCGCAAGGCGTCCGCCATCAGCGTGCCCCGCCCCGGCCCCAGCTCGGCCAGCGTGAAGGGCGTGGGCGCGCCCTGGTCCAGCCACGCCTGCGCAATGGCCAGCCCGACGAGTTCGCCGAACATCTGGCTGATTTCCGGCGCGGTGGTGAAATCACCCTGCGCGCCGAAGGGATCGCGAGTGGAATAATACCCGTGCTGCGGATGCATGAGGCACAGCCGCATGTAGTCGTCCAGCGCCATCGGCCCCTCGGCCCGGATACGCGCGGCGATGATCCGGGCCAGCGGCGTCACCGCGACCTCAGCGCCCACAGGATGAAGCCGGCGCCCACCGCCACCATCGGCAGCGACAGCAACTGCCCCATGGTGATACCCCAGACCGGCCCGCCCAGCACATGGCCCAGCGGGTTGTCAGGGGTGATGAAGCGGGCATCGGCCTGCCGGAAGAATTCAACGACGAAACGCGCCAGCCCGTAACCGGCCAGAAACACCCCCAGCGCCAGCCCCGGCCGCGCCAGCCCGCCGCGGCGCACCAGCACCAGCAGCACCAAGCCCAGAAGCAGCCCCTCCAGCCCGGCCTCATAAAGCTGGCTGGGATGGCGGGCGCAGGCGCCGACGATGCCGGGGCAGTGCTGTGCGGCCTCTCCGGGGAAGATCACCCCCCAGGGCGCGGTGGTCGGCCGTCCCCACAACTCGGCATTGATGAAATTGGCCAACCGGCCCAGCAGCAGCCCGACGGGGGCCGCCACCGCCAGCGCATCGGCCAGCCGCAGGGCCGCGATGCCGTTGCGCCGCGCCCAGGCCCAAGCGGCCAGCACCACCCCCAGGAACCCGCCGTGAAAGGACATGCCGCCCTGCCAGACCTTGATGATCTCGGCCGGGTGTGACAGGTAATAGCCCGGCTCGTAGAACAGCACGAAGCCCAGCCGCCCACCCAGGATCACACCGGCCACCACCCAGGTCAGCAGCTCCTCGACCTGCTCGGGGCGCATCGGCGCGACCCCGCCCCAAAGCCGCGGGCGGCGCATCAGCGCCACGATGATCCGCCAACCGATCAGCAGCCCGGCCAGATAGGCCAGCGCATACCAGCGCAGCGCGAATTCGCGCCCGGCAATGGTGATCGAGAACACGTCCGGCGAGATTTCGGGGAATGGGATCATGGTTTCCTCGTCTGTCGCCGGCAGGAATGGGCCGGGTTTGCTTGGCCGGACCGGGCCTCGCTGTCAACCGCACCGCCACTGACAGCGGATCATTGAAGCGAGAGCGCAGCGCCGCCATATAGGACCGCGACGCAGGATGCGAAAGGACGATACCATGACCACCCAGGGCAGCGGGCCGAACCGTTTTCTGGACGACATGTCCCGGCTGATGACCAACGCGATGGGCGTGGCCCAGGGCGCGCGGGACGAAGCCGAAACCGCGATGAAAAGCTGGGTGGACCGCTGGCTGGCGGACCGCAACTTCGTCACCCGCGAGGAATTCGAGGCGGTCCGCGACATGGCCATCAAGGCGCGCACCGAAAACGCCGAGCTGCGCGCGATGATCGCCGAATTGCAGGGCAAGGGCTCCGGCGACCAGCCGGTCGGCTGAGCACCCTCTCGGACGTCGCGCCGGCGGCCCTGCCGCGATGGGTATTTAAGCCAGAAAGAAGCCCGCAGCTAGGCGCGCGCGTCGCGTGACGTGCTTTGGACATGTTTCTTTCTGGTCCAAATACCCATGGGGCAACGTCGGGCGCGCCGCTCGATCAGGCCGCCGCGGTTCAGGAATCGGGCACCACGGTCTGCCGCAGCCGGCCGCTGCGGTCGAACAGCAGGATGTTTCCTGCCCCGGTGACCACCACCGTCCAGTCGCGGGCAAAGGTGACGGCGGCGGCGGTTTCTCCTTCTGGCAGGGTGATGGCGGCGGGCAGTTCAGGCAGCGAGGGCGACAGCCGCAGCCACAGCGTCCCGGCCACGGCTGCGATTCCCAGCATCATCACCAGCGCCAGCGCCGTCACCAGCCGGCGCAGCCAGGCCAGTTCCGGCACTTTCCCCGCCCCGTTCTCTGCCTTATCATGCGCAGCCATGCCCGACCTCGTTCTTACCCTTGCGGCCGACCTGCCGCCGACCGAGCCCCTGCGGCTTGATAAGGCGCTGGCCGAGGCGGCGCCAGCATCCGCGTCGCTGTCGCGGTCCCGGATCGTGCGGCTGATCGCCGAGGGCGCGGTGCGCGGCCCGGGCGGCGTGGTGCGCGACGGCAAGGCGCGTGCGGTCCCCGGCGATTATGTGATCACGTTCGGCGCCCCCGAGCCGATCGACGCGCGCCCCGAAGCCATCCCGCTGACCATCGCCTATGAGGACGACGAGTTGATCGTCGTCGACAAGCCCGCCGGGATGGTGGTGCACCCGGCGCCGGGCAGCCCTTCGGGGACGCTGGTGAACGCGCTGCTGGCGCATTGCGCGGACAGCCTGTCGGGGATCGGTGGCGCGCTGCGTCCCGGCATCGTGCATCGCATCGACAAGGAGACCTCGGGGCTGCTGGTCGTCGCCAAGACCGACCGCGCCCACCATGCGCTGGCCCGCCAGTTCGAGGATCACAGCGCCTCGCGCCGCTACCTGGCGCTGGCGCACGGGGTGATCGACCCCGCCGACCCGCGGCTGCGCGGCCTGCCCGGCGTCAGCTTCGAGCCGGGCGGAGTACTGCGGATCGCGACCAACATCGGCCGCCACCCCACCGACCGGCAGCGGCAGGCGGTCAGCACCACTCAGGGCCGCCATGCGGTAACCCGGGCGCGGATGCTGGAAAGCTTTGGCCAGCCTCCGGTCGCGATGCTGGCGGAATGTCGGCTGGAAACCGGGCGCACCCACCAGATCCGCGTGCATCTGGCCCATTGCGGACTTGGGCTGATCGGCGACCCGGTCTATGGCGGCGCGCGCCGTGCCTCGACCCGCGCGCTGGGGCCGGAGGCGGCCGCCGTCGTCGCGGCCTTTTCCCGGCAGGCGCTGCACGCCGCGCATCTGGGCTTCGACCACCCCGCCGACGGCCGCCGGCTGAGCTTTGACAGCCCCCTGCCCGCGGACATGGCAACGCTGGCCGCCGCCCTGCGTGGAACCGGCCCGCACCCCCTGCGTTCAGATACATGAGTTGCGGCCCCACGCCGCGCAAGGATTGGAATGGCGAATTACACGAAACTGCCCGCGCCCAGCCCCGAACAGGGTCTCAACCGCTACCTGCAAGAGATCCGCAAGTTCCCCCTGCTTGAACCCGAAGAGGAGTTCATGCTGGCCAAGGCGTGGGTCGACCACCAGGACGCCGAGGCCGCGCACAAGCTGGTGACCTCGCACCTGCGGCTGGCCGCCAAGATCGCCATGGGCTACCGCGGCTATGGGCTGCCGCAGGCCGAGGTGATTTCCGAGGCCAACGTCGGGCTGATGCAGGCGGTCAAGCGCTTTGACCCCGACAAGGGCTTCCGGCTGGCGACCTATGCGATGTGGTGGATCCGCGCCTCGATCCAGGAATATATCCTGCGGTCGTGGTCGCTGGTGAAGATGGGCACCACCTCGGCCCAGAAAAAGCTGTTCTTCAACCTGCGCAAGGCCAAGGCCAAGCTGGGCGCCTTTGAAGAAGGCGACCTGCGGCCGGAAAACGTCGCCCGGATCGCCCATGACCTGAGCGTGACCGAGCGGGAAGTGATCGAGATGAACCGGCGCCTGTCGGGGGGCGATGCCTCGCTGAACGCGACGGTGGGCTCGGCCGACGGCGATTCCACGGCGCAGTGGCAGGACTGGCTTGAAGACGAAAGCGCCGATCAGGCCGGGGATTACGCCGAAGCGGACGAGCTGGACACCCGTCGCGCCATGCTGACGGCGGCGATGGACGTTCTGAACGACCGCGAGCGCGACATCCTGACCGAGCGCCGGCTGCGTGATGACCCGGTGACGCTGGAGCAGCTGTCCACCCGCTACGGCGTCTCGCGCGAGCGGATCCGCCAGATCGAGGTCCGCGCCTTTGAAAAGCTTCAGGACCGGATGCATCGGCTTGCCAGCGAAAAAGGGCTGGAAATCGGCGAGGACTGAACGCGGCGGCCGGAAGAGGCGGGGCGGCCGGAAGGG
>JAZIHR010000061.1:0-15538 GCA_036678445.1 Alphaproteobacteria bacterium
GCCTCGACGCCGGCCCCCGCCCCCGCTTCCACATCTGACGGCGTTGCCAGCGCGGCGACCCCGCCGGATCAGGACGCCGCGGACGGAACCTCTCCGGGCAGCGCCGGCTCGTCGGGGTGGACCGGGGGCGTGGGTGGCTCGACCATCGGCACCAACCCCTCGGGTGCGGTGCCGGAATCGCAAACCTGGCAACCTCCGACCGCCCGCGGGCTTGACCTCAAGGGCTGATCCGGGCGCGCCGCGCCGCTGCTTCTTTCTGGCCGAAATACCCCGGGGGAGTGGGGGCAGCGCCCCCACTCGCCAGAACTGGCGGAGGAGAATGGGAGTCGAACCCACCCGGGACAGGCGCGCTGCCCCAACCGGATTTGAAGTCCGGCCGCCCCACCGGGGACGATTCTCCTCCGTAACCCGTCAGCCGCCGTAAAGATCGGCCCGATGCGGATTGATGCGCCGCAGGTCGCCACGGCGCAAGGTCACCCCCTGCCTATCATAGAAATCGAGGATCTCGATGGCCAGCTTGCGGCCGGTCTGCACCCGGTCGCGGAACGCGGCGGCGGTCACCCAGCCGTCGGGCGCGGCTTCCTGGACGGCGGCGATGATGCCGACCATCTCGGCGGTGGTGGCGCGCAGATAGAAATGATCGTGACGGATCTGGTCCACGCGCCCCTGCCGCGCCGCCATGCGCAGCACCCGGCGCACGTCGTCCTCGGGGATGTCCCAGGCGGTCGCCATGTCGCGCACCCGGGGCGGGCGGAACCGCAGTTCGCCCGACAGCTCCGGCAGGATGCGGGCATAAAGCGCCTCGTCGGCCTCGGACAGGCGCACGATATGGGTGGGCAGGCGCAGGAACGCGCCCTCGGCCACGAGGTCACCGGCGCGGATGCGTTCGGCCAACAGCGCAGAGAACGCCTCTTTCGGCAGGCGCGGGGTCAGCACCAGCCGCAGCTTTTCGCGGCCCGGGCCCTGCATCTCGGGGGCGTCCTCGTGGAACCGCGCCAGCGCGTCCAGCATCCCCGCGACCAGGCCGCGATGGGTCGCCGCCGACAGCGCCACCCGCATGGCGCCCGAATCCAGCACTACTGCCGCCCCGGGCAGCCGCGCCGCGGCCTCTGGCCCCAGCGCACGGTCGCGGATGAACGCATCCAGATCGACCTGCCATGGCGGCGCCGCCAGCATCCCCTGCAACGCCTGCTCGGGGTCCGGCTGCGTTGCGGCGGCCAGTTGCAGCATCCGTTCCGGTGTGCGCCGGCGCCGCGCCGGCGCGCGCAGGTCGACGAACGCCCCGCCGCCGATGGTCCGCCGGGCCGAGACATCCCGCAGGATATAGCGGTCCCCGACCGAGGCCGCGAGCGGCGCGTCCAGCACCAGCTGCACCAGCCCCTCGGCCCCCGGCATCAGTGCCTCGGCCAGCGGCACGATGCGGGCGCCGACCTCGGCCGCGCCGCTGTGCAGGCGCGCGGGAAACCAGGTGCCGATGGGGCGCGGCTCGGACCCCAGCACCCGCAGCGTGGCGTCGATACGGTCAGAGGGCGCGTGCAGCGCCGGGTTCAGCACCACGTCGCCGCGGTGGATCGCGTCGCGGCCGATCCCTTCTCCGGCAAGGTTCAGCGCGCAGCGTTGCCCCGCGACTCCGGTCTGCACCGGCTGGTTCTGCGCATGGATCGCCCGCACCCGCGCCGGCAGCCCCCGGGGCGAGACCGCGACCGTATCGCCGACCGAGACCTGCCCCGACAGCACCGTGCCGGTCACCACCGTGCCGCTGCCCTTCAGCGCAAAGCTGCGGTCCACGCTGAGCCGGAAACGCCGGTCGAGCGCCCTTGCCGCGGTGGCCGCCGCCGCCTGCGCCAGCGCAAGGCGCAGGGCCTCGATTCCCTCTCCGGTGACCGAGGATACCGGCAGCACCGGCGCCCCCGCCAGCCCGGTGCCGTCAAGCGTGGCGTCGATTTCGGCGGTGACCATCGCGCGGCGCGCATCGTCGGCCAGGTCGGCCTTGCTCAGCGCCACGATGCCGCGATGGACGCCCAGCAGGTCGAGGATCGCCAGATGCTCGCGCGTCTGCGGCATCACCCCGTCGTCGGCAGCCACCACCAGCAGCGCCAGGTCGATGCCGCCCGCGCCCGCCAGCATGGTGTGGACGAAGCGTTCATGCCCCGGCACGTCGACAAAGCCGGTGACGCCGCCATCGCCCAGGTCGGCATAGGCAAACCCAAGCTCGATGGTGATGCCGCGGGTCTTTTCCTCGGCCAGCCGGTCGGCGTCGGTGCCGGTCAGCGCCCGGACCAGCGCGGTCTTGCCGTGGTCGATATGCCCCGCCGTGCCGACGATCATCGCGCCGCCGCCATCCCTGCCAGCGCCCCCAGCAACGCGCCGTCGTCGGACAGGCAGCGCAGGTCCAGCAGCAGCGCGCCGTCGCGGATGCGGCCGATCACCGGGGCAGCCAGCGTCCGCAGCCGCGCGGCCAGCAGGTCTGGCGCGTCGCCCCCGTCGCCCCCATCGCCGCTGATCGCCAGCGCGGCCGAGGGCAGCGCCTCGACCGGCAGCGCGCCCGAGCCGATCTGGCTGGTGCAATCCACCACCCGCACGCGGTAGCCGGGCAGCATCGCCGCCACCGCCGCCAGCAGCCGCTGCGCCTGCGCCGCGATCTCGGCCTGCGGGCGCGACAGCATCCGCAGCGTCGGCAGGCGTTCGGCCAGCCGGTCGGGGTCGCGATACAGCCGCAGCGTCGCCTCGATCGCCGCCAGCCGGATCTTGTCCAGCCGCAGGGCGCGTTTCAGCGGGTTGCGGTTGATCCGCGCGATCAGGTCGGCGCGGCCGACGATAAAGCCCGCCTGCGGCCCGCCCAGCAGCTTGTCGCCGGAAAACGTCACGATATCCGCGCCTTCGGTCACCGATTGCCGCACCGTGGGTTCCGCCGGCAGCCCCCAGCGGGTCAGGTCGACCAGCGTGCCCGAGCCAAGGTCGTTCAGCATCGCCACCCCCGCATCCCGCGCCATTGCCGCGACCTGAGGCGCGGGGACCGAGGCGGTGAACCCCTCGATCCGGTAGTTCGAGGGATGCACCTTCATCAGCAGCCCGGTGTCCGGGGTGATGGCGTCGCGATAGTCGCGGGGGTGGGTGCGGTTGGTGGTGCCGACCTCGACCAGCCGCACGCCCGCGCGGCGCATCACGTCGGGAATGCGAAAGGCGCCGCCGATCTCGACCAGCTCGCCCCGGGAAACGATGGCCTCGCGCCCCTCGGCCAGCGTGTTCAGCACCAGCAGCACCGCGGCGGCGTTGTTGTTGACCACGGTAGCGGCCTCGGCCCCGGTCAGTTCGCAGATCAGCGGCGCGACCAGCGCGTCGCGTTCGCCGCGCCGGCCGGTGGCAAGGTCGTATTCCAGCGCCGTGGGGGCGCGCATGGCGGCGCAAGCGGCCTCGATCGCCGCTTCGGACAGCAGTGCGCGACCCAGGTTGGTGTGCAGGACGGTTCCGGTCAGGTTCAGCACCGGGCGCAGCGCGCTTTGGGCGGCGGCGTCTAGCGCGGCGGCGGCGCGGGACGCAATCGCGGCGCCGTCAGGTGCCGCGCCACCGGAGCCACGCAGTTCCGCCCGCGCCTCGGCCAGCGCCGCGCGCAGGGCATCGGTGGCGGCGCTGCGGCCGTGGCGGTCGATCAGCGCGGCCGCCTGCGGCAACGACAGCAGCCGGTCGACCGAGGGCAGGGCGCGCAACCCCTTCATCGGATAACCGTCAGTAGCCAATCAGGAACGGGTCGAACCCGGCCCGGTGCCACTTGCCGCCCTGCATCAGCGCGTCCAGCCCCAGGCTGGCCACGTCGTCGGCGATGGGGTCCAGCGCCGGGTTGCGGTTTTGGGCAAGCTGCTTCACCCAGGCGCCACATTCGTCGCAGCACTCGGCCTTGACCTGTGGGCCCATGTCCTGCGTGCCCTTGTCGGCGTCGTCCCCGGCCGAGCCATCCTCGACTGACTGGAACGAAATCCCCTTGGTCGAGCCGCAGGACAGGCATTTCACCCGCACTTCGTTCCACAGGGTCTGGCAGCAGGAACAGGCGGCATAGCGCGCGCCCTCGGCCCCCATCACCCCGGTGATTACCGAGGTCGCCGGCCGGCCGCCGCAAGAGGGGCAGACCCCGGTGCGGATCGCGACCAGCTGGTCCGCGTCAAGCAAGGCGGCAAGCCGCGCCATGTGGACCTGCACCGCCGCCGCCACGAACAGATGCGGCGCGGCGCTGTCGGCGGGGATCGTGTCGTCCATGATGTTGGAAATCAGCCAGCGCCGGTCCTCGGGGGTGGCAGCGCGCAGCGCGTCCAGCGCCAGTCGCGCCTGCGCCGGCATCTCGATCACGCCCGCCGTCGCGATCAGCGCATCCAGTGCCGCGAGGGTGGCCGGATCATCCACCAGCGCCTGCCGGTCCAGGGGTGGCATCCGGCTGGCGCGCGCCAGCGCCACCCGGTCCGCATCGGGCGCGGCGGGGCTGGGCAATTCGTCCGCCAGCCGCGCCTGCACCCGGCACAGCGCGGCAAGGAAATCCAGATAGGGGGCAAGGTTGGCCGAGGTCCCGGCCAGATGGGCGAAACGTTCGGCGCGCTGTGAAAACAGCCGCGCGGGTTTGGGCAGAATGGCGAGCGGCGGCGTAGGGACGCCGCCGATCATGTCAGGCTGGGGTTGGATCGTGTCGGGCATAACCGCTCCTATCTGGGCCGGACCGGCCACGGGGCAGGGTTACTCTGCCGGCTTCGTCCC
Source organism: Alphaproteobacteria bacterium (assembly GCA_036678445.1). GTDB lineage: Bacteria > Pseudomonadota > Alphaproteobacteria > Rhodobacterales > Rhodobacteraceae > Paracoccus. The sequence goes on from JAZIHR010000061.1 coordinate 4,741, forward strand.
CTGCCGTCTAGCCAGTTCCCGCAGCCATTTGCGGTGGTGGCGCCAGGACCAGCCGCCGGTCACCGTGCCGCGGGTCATGGCGCTGATGGTGCCCTGCGTCCAGAAGGCGGCAAAGATGTGCAGGATGAACACCAGCACGATCAGCACCGCCGAGATCGAGTGCACGAGGATCGCGATGCGCCGGGTTTCCACCGACACCAGGTCGGGGAAATACTGCACCCACATCGCCACGCCGGAAATCAGCAGCACCAGGATCAGCCAGAACATCCCCCAGAACACCAGCTTCTGGCCAAAGTTGTATTTGCCCAGTTCCGGCAGGCGTTCCTCGTTTCCCGACACCACGTCGCCGAGATGGCGGGTCCAGACCAGATCCTCGCGCCGCAGGATGTTCAGATGCGCCAGTTGCAGGAACATCCCCAGAAAGCTGACCGACAGCGCGACGCCGACAAAGGGATGCAGCCAGCGCGCATTCTGACCGCCGCCGAACAGCGCGGTCAGCCCGAACAGCGCCGGGTGGAACAGCGCGAACCCCGACAGCATCAGCACGATGAAGCAGGCCGCGGTGAACCAGTGGTTGACCCGGGTAAAGGTGATGTAGCGTTTCACCACCACCGGCTGGGTCTGGACGATGCGGTCGGTGCGTTCCGAATATTCACGCTGTGTCATCACACCGTCCCCCTGTCATCGGGCTGGCTGGCCAAGCCGCGCATTTCGTCCTGCACCAGCGCGGTGGCCTCGGCCTCGTCCTGCGGGGTCACGCGGCTGCGGGTGAACAGCGCCATCGCGGCGGCGCCGATGGCGGCAAGCCCCACGGCGGCGATGCCGGCCGGCTTGGTCGGACCCTTCCACCCCTCGACCACGTCCGAGATCCTGGGATCGTCGGGCAGGCCCGCGTAAAGCGAGGGCTTGTCCGCGTGATGCAGCACATACATCACATGGGTGCCGCCAACGCCCTGCGGGTCGTAAAGCCCGGCATTGTCGTAGCCGCGCGACTTGAGGTCCTCGATCCGTTCGGCGGCAAGGGCGGTCATGTCGTCCTTGGTGCCAAAGGTGATCGCCTGGGTCGGGCAGGCCTTGGCGCAGGCCGGACCCTGCCCCACCGCCACCCGGTCCGAGCACAGCGTGCATTTCTTGACGACATGCTGGGTCGGGCTGAGCCGCGGGATGTCGAAGGGACAGCCCGAGATGCAGTAGCCGCAGCCGATGCAGTTTTCGCTGATGAAATCAACGATGCCGTTGGAATACTGCACGATGGCGCCGGGCGCCGGGCAGGCTTTCAGACAGCCCGGATCGACGCAGTGCATGCAGCCGTCCTTGCGGATCAGCCACTCGAAATCGCCGGTGTCCGGGTTGTCGTATTCGGTGAACCGCATCAGCGTGTACATTTCCGGGGTCAGGTCGTGGGGGTTTTCATAGACCCCCACGTTGACGCCGATTTCCGGATGCGTGTCGTTCCATTCCACGCAGGCGGTCTGGCACGCCTTGCAGCCGATGCACTTGCTGACGTCGATCAGCTTGGCCACGTCGGTCAGGTCGCGGGGATTTTCCGCGACCGGCCCCCCGGCCGAGGAACGCACCACGTCCCCCTGACCAAGGTTGCTTTCCATCGGCTGCACCGGCGGGTTCGCCACCGCGGTGCGGGGGCTGTCAAGATCGGGAGCCATCGTCATGCCAGAGCCTCCCCTGTTGCGGGTTCGATGTTGACCAGGAACGCCTTGAATTCCGGGGTCTCGATGTTGGCGTCACCGACGGCGGGCGTCAGGCTGTTCGGCCCCCAGCCCTTTTTCGCCGCCCCGACAAAGCCCCAGTGCAGCGGGATGCCGACGACATGGACGGTCTTGCCGTCGCAGGTCAGCGGCTTGATCCGCTTGGTCACCAGCGCCTTGGCCCAGACCTCGCCCCGCTTGGACCAGACCCGCACCTTGCCGCCGCGCTGGATGCCCTTTTCGGCGGCCAGCTCTTCGCTGATCTCGACGAAGAACTCGGGCTGCATCGCTGCGTTCACCTTGTTGTGCTTGGTCCAGTAGTGGAAATGCTCGGTCAGGCGATAGCTGGTGGCGACAAAGGGGAACTCGTCCGAGGTGCCCAGCGTCGCCGCGTCGCTTTCGAACATCCGCGCCACCGGGTTCCCGCGCATCCGGTCGTTGAAGACGTTCTGCACCGGGGATTCGAACGGCTCCATATGCGTGGGGAACGGGCCGTCGCGCATCATGCCCCGGCTGAACAGGCGCGACACGCCTTCGGGGTTCATGATGAACGGCATGACCTCGCCCGGCTTGGCGGTGGGCGCGATGTCGGGGACATCGTGGCCTTCCCAGCGTTCACCGTTCCAGGTCAGGATCGGCCGCGTCGGGTCCCACGGCTTGCCGTCCAGGTCCGCCGAGGCGCGGTTGTACAGCGTGCGCCGGTTCAGCGGCCAGCTCCATGCCCAGTTGGAATGGATGCCCAGCCCCGACGGGTCCGAGTTGTCCCGCCGCGCCATGTTGTTGCCGTCCTCGTTGAAGCAGCCGGAATAGATCCAGCAGCCGCAGGCGGTCGAGCCGTCGTCGCGCAGTTCGGCAAAGGACTTTACCTGCTTGCCGGCTGCGGTCAGCACCTTGGTCGGGTCGGCGGGGTCGGTCACATTGGCCAGCGCCGTGCCGTTCATTTCACGCGCCAGCTCGTCGGGCATCGGCGTGGTCGGGTCGGCATAGGGCCAGGTCAGGTTCAGGATCGGGTCGGGGAAGGCCCCGCCCTCGGCCGCGTAAAGCTCGCGCACCCGCAGGAAGATCTGCGCCATGATCCAGGTGTCGTTCATGGCCTGGCCGGGGGGATCGGCCGCCGCCCAGTGCCACTGCAACCAGCGGCCCGAGTTGACCAGCGCGCCCTCGTCCTCGGCAAAGCACGAGGTGGGCAGCTCGATCACCTCGGTCTGGATCGCGGCGCTGTCCACATCGTTGAAGGCGCCGTGGTTTTCCCAGAACCGCGCGGTCTCGGTCTGCAACGGGTCCATGACCACCAGCAGCTTGAGCCTGGACAGCGCCGAGGTGTTCTTGCCGCGGTTGGACAGCGCCAGCAGCGGGTTGAAGCCCTGACAGAAATACAGGTTCACCTGGCCCTGTTCCATCAGCTCGAACATGCGCAGCATGTCATAGGCGGGCACGTCCAGCTTGGGCAGATAGTGGTATGCCCAGTCGTTTTCTGCCGTCGCCGCGTCACCCCACATGGATTTCTGGAACGAAACCATGAACTTGGAGTAGTTCTGCCAATAGCTGGTCTGACCCGGAAGCAGCGGCTTGAACTGCCGCGACTTCATGTAGGTTTCCCAGTCGGGTTCCTTTTCCGTCGGAATGTTCAGATAGCCCGGGATCAGGTTCGACATCAGCCCGATGTCGGTCAGCCCCTGGATGTTGGAATGCCCGCGCAGCGCGTTCATGCCCCCACCCGGAACCCCGATATTGCCCAGGATCAGTTGCAGCATCGCCATGCCGCGGATGTTCTGCGAGCCCTTGGAGTGCTGCGTCCACCCCAGCGCATACATCGAGGTCATGGTCTTGGTCGGGGACGAACATTCCCCGATCATCCCGGCGATCTTGAGAAATCGCTCCTTGGGCGTGCCGCAGACCCGCTCGACCATCTCGGGCGTATAGGGCTCGACATGGGCTTTCAGCAGGTTCCAGACGCAGCGCGGGTGTTGCAGCGTCGGGTCGGTCAGCGCAAAGCCATCCTCGCCCAGCTGGTAGTCCCAGCTTGAGCGGTCGTAGTCGCGCTTTTCCTCGTCATAGCCGGTGAACAGCCCGTCGGCCCAGCCGAACTCATCCTTGACCAGCAGCGACGCGTTGGTGAAGGCCTTGACGTAGGACCATTGCACCTTGTCGTTTTCGATCATCCAGCGGATCAGGCCCATCAGGAAGGTGATGTCCGTGCCGGGGCGGATCGGGGCATAGTAATCGGACACGCTGGCCGTGCGCGTGAACCTGGGGTCCACGACGATCAGCTTGGCGCCGCGATGGTGTTTCGCCTCGGTCACCCATTTGAAGCCGCAGGGATGCGCTTCGGCGGCATTGCCGCCCATGACGATCACGAGGTCGGTATTCTTGATGTCGGTCCAGGAGTTGGTCATCGCTCCACGGCCAAATGTCGGGCCCAAACTGGACACCGTGGGGCCGTGTCAGACGCGCGCCTGGTTGTCGAAACCTACAATACCCATCGACCGGACCACCTTGTAGGTCAGCCAGGCCGTTTCGTTGGTGGTGGCCGATGCGGCCAGGAAGCCGGCAGTGGACCAGCGGTTGACCGGCACGCCCGCCGCGTTCGCGGCCAGCAGGTTGGCGTCGCGGTCGTCCTTGATCGCACGGGCGATCTTGTCCAGCGCCTCGTCCCAGGAAATCGGCTCGAAGCGGTCAGAGCCGGGGCGGCGGATCATCGGCTCGGTCAGCCGGGTCTCGGCGTTGACGAAATCCTTGAGCGCCGAGCCCTTGGGGCACAGCGTGCCGCGGTTCACCGGGTGATCGACATCGCCCTCGATATGCACCACGCGGCGCTTGCCGGCATCGTCGGCGCGACCATAGATGATGACGCCGCAGGCGACGGAACAATAGGGGCAGGTGTTACGGGTCTCGGTCGTCTGGGCCAGCTTGAAGGCGCGCACATGCGCCAGCTCTGCTGCCTCTGCACCGCCGAAGCCCATGGCCCCCAGCGATGTCGCCGCGACTCCCGCACCCGCAAGCTTCAAGAAGCCGCGACGTGAGAGGTCGATGTTCATTCGATCCTCCTGTGCCTGTCAAACGAAGATAGGTGGGATCAGTGTCAGGCGGAATCGGCAACAAGTCAACGTCAGCGCGATATTTCTGTCTGGACATAACGTATTACGGGAGTTTCATGGCCCGGAGACCTGTCGCGAACCTGCCCGCCCCGGCTGGCCCAAGGGCGGGGTTCTTGACTTCCCGGCAGGGCCGCCACGATATCCCGGAGGGGATTGCAACAGAAAGCCAAGCCATGACCGCCACCGAGATCCGACTGTCCCAGCTGTCCCACGGCGGCGGCTGCGGCTGCAAGCTCGCCCCCGCGGTGCTGCGCGAGCTGCTGGCCGACCAGCCGGTCGGGCAGATGTTCCCGCAGCTGCTGGTCGGCACGGAAACCTCGGACGACGCGGCGGTCTGGCAGGTGGACGACAAGACGGCGGTGATCGCGACCACCGATTTCTTCATGCCGATGGTGGACGACCCCCACGCCTTTGGCCGCATCGCCGCGACCAACGCGATTTCCGACATCTACGCGATGGGCGGGCGCCCGATCATGGCGCTGGCGATCCTGGGAATGCCGATCGACAAGCTGCCCGCCACGACGATCCGCCAGATCCTCGAAGGCGGCCGCGCCATCTGCGCCGAGGCCGGGATCCCGGTCGCGGGCGGCCATTCGATCGACGCGCCGGAACCGATCTACGGGCTGGCGGTGATCGGGCTGGCAGACCCGGCGAAGCTGCGCCGCAATGCCGATGCGAAACCGGGCGATGCGCTGATCCTGACCAAGGGGCTGGGCGTCGGCATCTATTCGGCGGCAATCAAGAAATCCGCGCTGGACGACGCGGGGATCGCGGAAATGATCGCCACGACCACGCTGCTGAACCGCATCGGGCCGGAACTGGCCGAGGACCCGGCGGTCCACGCCATCACCGACGTGACCGGCTTCGGCATCCTGGGGCACGGGCTGGAAATGGCGCGGGGATCGGGGCTGCGGGTGGTGATCGACCGCGCCGCCCTGCCGCTGCTGTCGCGGGCCGGGGAACTGGCGCAGGCCGGCCACATCACCGGCGCCTCGACCCGCAACTGGGCCGCCTGCGAGGCCGAGGTGACGCTGCCCGGCGATTGCCCCGACTGGCAGCGCGCGCTGCTCTGTGACCCGCAGACCTCGGGCGGGCTGCTGGTCGCCGTCGCCCTCGAGGCCGCCGAAGGCTGGGTGCGCCGCCTGCACGACGCCGGCTATCCGCTGGCCGCCATCGTCGGCCATGTGGAAAAGGGGCAGGGGATCGCGGTCATCTGAACCGTTCCGCCCGGCGTTGCGGCCGGATGGGTATTTGGACCAGAAAGAAAACCTTCACGAAAAAGCCCCAAGGCCGTGTTTCCGGCCCCGGGGCTTCTTTCTGGTGAAAATACCCATGCGACGGCGCAGCAAAAGCGGCGCTGCCGGGGAAGATCCGGGTCAGTCCTTGGCGCGTTCCACGTAGGAATTGTCCTCGGTGTTGATCACGATGCGGGTGCCGGCACCGATATGGGGCGGCACCATCACCCGCAGCCCGTTGTCCACCACCGCCGGCTTGTAGGACGACGAGGCGGTCTGGCCCTTGACCACCGGCTCGGTCTCGACCACCGCGACGGTGATCTTCTGCGGCAGTTCCATGGCGATCGGCGCGCCCTCGAACACTTGCAGGAACACTCGCATCCCTTCCTGCAGATAGGCTTTCTGGTCGCCGACCATCTCGGCCGGGGCGACGACCTGTTCGTAGGTTTCGGGTTCCATGAAGTGGAAGCCCTCGCCGTCCTCGTACAGATAGTCGTAGGCGCGTTCGTCGACATGGGCGCGTTCCACCTGTTCGGTGGTGCGCCAGCGTTCGCTGACCTTGGTGCCGTCCGAGATGCGGCGCATGTCGACCTGGGTCACCGGGGTGCCCTTGCCGGGGTGGAAGTTCTGGGCGGTCAGCACGACATACAGCTTGCCGTCCAGTTCGACGACGTTGCCTTTGCGCAGGCTCGATGCGATGACTTTCACTGGCGTCTTTCTTGCGATCTGGGAATGTGGGAATTATTGCCGCGTTCCTTAGCGCAGTTCAGCGGAAATCTCCAGAGATGACGGAAACACCCTGGTGGGACCCGGCCCGCCATGCAGATCGGCGCCCGCTGCTGGCGGCGCGGGGGCGCATCCAGCGCGGCTTTCGCAACTGGCTGGAGGCCGGGGGCTTCACCGAGGTCGACCCCGCCGCCCTTGCCGCCAGCCCGGGAAACGAGGCGCATCTGCACGCATTCGCCACCGACGCCATCGGCAACGACGGGCAGGCGCGGCGGCTTTACCTGCACACCAGCCCCGAATTCGCGATGAAAAAGCTGCTGGCGGCGGGCGAGACCCGGATCGCCGCCTTTTCCCATGTCTGGCGCAACCGCGAGCGCGGCCCCCTGCACAGCCCCGAATTCACCATGCTGGAATGGTATCGGGTGGGCGAGGGGTATGAGGTGTTGATGCAGGACTGTGCCGCGCTGCTGGGCTTGGCGGCGCGTGCGGCGGGCAGCGACATGCTGCGGTTCCGCGACCATTCCTGCGACCCTTTCGTCCCCCCGGAACGCCTGTCGGTGGCTGATGCCTTCCAGCGCCATGCCGGCATCGACCTGCTGGCGACGGTGGGTGCGGACGGCGCGACCGACCGCGATGGGCTGGCCGAACAGGCGCGCGCCTGCGGGTTGCGGGTGGCGGCGGATGACGGCTGGTCCGACATCCTGTCGCGCATCCTCGTCACCCATGTCGAGCCGCATCTGGGCCACGGCCGCGCCACCATCCTTGACCGCTACCCGGCGCCCGAGGCTGCGCTGGCCCGCCGCGCCCCCGACGACCCCCGCGTGGCCGAACGGTTCGAGCTTTACGCCTGCGGGGTCGAGCTGGCCAACGGCTTTGGCGAGCTGACCGACCCGGCCGAGCAGCGCCGCCGCTTTCAGGCCGAGATGGCCGAGAAATCGCGCGTCTACGGCGAAACCTATCCGCTGGACGAGGATCTGCTGGCGGCGCTGGCGATCATGCCGCCCTCCAGCGGCATTGCGCTGGGCTTCGACCGGCTGGTGATGCTGGCGACCGCCGCGCCGCGGATCGAGGACGTGATGTGGACCCCGGTCCCCTGACCGGCCGCGGGATTTTCCGTTGCGTTTTCCGCGCCGCTGTGGCCTGTCACCCGCGTCTGCGGGGCAAAGGGGGCAATCATGGGTGAAATGCAGGTGGCGCGCAGCGTCGCGGATTTGCGCGGCCATGTCGCGGGCTGGCGGGGCCGGGGCGAGACCGTGGCGGTGGTGCCGACGATGGGCGCCTTGCATGCGGGGCATCTGTCGCTGGTCGATGCGGCGCGCTCTGCCTGCGACCGGGTGATCGTTACCCTGTTCGTGAACCCGCGGCAGTTCGACCGCGCCGAGGACCTGGCCAATTACCCCCGGCACGAGGACAGCGACCGCGCCATCCTTGGCCCGCGCGGCGTCGATGTGCTGTTCATGCCGCCGGTGGACGAGGTCTATCCCCCCGGTTTCGCCACCACGGTCCGGGTCGAGGGGCTGGACCGCGGCATGTGCGGTGATTTCCGCCCGGGGCATTTCGACGGCGTGGCGACGGTGGTGGCCAAGCTGCTGCTGATGACCGGCGCCGACCGGGTGTTCTTTGGCGAAAAGGACTGGCAGCAGTTGCAGATCGTGCGCCGCATGGTGGCCGACCTGAACATTCCCACCGCGATCACCGGCTGCCCGACCCTGCGCGAGGACGACGGGCTGGCGCTGTCCTCGCGCAACGCGCGGCTGTCGTCCGCCGACCGGGCGATCGCGCCGGCGCTGCATCTTGCGATGGCGGCGGCTGCTGCGCGGCTGCGCGCGGGCGGAGACACGGCGAAGGTGCTGTCGCAGGCGCGGGACGCAATCACCTCGGCCGGGTTCGAGCAGGTCGAATATCTGGACCTGCGCCACCCCGAAACCCTGGCCCCGCTGGACCGGGTCGAGCCCGGCGCGCCGGCACGGCTGCTGGCCGCTGCATGGCTGGGGCCGGTGCGGCTGATCGACAACATCGCGGTGTGACGGAACCCGGCGCGGGCGGCGTGACCGGTGCTAGCGGTCGCGTTCCACCGCGTGGCGGATCAGCCCGGTCATGTTCGACACCCCCAGCTTGCGCTTCAGCGTCGAGGCGGCGTTGGCCACGGTCTTGTAGCTGACCCCCAGCCGGTCGGCGACCTGTTGCAGCGCCAGCCCCTTGCCGATCAGGGTCAGCACCTCGTCCTCGCGCGCGGTCAGCGCGGCGGAACGGTCGGCCCCCGCCTGCCGCGTCGCCAGGGCCAGCGCCATGCGCGGCGGCAGGTAGAACTCGCCCGCTTCCAGCGCGCGGATGGCGGTGCCGAATTCCTCGGGCGGGGCGTTCTTGGACAGGAAGCCATGCGCGCCCTCGGCCAGCGCGCGGGCGGCGAAACCGGGCTGGTCGTTCATGGAAAACATCAGGATCGCGCTGTCGGGCGAGCGTTCCAGGATCGGCGCGATCAGCGCCAGCCCGCCGGTGCCGGGCAGCGAGATGTCCAGCACCACCACCTGCGGCTGGTGGTCGTCCAGCAGCGCCAGCGCCTCGTCCCCCGACATGGCCTTGAGCACCCGGCCATAGCCCAGATCGGCCAGCAGCCGCCCGCAGCCCAGATGGGTGATCGGGTGGTCGTCCACCACCATGGCGGTGCGGGCGGGGTCGGGGGCGGTCTTGGTCATGGGGCGGTCTGGTCCGGCAATGTCGCGCAGAGTGTGACACCCCGCGCCCCGTCCTGCACGTCGAAACTGCCGCCCAGCAGGCCCACGCGTTCGCGCATCCCCGACAGGCCGTTGCCCTCGGGTGCGCCGCGCAGGCCAACGCCGTCGTCGGACAGGCGCACGGTCCAGCCTTGCGGGGGGTGGTCCACGGCGGCGGCAATGCGTGTGGCGCCGGCGTGGCGCAGGGCGTTGGTCGTGCCCTCTTGCAGGATGCGGTAGATTGTCAGGGCGGTGGCCTCGTCCGGCTCGGGCAGGTCTTGGGGCAGGTCCAGCGACCAGCGGATGCTTTCGTGCCGCTGGGCAAGGTCGTCGAACAGGTCCGACAGCACCGTGGCCAGCGGCAGCTGCCCCAGCGCCATCGGCCGCAACCCGGACAGCAGCGCGCTGTTCACCTGCCGGATCTGGTCGGCAATGGTCAGGATGTTTTCGGCGTGGTCCCGCAACGCCGCGTTCGAGGCAGAGTCGCGGATCGCCCCGGCCTCGACCCGCAGCGCGAACAGGCAGGGGCCGTATTCGTCATGCAGGTCGCGGGCGATGGCGGCGCGTTCCTGATCGCCGCGCCCGACCACCTGCCGCGACAGCCGCGCGCGGTCGGCCTGCGCATCCGCCAGCGCCTGCGCCAGCCGGTCCACATCGGCGGCCAGCGGCGCAAGATCGGGGGTGCGCACCCGCCCCGCCCGCGCGTCCAGATCGCCCCCCGCCAGCCGGTCCAGCACCGATGAGACCCGCGCCAGCGGCCGCAGCCCGGCGCGCAGGATCGCCCAGATCAGCGCCAGCTGCGCCAGCCCGGCCAGCGCCAGCAGCCCGGCCAGCGCCCGCGCATCGTCCCAGACCCTGGCGATTTCCGCCGCCGGATCGCCCGAGATCATCGCCAGCCCGCGGATCGCCTGGTTCTCGACCACCTGCAACTGGGTGGACTGCACCTGCGGCGCCAGCAGCCGGGTGAACCATTCCGGCGCCGGCTCGGGCCGCGGTGCCGCATTGTGGGGCGAGGCCACCTGCCCGCTGGCGGCGTCATAGATCAGGATGCGGACGTGGCGCGGCTCGATCACCCGCTCGGCCAGGGTGGCGGGCAGGCGCTCGCCCGGCACGGTGTCGATCAGCGCGGCGACCGTGGTCAGCACTAGCTCGCGCGCGGACCGCATCGAGGCCGCGACCTCGGCCGCCACCGCCTCGCGCGCGCTGGCGGTCAGCAACAGCCCCAGCGCCGCGACCAGCGCCAGCTGCACGGCCAGGACCAGCACCACGATGCGAGCGGTCAGCGACATGGCGCGACTGTGCCACGCAGGGGGCGGGGG
>JAZIHR010000062.1:0-15195 GCA_036678445.1 Alphaproteobacteria bacterium
CCCCGACACCGCCCCGACCGAGGCCCCCGCCTCGGCCGAAGCGTCAGCCGAAGCACCCGCCGGAGAGGCTTTGCCGCCCGTCGAGCCCAAGGCCGAAGCCGAAGCCGAAGCCGTGGAAAAGCCCAAGCGCACCCGCCGGACCACCACTGCGAAACCCGCGGCAGCAACCGCCAAGGCCCCCTCGAAAACCACGAGAACCACCAAAGCCGCAGCGAAAGAGGCTGACGAAGCGGCGGCCAAAGCGGCGCCCTCATCCCCGGACGATGCGGCCGAGGCACCGGAAAAACCCGCCGCGAAACCGCGCACCCGCAAGGCTCCGGCCAAGACCCCGGCCACCAAGGCCGCGACGACCCGGACCACTGCCAAGCCGGCCGCCAAGTCCACAACCAGATCCACCGCCAAGAAGGCGGCGGATGATGCCGGCACAGGCACGGATGCCGCCGCTGACGGCGCCGGACCTGCGGGCAGCCCCGAGGACACTGGCCCGGCGCAAGGCTGACGCGCGCCATGCGCCCGGCGGACCAGCCGCCGCTGCCGGCCGGCGCGGCACCCGGGAAGCCTGCCCCCACCGGGCGCAGGTTACCTCTGGCGCTGAGCCTTGGCACCGACCTGGCCATCGGGATGATCGCCGCGCTGGGGCAGGCCCCCTGGGGGCTGTGGCCCGCGGCGGTGCTGGCCCTTTCGGCAATCATCTGGCGGGTGGCGGGCGCGCGCTCGCCCCGCGAGGCCGGGCTGCGCGCGCTGGTGGCCGGCGGCGGGCATTTTGCCCTGGCGCTTTCCTGGATCACCCAGCCCTTTCTGGTCGAGGCCGAGCGTTACGGCTGGATGTCGCCCTTTGCGCTGGTGCTGATGGCGCTTGGCGGGGCGCTGTTCTGGGCGCTGCCGGCGCTGGCCGCGCATCGGGTCGGTTGGGATCGCCCCAGCCGGGCGGCGGCGCTGGCGCTGGCGCTGCTGGTCTCGGACTGGCTGCGGGGCTGGATTTTCACCGGGCTGCCCTGGGCGCTGACCGGGCATATCTGGATCGACACCCCCGCCGGGCAGGTTGCGGCGTGGCTGGGCGCGCCGGGGCTGTCGGCGCTGACGCTGGCGGCGGCGATGCTGCCGGTGCTGGGTGTCGGGCGCCGTGGCATCACCCTTGGCTTCGGGCTGTCGGCGGCGCTGATCGCGGTGGCCTGGGGCGCGGGGCTGGCCCGGCTGGCGCGGCCCCTGCCCCCGGACCACGGCCAGATCGTCCGCCTGGTCCAGCCCAACGCCGACCAGACGCTGAAATGGGACCCGTTCTGGGCACCGCAGTTCTACGACCGGCTGACCGCGCTATCGGCGCTGCCGCTGGACCCGGCGCTGGGTGACGGCCGGCCCGACCTGGTGGTCTGGCCGGAAACCGCCGTGCCCTTCCTGCTGAACGAGGCCGGCCCGGCGCTGGACGACATCGCCGCCCAATCCGGCACCACCACCCTGGTCGGTATCCAGCGGGCCGAGGGCTCCGCCTGGTTCAACAGCCTGGCCGAGTTCACCCCCGACGCGCGGATCGGCGCGGTCTACGACAAGTTCCACCTGGTCCCCTTCGGCGAATACATCCCCTGGGGCGATACGCTGGCGCGGTTCGGCATCACTGCCTTTGCCGCTCAGCACGGCCACGGCTACTCCAGCGGCCCCGGCCCGCAACTGCTGACCGTCGATGGCCTGCCGCCGTTCCAGCCGCTGATCTGCTACGAGGCGATATTCGAGCGTCACCTGCTGCGCGGCCAGCGCCCGGAATGGATCCTGCAAGTCACCAACGACGCGTGGTTCGGCAGCTGGTCGGGCCCCTATCAGCACCTGGCACAGGCGCGGCTGCGGTCGATCCAGTCGGGGCTGCCGCTGCTGCGCGCGGCCAATACCGGGGTGTCGGCGGTGATCGACGCGCGCGGGGCGGTGCGCGCGACGCTGGCGCTGAACCGCGACGGCGTGCTGGACGCGCCCCTGCCGGGCGCGCTGCCGCCCACGCTGTGGTGGCGCTGGGGCGACTGGCCGATGCTGGCGCTGATGGTGCTGGCGGCCGCGGCGCTGGCGATCGCGCGGCACAACCGTCGCGGTTATTGACGCCACCCGCACAAGGGCGTATCGCCGCCCTCACGACCCCCACAACGGCTTCCTGGCGTGGAGAGGTCCTGAACCAATGGAGCAACCATGTCCCGTCAGAATTACGTCTTCACCTCCGAGTCCGTCTCGGAGGGGCATCCCGACAAGCTGTGCGACCAGATCTCGGACGCGGTGCTCGATGCGCTGCTTGAACAGGAACCGCTGGCCCGCGTCGCCTGCGAGACCTTCGCCACCACCGGGATGGTGGTGATCGGGGGCGAGATCGGGCTGAAGGACAAGGGGCGGCTGACCTCGACCATGGGGCGGATCCCGGAAATCGCCCGGGGCGTGATCCGCGACATCGGATACGAGCAGGAAAAATTCCACTGGAACACCTGCCATGTCCTGAATTTCCTGCACGAACAATCCGCCCATATCGCGCAGGGCGTGGACCGCGACGGGGCGGGCGACCAGGGGATCATGTTCGGCTATGCGGTGGACGAAACCCCCGAGCTGATGCCCGCGCCGATCCAGTATGCCCACGCGATCCTGCGCCGTCTGGCCAGGGCGCGCAAATCCGGCGAGCAGCCGACCCTTGGCCCCGACGCCAAGTCGCAGCTGTCGGTGCGCTATGAAAACGGCCGCCCGGTCGGAATCACCCAGATCGTCATCAGCCACCAGCACAAGGACGCGTCACAGACCTCGGACGACATCCGCGCCATCGTGGAACCCTATGTGCGCGAGGTGCTGCCCGAAGGCTGGCTGACCGAGGACACCGTCTGGCACGTCAACCCCACCGGCACCTTCGTCATCGGCGGGCCGGACGGGGACGCGGGGCTGACCGGGCGCAAGATCATCGTCGACACCTACGGCGGCGCGGCCCCCCACGGCGGCGGGGCGTTTTCGGGCAAGGACCCGACCAAGGTCGACCGCTCGGCCGCCTATGCGGCGCGCTACCTGGCCAAGAACGTGGTCGCAGCGGGGCTGGCGAAACGCTGCGTGCTTCAGCTCTCCTACGCGATCGGGGTGGCCGAGCCGCTGTCGATCTATGCCGACACCTACGGCACCGGCGAAGTCCCCGAGATCGAGATCGAGCGCGCCCTGCGCAAGGTCATGGACCTGACGCCGCTGGGCATCCGCAACCACCTGGACCTGTGCAAGCCGATCTACCGCCGCACCGCCGCCTACGGCCATTTCGGCCGCCAGCCGGAAGCGGACGGCGGCTTCAGCTGGGAACGCACCGACCTGGTCGAGGCGCTGAAGAAGGCTCTTTAAAGGGTCTTCTGCGCGCACGCCCGCGCGTTTCTTCATCACGAAAATATCCCGGGGATGCGGGGGCAGCGCCCCCGTGCCAGCGCCCCCTATGCCAGCGCCCCCTATGCCAGTGCCCCCCGTGCCGACGGCGCCGCAGGGCGCAGCGCGCCCCCTTCGCAATGCGCCCCGCCTCAGCCTCAGGGCAGCGGCCGCAGCACTGTCACCCCGCGGGCGCCGGCGCGGGCCAGCGTCGGGTCCAGCGACATCGTGACGTATTCTCCGCGCCGCCAGCGTTCCGCCAGGTCGTCGTAGTGACGCGACAGCGGGTGGCCGGACTGGCCGGTGGCGATGATGAAGACCGAGCTGTCCGGGTCGGCCAGATCATAGACGCCGCGATACCCCGCGCCGCCGATCGCCGCCCAGGGGTCGGCGCCTTCCCCCATGACCGGCGCCCGGGCAAGGCTCGATCCGTCGCCCGAGGTAGACTGCACCAGGCTGACCACCCAGCCGATCAGCGGCATCCGCCCCAGCGCCGGATGTTCGTGGCGCGCGACATGCACATCGCCCCAGCGCCAGCTTTCGACATCGGGACCGAAACGCGCGCTGAGTTCGATCAGCGCGGCATCCAGCGCCTGCCGGGCGATGGTGGCGCAGTCTTCGACCGGCGCCGATTGCACCACGTCGCACCAGGCCCCGGCGCCGTCCGTGTTGCGGAACACCCGGTCGATGAAAACCGGCCGCAACTGCGCCGACAGCCCCGTCGCCAGCGCCCCCAGCTCGTCCCGGACCAGCCGGTCCTGCAACTGCCGCATCCAGGCCGAATAGATCAGCGGCTCGGGCAGGTGCTCGCCCATGTTCCCGTCCCATTCCGCCAGCAACGCCAGCGCGTCCTGGCGCTGGCGTTCGGGGGTGCCGGGGGCGGCGGCCTCGCCGGTGAACCACAGGTCGGCGCCGACCAGCGGCAGCAGCGCCCGCGCCGCCGGGCTGACCGTATCCAGCTGAGCGTCGATGAAGCTGTCGCGGGAATGGATCTCGCGCGAGGCCAGCAGTCGGCCCAGCCGCGCCAGCCGCAGGGGCTCGTCGCGATCGTGGCCAAGCACGAACCCCGCAGGGGGCGCCGCGCCCGCCGGTTCGGCCCCGGTCGCCGCGACCATGCCCTGCGCCGGCTCGGTCACGCGGATCGGGTCGTCGGGCACCACCGGGTCGAGCCAGCGCACCGCCGGGTTTCGGCCGGGCGCGGGCATCCGCCCGGCGGTGGGATGCTCGGCCGGGCGGCGCGGGATCTCTCCGGCCAGCAGTTGCGCGACGCCATCGGGGTCGGCCAGCGTCACCTGCACCGCCGGCGCGACGATGCCGCGCACCGCCCGCCCCGCCATGGCTCGGTCGGGCGCCTGCATCAGCGCGATCAGCGCGCTGAGCGTGGTGTCCTGCGCCGAAAGCCCGGTCCAGCGCAGCGCCGGGACATAGCCGTCCGGGGTCACCGCCGCCAGCCCCAGATGCGCCGGCGGGATCACCGGGCCGGCCTCGGTTTCGCGCAGGGTGATGCGGCGATCCTCGGCGCCGTGGACGCGGATCACCTCGTGCCGGGTGGTGAACTCGCGCCAGCCGCCGTCGGCCAGATAACGGTCGGGGGCGCCGGGCTGGACCTCCTCCATCACGATGTCCTGGTCGTCGATCCACGCCGGGGTCAGCCCCCAGGCCAGCCGCTGGTTGCGCCCGGTCAGCACCGCCGGGATGCCGGGGATGGTGCCGCCGATCACGCTGCCGGCGCGCAGGTCCATCCGGGCCAGATACCACAGCGACGGCGCGGTCAGCGCCACCTGCGGGTCGTTGGCCAGCAGCGGCGCGCCGGCGGCGGTGCGGCTGGCGCTGGCGGCAAAACCGTTCGCGGAACTGCCGCGCCCCATGCGGATATAGCCGACCAGCCCGGCGAACCAGTCCTCGGGCGCCGCTTCGGCCGGCGAGGCAAAGCGCGCGCCATCCCCGAACAGCGCCGCATAGGGGGGCAGCGCCGGTTCCCCGGCGGCACGGACCAGATCGCCCCCCCGCTCGGGCGCGGCAAGCGAGACCCTGGCCCGCGTGACCTCGGCCGTGACCTGCCGCGTCGCCCCGGCGGCGACCAGCTTGAGGATCGCCAGCGAATCCGCCGGCTGCCAATAGGCGATGTCGCCGGGCAGCAGAAAGAACTCGGGCGCGCCGCGGCCCAAAGCGCCCTGGTTGACCTGCTCGACCCAGGCATTCACCCCGTCGGCATAGGCCTGCAACGCCTGCTGCGTCGCCAGGTCCTGCGCGGCAAGAGAGGCCTGCGCGTTGCGCCACAGCCCCAGCCGGCGGGCCAGGTCGTCGGCGGCATAGGCGCGTTCGCCGAACATCTCGGACAGCCGGCCCTGCGCGGCGCGGCGCAGCACCATCATCTGGAACAGCCGGTCCTGTGCATGGGCGAACCCCAGCGCAAAGAACGCGTCGCGGTCGGTCAAGGCGAGGATATGGG
This sequence comes from Alphaproteobacteria bacterium, assembly GCA_036678445.1. Classification (GTDB taxonomy): domain Bacteria; phylum Pseudomonadota; class Alphaproteobacteria; order Rhodobacterales; family Rhodobacteraceae; genus Paracoccus. Next base: position 5,807 of record JAZIHR010000062.1, read on the forward strand.
GGATGTTCTCGGTGGTGCGCACGATCTCGACCGGCTGCTCGACCCCGGCCAGCGCCAGATCGGCGTCGTAATCGGGCAACGAGCGGACCGCGAAATACCACGCCAGCGCCAACGCGCCGACGGATACCACGATCAGGCCGATGGTCAGCCGGACCAGCCAGCGAAACAGCGAAAGCATGGGCGGCGGCGTCCTTGAAAACCGGCGGCCCCGGTTGACCGGGACCAGAGGGCGGTGGAATGTGACAGGCTGATAGGGCAGCGGCCGCCGGTTTTCAACGCGGCCCGGACAGGAGGGTGCGATGGCGCAAGTGGCGTTTCTGGGGCTGGGGGTGATGGGGTTCCCGATGGCGGGACATCTGGCCGCCGCCGGGCACGAGGTCGCGGTCTACAACCGCACCGCGGCACGGGCGCTCGACTGGACCCGCGAGCACCGGGGCCGCCACGCCGCCACCCCGCGCGAGGCTGCGCAGGGCGCGCAGTTCGTCATGGCCTGCGTGGGCAACGACGACGACCTGCGCGCGGTGTGCCTGGGCCCGGACGGCGCCTTTGCCGGCATGGCCCCGGGGGCGATCTTCGTGGACCACACCACCGTTTCGGCCGAGGTGACGCGGGAACTGGCGGCGGCGGCGCGGGAACTTGGGGTCGGCTTCGTGGACGCGCCGGTTTCGGGCGGGCAGGCGGGCGCGGAAAACGGGCAGTTGTCGGTGATGTGCGGCGGCTCGCAACAGGATTACGCCGCCGCCGAGCCGCTGATCGCCGCCTACGGGCGCATCTGCCGGCGCATGGGCGACAGCGGCGCGGGGCAACTGGCCAAGATGTGCAACCAGATCGCCATTGCCGGGCTGGTGCAGGGGTTGGCCGAATCGCTGAACTTTGCGCAGCGCGCCGGGCTTTCGATCCCCGAACTGGTCGAGGTCATCAGCCAGGGCGCCGCCGGCAGCTGGCAGATGCAGAACCGCCACGCCACCATGGCCGAGGGGCGCTATGACTTTGGTTTTGCGGTGGACTGGATGCGCAAGGATCTGGGCATCTGCCTGAAGACCGCCGACGAAATCGGCGCCAGCCTGCCGGTCACCGCCCTGATCGACCAGTTCTACAAAGAGGTGCAGATGATGGGCGGCGGCCGCTGGGACACCTCGTCCCTGCTGGCCCGGCTCAAGGGCTGAGGTCGGGTCCGCTTCTGCCTTGCCCGAATATCCCGCGGGCAGCCGCCGGCGGCGGGGGGCAAGGCAAGGCCCCCTTCCCCTGCCCTACATCAGCGGCGACAGCAGCCGCGCCAGCGAATCGCGGAACCGCAGCAGGCGGTTGCAGGACTGGTATCCGGCAACGGTGAATTCACGGCAGTCCTGCATGTCGCGCAGGAAATCGCGTTCAAGCGCCTGCGAGAACTCGGCGTCATAGATCACCGCGTTCAGTTCGTAGTTGATCGCAAAGCTGCGGATGTCGATGTTCGCCGAGCCGATGGAGCAGACCCGCCCGTCGGCGATCACCGTCTTGGCGTGCAGATAGCCCGGCTGATACAGCAGCACCTGCGCGCCCGAGGCGGCGATTTCCCGCATATAGGTGTTGGCTGCCCAGTAGGGCATGTATTGCCGGGCGCCGCGTTCGCTGATCATCACCCGCACATCCACCCCCGACAGCGCCGCCGCCTTGAGCGCCTCGGCGATGCTGGTGTCCAGGATGAAGAACGGCGATTGCAGATAGACCCGTTCCCGCGCCCCCACGATCATCGCGAAATAAAGCTGCCGGATCGCCTGCCATTCCGAGTCCGGCCCCGACAGCGTCAGCTGCACCGGCAGCCGCGCCTCGTGCAGTTCCGCGGGGGTGGGCGGAAAGTTTTCCGGGAGAAACAGGTCCTCGCCGGTGGCGTTGTGCCAGTCGACCGCGAACACCGCCTGCAACAGCGCCACGGACGACCCCGTCATGCGGATGTTGGTGTCGCGCCACAGCCGGAACCCGCGCGGCGGGTGCAGGTGCTCGCCCCCGATGTTCATGCCGCCGGTATGGCCCACCTGCCCGTCGATCACCGCGATCTTGCGGTGGTTGCGATACGAAACGGTATGGACGCGCCAGAGCTTCGAGAACGGCTCGAACCGCACGCCGCCGGCGCGCATCTCGCGGATATAGCGGCGGCTCAGCATGAAAAGCGACCCGACCGGGTCATAGAGAATGCGCACCGCCACGCCCTGCGCGGCCTTTTCGGTCAGGATTTCCTTGAGCTTTTCGCCGAAGTCATCGGCGTTCCAGCTGAAATATTGCAGGTGGATCGAGTGGCGGGCAGCGCGCAAATCCTCGATCAGTCGCGGATAGGCCAGCGGCGCATCCTGCAACAGCTCGATCCGGTTGCGGGTGGTCACGGTCGAGCGGGTGGTGTTGCGCACCAGCTCGGACAGCGAGGCGGCCGAGCCGTCCTCGGCCTCAAGCCGCGCCAGCGCCTCGCGGTGCTCGGGTTGCAGCCCGTCGATCAGCGGCGCCAGCCGCGCGTCCAGCTTTTGCCGCATCAGCTTGCCGGTCAGGCCGAAGTTTTCGTGCTGGCGCCCGAACAGCAGGTAGAACACCACCCCCACCCCCGGCACCAGCGCAAACAGCAGCATCCAGGCCAGCGTGGCGCTGGGGCGGCGGTTCTCGGCGATGATGTAGATGCCAATGACGACAAGATAGACGGCGAATCCAAGTGAAAGTGCAGTCAGGATCGGCGCCGGCATCATGTCCTCTGGTATCGTGGTCGGGGCATCATGGCGCGGGCAAGGGCAAAGAACCAGTGCCAGAGTGATGTTTTTGCTGCCGGACCGCCCCCCGGACCGCCGGGATATTCGGACAAGAAAGAACGCCGGGGGGAGGAAAAGGAAAAGAAAAGGCCCCAGCCGATGGTGCCGGGGCCTTCGGGAACCTGCCGGGCAGTGGCGCCGGCCTAGTCCGTTTGCGCTTCGGGATCCTTGCGCCGCGACGAGAACAATCGCGTCACCATCACGAAGGCGACCGGCACGAACAGCAGCGTCAGCAGGGTGCCGGTGACGGTGCCGAAGAAGGTAGCGTAGCCGATCGCGTGGCGCGCCCCCGCCCCGGCGCCGGTCGAGACCACCAGCGGCAGCACCCCCAGCCCGAAGGCAAGCGAGGTCATCAGGATCGGGCGGAACCGCAGCCTTGCGGCCTCGCGCACGGCGGTCAGCGCGGTTTCGCCCATGACCTCCATCCGTTCGCGGGCGAAGGCCACGATCATGATGCCGTTCTTGCCGGTCAGCCCGACCACGGTCAGCAGCCCGACCTGGAAATAGACCCCGTTTTCCTGCCCCCCGACCCAGGCGCCGATCAGCGCGCCAAGAATACCGACCGGCATCGCCAGCAGCACCGCGATGGGGATGGTCCAGCTTTCATACAGCGCGGCAAGGCACAGGAACACCGTGGCCAGCGCCAGCGCGTAAAGCGTCATCGCCCCGGCGCCGGCCTGTTTTTCCTCTAGCGACAGGCCGGTCCATTGCAGGTTGAAGCCGGGCGGCAGCTGTGTGGCCAGGGCCTCCAGCTCGGTCAGGGCGTCGCCGGTGGAATAGCCCGGCGCCGGCTGGCCCTCGATTCCCATGGCCGGCAGCGCGTTGTAGCGCGTCACCTGCTGGGGACCATACACCCAGTCCTGCGTGGCAAAGGTCGAGAAATCGACGAATTCACCATTGCCGTTCTGCAACCGCCACAACTCCAGGTCGCGCGGCGCGGTGCGCGCCCATGGCTCGCCCTGCACATAGACCCGCTTGATCCGGCCGTTATACAGGAAGTCGTTGACATAGGTCCCCGACCAGATCGTCGAGAGGAACGAGCCGACATCCGTCGCCGTTACCCCCACCGCCCCGGCCTTGGCCCAGTCGATGTCGATCTTGAACTGCGAGGCATCCTCGACCCCGTTGGGGCGCACCGCGGTCAGCACCGGGCTTTGGCTGGCCAGGCCCAGAAGCTGGTTGCGCGCGGCCAGCAGTTCTTCGTGGCTTTGGCCGGCGGCCGCGGTGAGATAGGCAGAGAACCCGCTGGAGTTGCCCAGTTCCAGCACCGCGGGCGGCACGATCGGGATGACCAGCGCCTCGCGGATACCGCCCATCAGCGGGCCGAAGGCGCGTCCGGCGATGGCCGCGGCGGATTGTTCGGGGTCGGGCCGCGCGGCCCAGTCGGCCAGCCGGACGAACATCATCCCCATGTTCTGCCCCTGCCCGGCAAAGGAAAATCCGCGCACCGAGAACACCGATTCGACGTTTCCGGCCTCGGCGGTGGTGAAGTATTCGGATACGCGGGTCATCACCTCTTCGGTGGCCTCGGCGGTGGTGCCGGTCGGGCCCTGCACGATCACCATGATCGAACCCTGGTCCTCGTCCGGCAGAAAGGCGGTGGGGGTGCGCTGATACAGCACCACCATGCCGCCCACGACCAGCAGATAGACCAGCATCATGCGGAAGGGCCGCGCCGAGGTCGCCCGGACGATCGCCACATAGACATGGGTCACGCGCGCGAAATTGCGTTCGAACCAGTCACCGAAGCTGCCGCCCAGCCGGCCTATCAGCCCCTTGCGGTGCCCATGGGAATGCGGCTTGAGCATCGTGGCGCAAAGCGCCGGAGTAAAGATCAGCGCCACGATCACCGACAGCAGCATGGCCGAAACGATGGTGATGGCGAACTGCTTGTACATCTCGCCGGTCGAACCGCCATAGAACGCCATCGGCACGAACACGGCCGAGATCACCAGCCCGATGCCGACCAGCGCGCCCGAAATCTCGTCCATCGACTTGCGGGTCGCCTCAAGCGGGCCCAGCCGCTCGTCGCGCATGATCCGCTCGACGTTCTCGACCACGACGATGGCGTCGTCCACCAGCAACCCGATGGCCAGCACCATTGCCAGCATGGTCAGCGTGTTGATGGTGAAGCCCAGCGCCGCCATGATCCCGAAGGTGCCCAGGATCACCACCGGCACCGCCAGCGTCGGAATCAGGGTCGCACGGAAATTGTGCAGGAAGATCAGCATGACGAGGAAAACCAGCGCCATCGCCTCGACCAGCGTCTTGACCACCGCCTTGATCGAGATCAGCACAAAGGGCGTGGTGTCGTAGGGGATCAGGTATTCCATGCCCGCGGGCAGGAACTCTGCCAGTTCCTCCAGCTTGTCCTTGACCAGTTTCGAGGTTTCCAGCGCATTGGCCCCCGAGGCCAGCTGGATCGCCAGCCCCGACGAGGGCAGCCCGTTGTAATAACTGGCGATCTCGTAGTTTTCCGACCCCAGTTCAGCGCGGGCCACATCGCGCAGCAGCACCAGCCCGCCGTCGGTATCGGCGCGCAGCACGATCCGCTCGAAATCCTCGGGGGTGCGCAGCAGCGACTGCGCGGTGATGGTGGCGTTCAGTTGCTGGCCGGGGGGGGCGGGCATCGCGCCGAAGGAACCGGCCGAAATCTGCGCGTTCTGCGCGCGGATCGCCGCGACCACCTGGGCGGGCGACAGGTCGTAGTATTTCAGCCGCGTCGGGTCGAGCCAGATCCGCATCGAATATTCCGACCCGAACACCTGCACGTTGCCCACGCCTTCAAGCCGCGAGAGCGGCTCTACCATGAACGAGTTGAGGTAGTCCGACAGGTCCACCGCCGTGCGGGCGCCGTCGCTGGAAATCAGCCCGACCACCATCAGGAAGCCGGTGGCGGATTTCGACACCCCGACGCCCTGGCGGACCACCGGCTCGGGCAGGACGGTCTGCGCGCGGGCCAGCTTGTTCTGCACCTGCACCTGCGCGATGTCGGGGTCGGTGCCCATCTCGAAGGTCAGGGTGATCGTGGCCCAGCCGGTCGAGGTGGTGGTCGAGTTGATGTAGCGCAGCCCGTCCAGCCCGGTCATCTCGCGCTCGATCAGCTGGACGACGGTATCGGCCACGGTTTCGGCCGAAGCACCCGGATAGACGGTCCTGATGACGATCGAGGGCCCGGCGATGGCCGGGTATTGCGAGATCGGCAGCCGCAGGATCGACAGCGTCCCCAGCCCCATGATGATGATGGCGATCACCCAGGCAAAGATCGGGCGGTCGATAAAGAAACGGGCCATGGGTTCAGTCCCCCTGCGCCGCAGCGGCGTCGGTGGCGGCGGCCTCTGGCGCGGCGGCGGGCTGCTGGCCGGGCACGATGGTCACCGGGGCGCCCGGGCCGGTCTTCTGGAAGCCCGAGGTGATGATCCGGTCGCCCGGCTGCAACCCGCTTTTCACCACCCAGTTGCTGCCGTCCGAGGTCAGCACCTCAAGCGAGCGCACTGCCACGGTGTCATTCTCGACCACCCAGGCATGCGGGGTGCCCTGCGTATCGCGCATCACCGCCGATTGCGGAACCAGATACACGTCCTTTTCCTCGGCCTGCGGCAGGATCACCTCGACGTAAAGCCCCGGCAGCAGCAGGTGGTCGGGGTTGGGAAACGAGATGCGCAGCGTGATCATCCCGGTCGTCGGCTCGACCTGCGGCTCGGCGGCGCGCAGTTCGCCGCGCAGGGGATAGATCTCTCCGGTCGGCAGGATCAGCGTCGCCTGCCGGTCCTCCGGCTGGGCGCCATGCTGCGTCTGCTGCCAGCGCAGCAGGTCGTTGGCCGATTGCGTCACGTCCACATGCACCGGGTCCAGCGCCCGGATCGTGGTCAGCGCATTGGGCTGCTGGGCGGCGACCAGCGCGCCGGTGCTGACCTGCGAAAACCCGACCACCCCCGAAATCGCCGCGCGGATCGTTGTCCGGTCCAGGTCGATCTCGGCCGATTGCAGCTGCGCCTTGGCCAGTTTCAGCGCCGCATCCGCAGCCTCGCGCGCCGCGACCGCGCTGTCCAGCCGCTGGGCGGACCCGGCCTTGCTGGCGAACAGCTCTTCGGCGCGATCGGCCTCGCGGATGGCCAGGTCGTAGTTCGCCTGCGCCTGCGCAACCGCCGCCTGCGCCGCCGAAACCGACGCGGCATAGGTGTCGGATTCGATCTGGTAAAGCGGCTGCCCCGCCTCGATCACCGTGCCTTCTTCGAACAGCCGCTCGCGGATGATGCCGGCGACCTGCGGCCGCACCTCGGAAATGGTCGAGGCCTTGATCCGGCCCGGCAGCCTTGCGGTGACGGTATAGTCGGTGGGCCGGGCCTCGATCACGGTGACGGGGGCCGGCGGCGGCCCGTCCGCCTGCGCCAGGGCGGCGGGAACCGGACCCAGCGCCAGAACAGCGGCCAGGCCGAAAGACAGCAGGAAAGAATTGCGACGCATCGGGGACAGCTTTCGGTGATCTGATCGGACTTTCGTAATTCGCGGAAAGCCCGGCAAGGTTTGTTGGACGGTTTCGAGGCGTTTTATACCGGGCGGCTTTCGGCAGCTTCCAGGCAAGGTTGTCAACCTGGCAAAAACTCGGGCACCCGTTCGGTCGCGGGCGGATCGCGGGGACCGGCGCTGCCGGCATCCGCCCGGCCGGCCCCGTCCGCCCGCAGAACCGCAAGCTGGCACCGCACCAGTTTTTCGCCGAATTCGGCCAGCGGGAACCCCCGGTCCGAACGCAGCCATTCGCTGAGCAGCCCGATGAACGTGACGTGAACCAGCATCGCGGCCTCTTGCGGGGTAAAGCCGGGGTGCAGCGAACCTTCGTCGCGCGCCCGCTGCATCACCCGCCGCATCAGGCTGCGCAATTCGCCGTCCAGCCGCACCGGCATTGCCCGCCCCTCGGAACCGATGCCCAGGTCGGAGGTGATACGAAACATCCGCTGGCGGCTTTCGTTCACCTCAAAGTCCCGCAGCGCCTCGACCCCGGCATTCGCCAGTCGTTCCAGCGGATCGCCCGGTCCCTCGGCATCGGCGACAGCGGCCAGAATCTGTTCCTGCGGCAGCAGGCTGCGGGCGTGCAGCGCGGCCAGAAGCTCGGCCTTGTCCTTGAAGTGCCAGTAGAACGCCCCCCGCGTCACCCCCGCCGCGCGCGAGATCGCCTCAAGCGTGGTGGCGGCATAGCCCCGTTCGCAGAACCCGCGTTCGGCCGCGTCGAGAATCGCATTGCGGGTCTGTTCGGAATCAGCCTTGCGGCGGCGCATGAGTTCGGCCCTTCGTTGTCCGGCTCTTCGTTGCTCTGGCCAGCGCTTACCAACATTCACGAATGTATGTAAACCCCGGAACGGGTGGAAACCGGACGGAACCCGTGGGAATACTCGGGGCAGCACGACGGAACCGGCGCGAATCCGCAGCCGCCGCCCAGGGGACCGCCCTGCAAGGACAAAGGGAACTTTCGAATGAACTCCATCATCTACATCGCCGGGCTGGTCCTCATCGTGCTGTTCATCCTTTCGATGCTGGGCATGCGCTGATCCTCTGCCCCCCGCGCCGCCCTTCTCCTTCCCGGCTTCGGGCGGTTTCAAATATCCTCGGGGGTCCGGGGGCAGACAGCCCCCGGTCCGTCCCGTGACGCGGACCCATCCGGGCAATTCCGGGTGGTGTTCCGGCCGGCGCTGCGATAGGTCGCGCCCAAAGCTGAAAGACAGGCCCCCATGGACATCCGCAACATCGCGATCATCGCACACGTCGACCACGGCAAGACCACGCTGGTCGACCAGCTGCTCAGGCAGTCGGGATCGTTCCGCGAAAACCAGGCCGTGGCCGACCGGATCATGGATTCCGGCGATATCGAGCGCGAGCGCGGCATCACCATCCTTGCCAAGGCGACCTCGGTCGAATGGAAGGGGACGCGCATCAACATCGTCGACACCCCCGGCCACGCCGATTTCGGGGGCGAGGTCGAGCGCATCCTGTCGATGGTCGATGGCGTCTGCCTGCTGGTCGACGCGGCCGAAGGGCCGATGCCGCAGACCAAGTTCGTCACCTCCAAGGCGCTGGCGCTGGGGCTGAAGCCCATCGTGGTGCTGAACAAGGTGGACAAGCCCGCCGCCGACCCCGACCAGACCCTGAACGAGGTGTTCGACCTGTTCGCCAACCTCGGCGCCTCGGACGAGCAGCTGGATTTCCCGCATGTCTATGCCTCGGGGGTGAACGGCTGGGCGGTGGCCTCGCTGGACGACCCGCGCCAGGGCATGGGCGCGCTGTTCGACCTGATCCTGCGCCATGTGGAACCGCCCCGGCAGATGGCCCGCCGGGACGAACCGTTCCAGATGCTGGCCACCACGCTGGGGGTGGACCCGTTCCTGGGCCGGCTGCTGACCGGGCGGGTCGAGGCCGGCACCGCCCGCGCCGGCGACACCGTCAAGGCGCTGTCCCGTGACGGCGACCGGGTGGAACAGTTCCGCATTTCCAAGGTGCTGGCCTTCCGCGGCCTGACCCAGACGCCCATCGACCAGGCGGTCGCGGGCGACATCGTGACGCTGGCGGGCATGGCAAAGGCCACCGTCGCCGACACCATCTGCGCCCCCGAGGTGGACACCCCCCTGC
>JAZIHR010000063.1:0-15092 GCA_036678445.1 Alphaproteobacteria bacterium
CAACCGCCCTGCCCGTCCGGCCGGCGATCCGGGGCGCGGCATCCGCGCGTTCGCGCCCGCGGCATGAAGAATCGCCACGATACGGCTTTCATTTCAAGGGCATGGGAAAGGCCGGCTGACGACTTCGTGATGCCCGGGCGGCGCTTGAGGGTTGAGCCCGCCGGTGGGACGCAGCATCCTGCGCCCACATCAACCGTCTTTATTCAAGGAGCCATGATATGCGCCTGATCCTTGCCGCCGCATTTGCCGTCACCCCGGTCCTCGCCCTCGCGCAGGACGACAGCGCCGCGCAGGATGCGCTCAAGGCCCGCCAAGGCTACATGGCCGCGATCGCCGCCAACATGGGTCCGCTGGCGGCCATGGCCAAGGGCGACGTCGCCTATGACGAAACGCAGGCGGTGTTCCACGCCAACAACCTGGCCGCGCTGGGCAATTACGAGGTCGAGATGCACTTCCTGCCCGGCACCGCGCAGGGCGAATTCGAGGGCAGCGATGCCCTGCCCAAGATCTGGGACAACATCGACGACGTGCGCGCCAAGCACGAGGACTTCAAGGTCGCGGCCGCGGCGGCGCCCGAGGGCGTCAAGGGCGGGCAGGCGCAGGTCGGCGCCGTGGTCCAGTCGCTGGGCGGCACCTGCAAGGCCTGTCACGACCAGTATCGCGCCAAGTGACCGGAATGGAGCCGGTCCGCGAAAAGCTGTGGGACCCGGCGTTGCGGGTGTTCCACTGGCTGCTGGCGTTCTTCGTGATCGCGGCGTGGGTGCTGGGCAAGTTCGGCCCGGCGAACATGTGGCTGCATTTCTGGTGCGGCTATGCGGTGGCGGGGCTGCTGGCGTTCCGGGTGATCTGGGGCTTCGTCGGGCCGGAGCCGGCCCGGTTCAGCCATTTCCTGACCGGCCCCGGCAAGGTGCTGCGCTATGCGCGCGGCATGTTCCGGCGGGCGCCGTCCTACTGGCCGGGCCACAACCCGCTGGGGGCGCTGTCGGTGATTGCCATGCTGGCGGTGCTGGCGGTGCAGGTCGGGACCGGGCTGGTCTCGGACCCCGATGATTTCATCAACATCGGACCGCTAGCCGGGCAGGTCACCCGCGCCACCTCGCGCGCGGCGGTGGGCTGGCACCATCTGGGCGCGCTGCTGATCCTGCTGCTGGTGCTGCTGCATGTCGGCATGATCCTGTTCTATCGCTTCTGGAAGCGCGAGGATCTGGTGCGGCCGATGCTGACCGGCTGGAAACAGGTGCGGCGCGACGGCTGAGTCGCCCGCCCCATCGCAGCGAACACGCCGCAAGGAACACGGCAGTGAACGCGGCCTGTCGCCTGTCAGAGATTTCCGGCTTTCCGCCAGATTGCCGGCCCCAACAGCGTTTCAGCCGGGGTCATGCCATCGGCGCGAACGACCCATCGCGATCATTCGCTTTGTTGTGTCACATCGACCCATTGTGCCCGGGTGACTTCGGCAAGTCGCTCGGTGCCGATCCGAACAGCGGCGTTCGGCGCACCGGCTGCCGGGAACACCTCCTCGAAGGCCCGGAGGGAGATGTCGCAATACACCTCAAGCGGCTGCGCCAGACCAAAGGGGCAGACGCCCCCCACCGGATGCCCCGTAATCTCCAGGACCTCCGAAGCAGGCAGCATCTTTGCCTTGGTTCCGAACTGATCTTTGTATTTACGATTGTCGAGCCGCGCATCACCGCGTGCGACAAGCAGGACGACGCGGTCACCAACCCGCAGTGACAACGTCTTGGCGATCTGTCCCTCGGCCACACCAAGCGCATTCGCAGCCTCGCGCACTGTAGCGGTACTGGCACTATTCTCCAGCACTTCAAGATCGGAGGCGTGTTCGGCAAAGAACGCCCGGACTGATGCAATGCTCATCGACTGACTGCCTGTTCCCCTTGTTTTGCAGCCCCCCTTAGCCAAGCGGGGGCTTGAAGTTAAGGTATGCTTTTCTGCACTGGGCAATGCGATGGCGAATGTCGGCTCTGCCCGCATGGCAGGCGCCCGCCGCGGGGCACAGCGGCTCAGCTTTGGCCAAGGCTTGGGACGGAGGTGCCCGATGCGTTACCCTGCCAAGAAAAGCAATGCAGCGTCCTGTGAGACGAGAAACTCTGGCAACGAACAGGGCCGCCCGGTGGGGCGGCCCTTTGCGTCAGTTGAAGCGGTTGTCGCGGGGAAAGCCGCGCGGGGCCATGCGGCCGGCGGTGGCGCGCTTGCCCAGCCATTCCGACAGGTCGGGTTCGGTGCGGGTCCGCCCGGCGGGGTCCAGCCACGACAGCCCCTCGGACAGGGTGACGCATTTCGCGTCCGACAGCCCGCCGTCCTTGAACCTCTGCAACCGCACGCCCTTGCCGCGGGACATTTCCGGCAGCTCGGACAGCGGGAACACCAGCAGCTTGCGGTTTTCGCCCACCACGGCCAGGTGGTCGCCCTCGACCCGGCGCACAAGCAGCGCCTCGCCGTTCAGCACCTGCTTGCCGGCGCGGGTCTGGGCCAGGATGTCGGCCGCGTTCACCACGAACCCGTCCCCGGCTTTCGAGGCCACCACGAACCGCTGCCCCTCGCGCCACGGGAACATGTCCAGCACGGCGGCGTCGTTGGGCAGGTCGACCATCAGCCGCAGCGGCTCGCCCAGGCCCCGGCCGCCGGGCAGGTTGTTGGCGGGCAGCGTGTAGAAGCGGCCGTTCGCGCCGAACACCATCAGCTTGTCGGTGGTTTCCGCATGCAGCGCCATGAAGGGGCCGTCGCCGTCGCGGAACTTGACCTCGGCGTCCAGCGGCTGGTGGCCCTTGACCGCGCGGATCCAGCCCATGCGCGACAGGATCACGGTGACCGGCTCGCGCTCGATCATCGCGTCCATGTCCAGCGGCTGCACGTCCTCAGAGGCGGTGATCTCGGTCCGGCGCACGCCGGCGGGGTTCGACTTGCCGAACAGCCCGCGGATCTCGCGCAGTTCGGACGCGATGCGCGCCCATTGCAGCGCGGGGTCGGCGACCAGCGCCAGCAGCCCCTCGCGTTCCTCGGCCAGCCGGTCGCGTTCGGCCCGCAGCTCGATTTCCTCAAGCTTGCGCAGGGCGCGCAGGCGCATGTTCAGGATCGCCTCGACCTGTAGTTCGGACAGGCCGAACTCGGCCATCATCACCGCCTTGGGGTCGTCTTCGTAGCGGATGATCTCGATCACCCGGTCGAGGTTCAGATAGGCGACGATATAGCCGTCCAGCACTTCGAGCCGCGCCGCGATCTTTTCCAGCCGGTGGGTCGAGCGGCGCAGCAGCACCTCGCGCCGGTGGTCCAGAAAGGCGCGCAGCACCTCTTTCAGCGAACAGACCCGCGGGGTGCGCCCGTCGATCAGCACGTTCATGTTCAGGCTGAAGCGGGTTTCCAGGTCGCTGACCCGGAACAGCGCCGCCATCAGCTGCGCCGGATCGACGTTGCGGGCGCGGGGTTCCAGCACGATGCGGATGTCCTCGGCCGATTCGTCGCGCACGTCGGCAAGGATCGGGATCTTCTTGGTCAGCACCAGCTCGGCCAGCCGCTCGATCAGCTTGGACTTCTGCACCAGATAGGGGATCTCGGTGACCACGATCTGCCAGGTGCCGCGGCCCAGATCCTCGATTTCCCAGCGCGCGCGCAGGCGCATGCTGCCGCGGCCGGTGCGATAGGCGTCGGCCAGCGTCGCCGCATCCTCGACCAGCACGCCGCCGGTGGGGAAATCCGGGCCGGGCATGATGGTCATCAGGGTCTCGTCACGGGCGTCGGGAGACTTGATCAGATGCAGGCAGGCGTCCACGACCTCGTGCAGGTTGTGGGGCGGGATGTTGGTCGCCATCCCCACGGCGATGCCGCTGGCGCCGTTGCACAGCAGGTTGGGAAAGGCGGCGGGCAGCACCACCGGCTCTTCCAGCGTGCCGTCGTAGTTGGGGCGGAAATCGACGGCGTTTTCGGCCAGCCCCTCCATCAGAGCCTCGGCGGCGGCGGTCAGGCGGGCCTCGGTATAGCGGCTGGCGGCGGGGCTGTCGCCGTCGATGGAACCGAAGTTCCCCTGCCCGTCCACCAGCGGGTAGCGCATGACGAAGGGCTGGGCGAGCCGCGCCATCGCGTCATAGATCGCGCTGTCGCCATGGGGGTGATAGTTCCCCATCACGTCGCCGGAAATCTTGGCCGATTTGCGAAAGGCGCCGGTGGGCGCCAGCCGCAGTTCGCGCATCGCGTAAAGGATGCGGCGGTGGACCGGCTTGAGCCCGTCGCGCGCATCGGGCAGCGCGCGGTGCATGATCGTGGACAGCGCATAGGTCAGATAGCGCTCGCCAATCGCGCGGCTGAGCGTTTCCGAGGCGGTCGCCTCGCCGTTCGGGCCTTCGCCGTTGGGGCCGGTGTCCTGGGGCGCGTCTTGTGGGTCTTTGCTCATGGCGCCTGACTACGCCCGCGCCGGGCGACGGTCCAGAGCCGGCAAGCAGTGGCGGTTCGGCCACAGTCCGGGTCACGAATGAGGTATCTGTGCCAAAGACAGGGAACGCGGTCGCGGCAAGGGGGTTCTGAATGGTAATCTCTTGCCGCAACCGGCACCCGACCGAACCGAACCGAACCGAACCGAAGCAACCAGACCGCAGCCATAGCTGCCAGCCAGCAGTATCGCCATGTTCCGCCCCATTGCCATTGCCCTGACCCTGACCTTCACCCTGCTGGCCCTGATCGGCACCAGCGGCGATCAGGGGGTTTCCGGTTCCGAGATGGTGGCCGCAGCCGGGTTTCCGCGCGGCGGCCCGGACGAGACGACAGGCGCGGCGCTGCAATATGTCACCCGCCCGCATCAGGCGCTGAAGGCTGCGCCCGACAATGCCTCGGGGATCCTGCATATCCTGCCCTACGGGGCGCCGCTGCTGCCCATGGGCGTGACCGAGGGCGATTTCGTCAAGGTCCGCGACAGGTCCGGCCGCGTGGGCTTTGTGCGCGGCGACGTGCTGTCCGCCGTGTTCCCCGACTGACGCTTGCGCACGGTCCTGATCACCGGCTGTTCGTCCGGCATCGGGCTGGAGGCCGCGCGCCATCTGGGCCGCGCGGGCTGGCGCGTCATCGCCACCTGCCGCCGCGAACAGGATCTTGCCGCCCGCCGGGCCGAGGGGGCCCTTGCGCTGCCGCTGGACCTGTCCGACCCGGACAGCGTGGCAACCTGCGTGCGCGAGGCGCTGGCGCTTGGCCCCATCGACGCGCTGGTGAACAACGCCGCATTCGCCCTGCCCGGCGCGGTCGAGGACCTGCCCCGCGACGGCCTGCGGGCGATCTTCGAGGCCAACCTGTTCGGCACCCACGACCTGACCCGCCGCCTGATCCCGCATTTCCGCGAACGCGGCGCGGGGCGCATCGTCAATGTCAGTTCGGTGCTGGGGCTGGTCGGCATCCCCTGGCGCGGCGCCTATGTGGCGACGAAATTCGCGCTGGAAGGGCTGACTGACGTGCTGCGCATCGAGATGCAGGGCACCGGCATCCGCGTGATCCTGGTCCAGCCCGGCCCGATCACCAGCCGCATCCGCGCCAACTCGATCCCGCATTTCGAGCGCTGGATCGACTGGCAGGCCAGCCCCCGCGCCGGGCAATACCGCGACAGCCTGCTGCGGCGGCTTTACGAACCCGGCGGGCCGGACCGCTTTGAACTGCCGGCCTCGGCCGCCAGCGCCGTGATCCTGCGCGCGCTGGAATCGCCGCGTCCGCGCGCCCGCTACCGGCTGACCCGCCCGACCACCATGGCGGAAATCGGGCGCCGGCTGCTGCCCACGGCCGCTCTGGACTGGTTCGCGCGACGCAGCTAGTGTCGCCGCCAGCGAAAGGCACCAACCCCCATGCAGGACAAGCCCCTTTTCATCCTCGCGGCGCTCGCGGTCCTCGTGGTCTCGGTGATCCTGATGGTCGGCGTCGGCGGCTTTGCCCGCGGCGGCGAATTCAACCGCAAGCACGGCAACCGCATGATGCGCTGGCGCATCATCGCCCAGGCAATCGCGGTGGCGCTGATCCTGATTTTCGTCTGGCTGAGAGGGCACTGATGGTCGTCCTGAACCGTATCTACACCCGCACCGGCGACAAGGGCGACACCGCCCTGTCGGACGGTTCCCGCGTGGCCAAGCATGACCCGCGGGTCGAGGCCTATGGCACCGTGGACGAACTGAACGCCACGCTGGGGCTGGCCCGGCTGCACACCGACGGCACGCTGGCCGAGCAGCTGGCGGTGATCCAGAACGAGCTGTTCGACCTGGGCGCCGACCTGTCGCGCCCACACATGGACCGCGACGGCGACGCCCCCTATCCGGTGCTGCGCACGGTGCAGGAACAGGTGGACCGGCTGGAAGCCGAAATCGACGCCATGAACGCGGCGCTGTCGCCGCTGCGCAGCTTCATCCTGCCGGGCGGCTCGGTGCTGGCGGCGCATCTGCACCTGTGCCGCACGGTGGCGCGGCGGGCGGAACGGCGGGCCACGGAACTGGCGCAGGGGGGCGATGCCAACCCGGTGGCGGTGAAATACCTCAACCGGCTGTCCGACTGGATGTTCGTGGCCGCGCGGGTGGCCAATGCCGACACCGGCGACGTGCTGTGGGTGCCCGGCGCCTCGCGCGGGGGCAAGCCCGCAGAGGGATAGGCCGCGGGGCGAACTGCCGCGCGGTCACTACGCCAGCCCGCCACAAGATGCCGAATGGCGCTTGCAGTGGAACACAGGGGCTTTAAACCAGCCCCAGCGACCGCTAAGCCATGCGCCGTATGCCATGGGATCATGAAACAGGGAGAGCAGCCGAGATGAAGGTTCTCGTTCCGGTCAAGCGCGTGATTGACTATAACGTCAAGGCGCGGGTGAAGGCCGATGGTTCGGGGGTTGACCTCGCGAACGTCAAGATGTCGATGAACCCCTTCGACGAGATCGCGGTGGAAGAAGCGATCCGGCTGAAGGAAAAAGGCACGGTTTCGGAAATCGTCGTCGTGTCCATCGGGGTGAAGCAGGCCGCCGAAACCATCCGCACCGCGCTGGCGATGGGCGCCGACCGGGGCATCCTGGTGGTTGCCGCCGACGACGTGCACCAGGACATCGAGCCGCTGGCCGTCGCCAAGATCCTTGCGAAAGTGGTCGCGGAAGAACAGCCGGGGCTGGTGATCGCCGGCAAGCAGGCGATCGACAACGACATGAACGCGACCGGGCAGATGCTGTCGGCGCTGCTGGGCTGGGGCCAGGCCACCTTTGCGTCCGAAGTGGCGATCGAGGGCGACAGCGCCCGCGTCACCCGCGAGGTCGACGGCGGGTTGCAGACCATCTCGGTCAAGCTGCCGGCGGTGATCACCGCCGACCTGCGCCTGAACGAGCCGCGCTATGCCTCGCTGCCCAACATCATGAAGGCCAAGAAAAAGCCGCTGGATGAAAAGACCGCCGCCGACTACGGCGTCGATGTCACCCCGCGGCTGACGGTCGTGTCGGTGCGCGAGCCCGAGGGCCGCAAGGCCGGGATCAAGGTCGGCTCGGTCGACGAGCTGGTGGCGAAGCTGAAAGAAGCGGGGGTGGTGTGATGGCTGTTCTGCTGCTGGGCGAAGTAACGGATGGGCAACTGAACCGCGACGCCACCGCCAAGGCGGTCAAGGCGCTGGCGTCCCTGGGCGACGTGACGGTGCTGTGCGCCGGGGCCTCGGCCGCGGGCGCGGCGCAGGATGCCGCGAAGATCGCCGGCGTCGCCAAGGTGCTGGTCGCCGAGGACGCGCGCTATGGCCACCGGCTGGCCGAACCGACCGCGGCGCTGCTGGTCGGCCTTGCCGGCGACTACAGCCACATCGCCGCGCCGGCCACCACCGACGCCAAGAACGTGATGCCGCGGGTCGCGGCGCTGCTGGACGTGATGGTGATTTCCGACGTGATGGAGGTGATCGACGCCGACACCTTCGCGCGCCCGATCTATGCCGGCAACGCCATCCAGACGGTGAAATCCTCGGACGCCAAGAAAGTGCTGACCATCCGCACCGCCAGCTTTGACGCGGCGGGCGAAGGCGGCGCGGCCTCGGTCGCCGACGCGGCGCTGGCCGACGATCCCGCCCTGTCGTCCTGGGTCGAGGACAAGGTGGCGGCCTCGGACCGGCCGGAACTGACCTCGGCCAAGCGCATCGTCTCGGGCGGGCGCGCGGTGGGGTCCAAGGAAAACTTCGCCCTGATCGAGGCACTGGCCGACAAGCTGGGCGCCGCGGTCGGCGCATCCCGCGCGGCGGTCGATTCGGGCTATGCCCCGAACGACTGGCAGGTCGGGCAGACCGGCAAGGTGGTGGCGCCGGAACTGTATGTCGCCGCCGGCATCTCGGGCGCGATCCAGCACCTGGCGGGGATGAAGGATTCCAAGGTCATCGTCGCCATCAACAAGGACGAGGAAGCCCCCATCTTCCAGATCGCCGACTACGGCATCGTCGGCGATATCTTCACCGTCCTGCCGGAACTGACCGAAAAGCTCTGAGAAAAGGGCACAAGACCGCCCGGCGCCACTGGCCCGGGCGGTTCTTCATTGAAACCCCGGTGCTGCCGGCCCTATCGTCGCGCAGGAACCCCAAAGGAGAATGGCGCATGGCGGTGCAGTCGGTGGGCGTGATCGGCGCCGGGCAGATGGGCAATGGCATCGCCCATGTCTTTGCGCTGGCCGGGTATGACGTGTTGCTGAACGATATCTCGACCGAGGCGATGCAGGCCGCGGTTGCGATAATCGAAAAGAACCTCGACCGTCAGGTCAGCCGCGGCAAGGTCTCGGCCGAGGACAAGGCGGCGGCGATGGCCCGCATCCGCACCACCACCGACATGGCGGATATCGGCGCCACCGATCTGGTCATCGAGGCCGCGACGGAACGCGAGGACGTCAAGAACAAGATCTTCGAATCGGTGCTGCCGCATCTCAAGCCCGACACGATCCTGACCTCGAACACCTCGTCGATCTCGATCACCCGGCTGGCCAGCCGCACCGACCGGCCGGAAAAATTCATGGGGTTCCACTTCATGAACCCGGTGCCGGTGATGCAGCTTGTGGAACTGATCCGCGGCATCGCCACGAACGAGGAAACCTATCAGACGCTGGTCGGCGTGGTCGATTCGCTGGGCAAGACCGCCGCCAGCGCCGAGGATTTCCCCGCCTTCATCGTGAACCGGGTCCTGGTGCCGATGATGAACGAGGCGGTCTATGTCCTGTACGAGGGCGTCGGCAACGTCCGTTCCATCGACGAATCGATGAAGCTGGGGGCAAACCACCCGATGGGCCCGCTGGAGCTGGCCGATTTCATCGGGCTGGACACCTGCCTGGCCATCATGAACGTGCTGCACGACGGGTTGGCCGACACGAAATACCGCCCCTGCCCGCTGCTGGTGAAATACGTCGAGGCCGGCTGGCTGGGTCGCAAATCCGGCCGCGGCTTCTACGATTACCGCAGCGGAACGCCGGTGCCGACACGCTGAGCGGCGCTGCAGGACCGGGGGCCAGCCCCCGGACCCCCGGGATATTTGAGACCGCCCGAAGCCGCCTTGGCTGACCGGGCGGAACCATCGGGGCAGCGCGTCACTTTTATTTTCCGCATAGCAGAAGGATCAACTTGATGCGCGATTTCTTTGTCCGCTGGCTGGAACGGCTTGTCGATGTGATCGTGGTCGTCGCCGCAATCGGGATCATCGCCGCGGCGATACTGTCGACGAATCACCCGGCGGGTGGCCTGGCTTCGTTCCTTGTGGTGCTGGTAGTCGGGTTCATGTACCTGGTGCTGATAGCGGGGTTCGTCTATTTGCAGATCGGTATTCACCGCAACACCGCGCGCACCGCCGAAGCAGTCGAGGCGCTGCTGAACCGCCCCTAGCCGCGGCGGCCGGCGCCGATCCGCGGTTCGGTCCCCGCCCGTAGCCGAGCGATGTTTTCATGGTGGCGCAGGAAGATCAGCGTCGCCATGAACAGCATCGTGGCGGCCAGCCCGCCATTGCCCATCAGCAGCGCCAGCACCGGCGCCACCGCAGCCGCCACCAATGCGGACAGCGACGAAATGCGGCTGAGCGCGGCGGTCAGCAGCCAGATCCCGCACAGCCCCAGCCCCAGCGGCCAGGCCAGCGCGATCGCCGTGCCCAGAAAAGTGGCGACGCCCTTGCCACCGCGGAACCCCAGCCAGACCGGATAGAGATGCCCCAGAAAGGCCGCTCCTCCGGCCACCAGCGCGGCGCTTTCACCACCCAGCCAGCGCGCCAGCAGCACCGCCGCCGCCCCCTTGCCGCCGTCCAGCAGCAGCGTGGCCAGCGCCGCGCCCTTGTTGCCGGTGCGCAGCACGTTGGTCGCGCCGATGTTGCCCGAGCCGATGCGGCGCAGATCGCCAAGCCCCAGTGCCTGCGTCAGCAGCACCCCGAACGGCACCGAGCCCAGCAGATAGCCCAGCCCGGCTGCCACGATCAACCCCAACGGATCAGCCATGGCCGAACACCCGCGTGCCGCCGACCCAGGTGCCCAGCACCCGCCCCTCCATCCTTGCGCCGTCAAAGGGGGTGTTCTTGGACTTGGACTGCAAGGCGAAACGGTCCAGCACGAAGGGCGCGTCCGGGTCGAACAGCACCAGATCGGCAGGGGCGCCGACCGCCAGACGCCCGGCGTCCAGCCCCAGCCGCCGCGCCGGATTCAGCGACATCGCGCGCCACAGCTGCGCCAGCGCAACGCCGCCCTGATGATACAGCCGCATCGCGGCAGGCAGCAGCGTTTCCAGCCCCACCGCGCCCGGCGCCGCGACCTCGAAGGGCAGGCGCTTGGCCTCTTCGTCCTGAGGGGTGTGGAAACTGCCGATCACGTCGATGCGGCCCTCGGCCACTGCCTCGACCATGGCCATGCGGTCGTCCTCGGACCGCAGGGGCGGGGTCAGGCGGAAGAAGGTGCGATAGTCGCCGACGTCGAATTCGTTCAGCGTCAGGTGGTGGATCGAGACCCCCGCCGTCACGTCCAGCCCCGCCGCCCGCGCCCGGTCCAGCACGACCAGCGAATCAGCAGTGGTGATCTGGTCGGCATGCCAGCGCACGCCCGTCGCCTCGACCAGCGCCAGGTCGCGTTCCAGCCCCATGCGCTCGGCCAGCGGCGTGACCGAGGGCAACCCGTAGAGCGAGGCGAACTTGCCGCTGGTCGCCGCCGCCCCCCGCGACAGCCCGGGGTCCTGCGGGTGGCCGACAATCAGCGCCCCCAGCTCGCGGGCATAGACCATGCAGCGCGACAGCAGCTTGGTATTCTCGACCACCCGCACCCCGTCGGTAAAGGCCAGCGCACCGGCGTCGCGCAGGAACCCCATCTCGACCATCTCGCGCCCCTCGCGGCCGCGGGTCAGCGCCGCCTGGTGGCGGATGCGCACCAACTGCCCGGCGGCGCGGCGGGTGACGAACTCCAGCGATTCCGGCGCGTCGATGGGGGGCAGAGTGTCGGGGCGCGCGACAATCGTCGTCACCCCGCCCGCCGCCGCAGCCAGCGCGGCCGAGCGCATGGATTCGCGGTGCCGCTCGCCCGGTTCGCCGATCTTGACGCCCCAGTCCACGATCCCCGGCGCAAGGCAGCGCCCGTTGCAATCGACGATCCGCGCGCCCTCGGGCGCGTCGTCGTCCAGCGCCACGATCACGCCGTCCTCGACGGTCAGGCTGCCGGGCTCGTCGCTAAGTGCCTCGGGGTCGATCAGCCGGGCGTTCTGGAAATGCAGGATCATGGTTTACGCGCCCGGAGTTCTTTCTGGTTCAAATACCCATGCGGCGGCGACGAAAGGGCCGTGGCTTCAGACATAGGTGCCCCCTTCGGCCGCCCTTGCGCCGCGCTCGGCCCGCAGGTTGCGCGCCAGCAGGTCCATCGCGGCCATGCGCACCGCCACGCCCATTTCCACCTGATGCTGGATCACGCTGCGGTTGATGTCGTCGGCGATGGTGCCGTCGATCTCCACGCCCCGGTTCATCGGGCCGGGGTGCATGACGATGGCGTCGGGTTTCGCGCAGGCCAGCTTTTCGGCATCCAGCCCCCAGCGATGATAATATTCCCGTTCCGAGGGGATGAAGCCGCCGTCCATCCGTTCCTTTTGCAGGCGCAGCATCATCACCACGTCGGCGTCGCGCAGCCCTTCCTCCATGTCGTGGTGGACCTCGCAGCCCCACTCGCCCGCGCCCGAAGGCATCAGCGTCGCCGGCCCGACCAGCCGCACCCGGTTTTCCATCTTGCCCAGCAGGATCAGGTTCGAGCGCGCCACGCGGGAATGCGCGATGTCGCCGCAGATCGCCACGGTCAGCCGGTGCAGCCGCCCCTTGGCCCGGCGGATGGTCAGCGCGTCCAGCAGTGCCTGGGTGGGGTGTTCGTGGCGGCCGTCGCCGGCGTTCACCACCGCGCAATTCACCTTTTCCGCCAGCAGGTTGACCGCGCCGGAATGGGGGTGGCGCACCACCAGCAGGTCGGGCTGCATCGCGTTCAGGGTCAGCGCGGTGTCGATCAGCGTCTCGCCCTTTTTCACGCTGGACTGCGCGACCGCCATGTTCATCACATCGGCGCCCAGCCGCTTGCCTGCCAGCTCGAAGCTGGACTGGGTGCGGGTCGAGGCCTCGAAGAACAGATTGATCTGCGTCAGCCCCTGCAACGCGTCGCCGTGCTTCACCGTGCGCCGGTTCAGCGCGACATAGGTTTCGGCCAGATCCAGCAGCGTGGTGATCTCGGGGGGCGAAAGCTGTTCGACGCCAAGCAGGTGACGGGCGCGGAACATCATGGCTGGCCTCCGGTTCACGACTGGACCTCTCTATCGCAAACCGGGACGGGACGGGCAAGCGTCACCGTCGCCGGGGGGCCGTCTGCCCCCCATCGCCTGCGGCGATTCCCCCCCGAGGATATTTGCGTGATGAAGAAGCGGCGGGGCTTATGGCTCAGGCCCGGCCGGCCGCGGCGGACAGCGCCAGCGGATCGACCCCGAGGGATTTCAGCGCATCCTGCCATTTGCGGGCGTTATCGGCGCCGAAGACCAGTTCGTCTCCGGCCTCGGCGGTCAGCCAGCCGTTGGCCAGCATCTCGTTTTCCAGCTGGCCGGCGCCCCAGCCTGCATAGCCCAGCGACAGCACCGCGCGGTCGGGGCCGCGGCCCTGCGCGATGTCTTCCAGGATATTGCGGGTGGTGGTGACCCCCAGCCTGAGATCGCCGATGCGGACCCGGCCCGAGCCTTCGTCCTCGGGCACGTCCTCGGGCAGCGGGTGCAGCACGAAGCCCCGCCCCGGCTCGACCGGGCCGCCGAAATGGACCGGGACCGCGATCGGCGGAGCATGTGCCTGGGTGGGAATGCCAAGCTGGTCCATCAGTTCGGCAAAGCCGATGCCCGGCAGCGGCTTGTTCAGCACAATGCCCATGGCGCCTTCGTCCCCATGCGCGCAGACCAGCACGACCGCATGGGAAAACCGCGGGTCGGTCATGCCCGGCATCGCGATCAGCACCTTGCCGGTCAGGTTGTCGCGAACGCCTGCGGCGGGGGACAGGGGGTCGGTCATGGCGCATCCTTTCCCCAGCAACATCGGCATCCCTTGCCCGCGGTGCAAGCCCGCCCGGCCGCCGGCGCCCCCGCGCTCACCCGTCCATGGCGCAGTTGTGACTTTCGCCGCGCGGTCGCCGCGCCTAGATCGGGGGCATGAGCTGTCGTGCTGCCCTTGTTGCCCCGCTGATGGCTGCCCTGCTGGCGCTGCCCCTTGCCGCCGCCGGGCAGGAACTGCCGCCCGGCCTGAAATCCGCCCGGCTGCTGCCCGCCTACAGGACTGCCTCTGGCACCTGGATGACCGCGCTGCGGCTTGAGTTGCAGCCGGGGTGGAAAACCTACTGGCGCGCCCCCGGCGACAGCGGCGTGCCGCCCGGTTTCAACTGGGATGGCGCGGCGAACATCGGGACCGCCACGCCGCACTGGCCGGTGCCCGAGATCATCGAATCCGCCGGCGAGCGGACGCTGGGCTATCACGACGCGCTGGTGCTGCCGATCGAGATCACTCCTGCCACCCCCGGCGCCCCTATCGGCGGCCACGTCGGGGTCGAGCTGGGCCTGTGCGAATCCGTCTGCGTGCCCGCGCATCTGATGCTTGAGGCGCCGCCCGTTGCCGACACCCCCGACCCGGGCATCGAGGCGGCGCTGGCGCAGGCTCCGCGGTCGGGGACCGCGCGGCTCGAATGTCGCGTGACCGAGATCGAGGACGGGCTGCGCGTCGCCGTCTCGGCCCCCGCAGAGGGGCGCGCGGGGGACATGGCCGCGGCGCTGGAACATGACGACGGCGAGATCTGGGTATCCTCGCCCGAGCTGAACGAATCCGGCGGGCGGATCACCGCGACCTCGGATTTCGTGGCGCCTTCGGGCAAGCCCTTTGCGCTGGACCGCGCGGCGGTGCGGCTGACGCTGATCGACGGGACCGGCGGCGCGGTCGAATATCAGGGCTGCGGGCCGGCCTGAAGCCGCGCTTGCAGCGACAGCAGGTCCGCCCAGGAATCGCGCTTGGCGATCGGGTTGCGCAGCACATAGGCGGGGTGCGTCATCGGCAGCACCGGGCGGCCGAAAGCCTGCGTCCACTGCCCGCGCAGCCGCAGGATCCCCTGCCGCCCCAGCGCCGCCTGGCAGGGGGTGTTGCCCATCAGCACCAGGACATCCGGCGCGGCCAGTTCGACATGGCGGGCGACAAAGGGCAGCATCGCGTCGATTTCCGCCTGTTCCGGGCGGCGGTTGCCCGGCGGGCGCCACGGCAGCACGTTGGTGATGTAAAGCGCGCGTTCGGCATCGACCGCCTGCCGCGACAGGCCGATGGCGGCGAACATCTGGTCCAGCAACTGCCCCGCCCGCCCGACGAAGGGACGGCCCTGCCGGTCTTCTTCCTCGCCCGGGGCCTCGCCCAGGATCATCACCCGCGCCTTGGGGTCGCCATCGGCAAAGACAAAGTTGCGCGCCCCACGGCGGATGTCGAGCCCGTCGAAGCCCTGCATCGCCGCCGCCAGTTCGGACAGGCTGCCGGCGCGGGCGGCCATCGCCGCGGCCTGCGCGGGCAGGTCGATTTCCGGCGCAGTCGCCGCGGCGGCAAGGGCAAGAGAGGGGGCAGGCATTCCCGGGAC
>JAZIHR010000064.1:0-14927 GCA_036678445.1 Alphaproteobacteria bacterium
GCGGGAACGCTGCACAAAACGCAGCAAAAGTCGCGGGGTAGAGCAGCCCGGTAGCTCGTCAGGCTCATAACCTGAAGGTCGAAGGTTCAAATCCTTCCCCCGCAACCACCGATAACGACAAACCCGTCGCGCCAGCGGCAGGTTTTGTCGTTTTGGCAGTCTTTCCAATGGCTTGACGATCCGTCCATTCGAGGATCGTCGCAAGATCGCCATGCAGGCGGGCGAAAATCTCGCCCCGCTCCGGGCCGGGAGTCAGCACGATCTTCTCGATCAGGGCGCGCAAATCCTGCGAGGCTTCCTGCCGATCTTCCTTGCGGTTCAGGGCCTTTGTGAGCGCCACGACCTTCTTCGCGTAGATGGCCGAAGCACTCGGCAGAATGTCCGGCGTGTCCGCCGGAGCATCGGCGAGCAGAGCCGTCAGCTCTCCTTTGCGCGCTTCCAGCCCGGTCATCTTCTCCTTCATCGACGGATGATACATGCCGTCCGCAATGGCCTCGACGATCTGCGCGATCTGCTTCTCGACTTTCACCAGTTCGGCTTTCCAGGAATCGCCGTTCGAGCGGCGTTCCCGGTTCAGCCGGTTCGTCTCTTCCGCATAGGCGCGCATGGCGTCCTCGACGATCTCCGGCGCCATCATCCGGTCCTTCAATCCGGCAAGCACACGCCGCTCCAAATCTTCGCGCGCAATGCCGCGGCTGTTGGAGCAGGAACCCTTGCTGATATGGTTGGAGCAGGCAAAGCGGTCTGCGCCGCGCAGCGAGTAGGGACCGCCGCAGCAGCCGCAGAACACCAGCCCCGACAGAAGCGACTTCGGACGCCGCGCGCCGTTCAGCCGGTTCTTCTTGTGATGCGCGCGCACGGCCTCGGTGACATTGGCGAACTTCTCGGCGATCTCGCCCTGACGCTCACGGACGGCCTTCCAGAGTTCGTCGTCGACGATCCGCAGATCGGGAACGTCCTTCACGATCCATTCCGATTCCGGGTTCAGCCGCGAGACGCGCTTTCCCGTCGACGGGTCTTTGAGATAGCGCAGCCGGTTCCAGATCAGGCGGCCGATATAGAGTTCGTTGTTCACGAGGCCCGTGCCGCGCTTCACATGGCCGCGAATGGTGGTGTCGCTCCAGAGCCGTCCTTCGGGGCCGGGGACGCCTTCTTCGTTCAATGTGCGGGCAATGGTGCGCGGGCCGATGCCCGCGGCAAACTCGCGGAAGATGCGCCGCACGACATTGGCCTCGGCTGCGTCGATCTCGCGGTCGCCCCGGATCGGGTCGCCGCGCGCATCGAGTTGCTTCACGACCTTGTAGCCATAGCACAGCCCGCCGCCCGACTTGCCATCCTCGACGCGGCCACGGATGCCGCGATGCGTCTTGGCCGCGAGGTCTTTGAGGAACAGCGCGTTCATCGTGCCCTTGAGGCCGACATGAAGCTCGCTGATCTCGCCCTCGGCGAGCGTGACGATAGGAACGCCGGCGAATTTGAGGTGCTTGAACAGCGTCGCCACATCGGCCTGATCGCGCGAGATGCGGTCCAACGCCTCGGCCAGCACAATGTCAAACTGGCCCGCCTGCGCGTCCTGCAACAGCATCTGGACGCCGGGCCGCAGGATCATGCTTGCGCCCGAAATCCCCGCATCCTTGTAGGTGCCGACGATCTTCCACTTCTCGCGCTTCGCCTGTTCGCGGCAGATGCGGAACTGGTCCTCAATGGACGCCTCGCGCTGGTTGTCAGAAGAATAACGGGCGTAGAGGGCAACGCGGGTCATCGGCCAGTCCTTTCAAAACTCCATGGTCAGCGGCGCACGGCGCCGCTCTTCTTCGCGCGGGCCAGTTCGAGGAAGCTGGCCCTGATCTTCGCAAACAGCCCTGGCGGAATGAAGCCATAGGCAAACGCGCCCCGCTTGCCGGGAACCGGCGACAGCCCGCCATTGGGCCATTCGTCGATATTATGCTCCGACACGATCACCCAGCTCGGCGCATCGTCGAGGCCGATGGCTTGCTTCACCTTCGCCGGGATCTCGATGCCGACCGTTTCGCCGGAGGGCGGCGTGTGGGTGATCGGCAGCAGCACCACATGGCGGGGGCGGACAAGCGCATCGGTCGCGGCGACGAGGCAGGCCGGGCGGTCCTTGCCCTGATCCTGGCCGGCGGCAGCCTCGTGCGTCCAGAGGTAATCGTAGCGGAGGACGAGGCCGGGCTTGGGTTCAGGGATCGCCACGTCGCCCGCCTCACTTCAGCAGATCGTCGAGGTGGGCGTGTTCGGGGTCCATCTCGGCCCGCTCCACGGCGTCGATCACCACATCGGCGGCATCCGCCGTGCGATGCGTCCGCTGCGCGGCGGCGCGGAGCCAGTCGTAGTGGTCGGCGGACATCAGCACGAACTCGCGGCGACCGTGCCGGGTGATCTCCACCGGCTCGCGCTGCGCCTGGTGCTGGAACTCGCCGAACTTGCGCTGGAATTCGAGGGAACCGACTGTCGGCATGGCAGGCATCCTTTCGGTTGGGATGCCTGAATTATACGTGTAATTCGTGTTTTTGCAAGGCTGGAGTTACGCATCCTCGCCTGCCGGACGCTTCTTCTGCGCCCTGCGTTCCAGCGCGATCTTGCGCTCGAACTGCTCACGGGCGATCTGGCGACCGATCAACCGGGCGAGGGATCGGATGGCTGCATCGGCACGCGCGGGATCGTTCCGCGCCGGTTCCGGCGCGGCCGAAGGTCCAAAGACCTCGATGTTGATCCTGTCGCGTTTGAGTGCCATCGTCTCCAGAAATCCCATGCCCGAAAGGGGCAGGGACCATCAAAGAACCGTCCGGCAGCAGAAGGAAAGACCCGCATCGTAGCCGTGCGGCATATGGGATACTGCAGAGTAAAAAGGGGTTGGTCTGCGATGGGGAGGGGCATCGCGCGTTCGAGGCCGTCAAGGTCATGATCGGCGACATGATTCTCGCCCTGCCGAGACGACTGCCCACAGCATGTCCGAGGTGGAAACAATGTTGCCGGGCACTTTGACGACTTGCGACAAAGACACTCGCCTCATCCTTCAACGGGATAAACGGTCGATCTGGTGAGTAAGGTTTGCTTGGGCGGCATCGGCAGTCATCTGACCGACAAGCACGGCCGTACCGAAGCCGTGTAGCAGACCGAGAAGAATGGCAGCTTCCGCCTCAACGTTCAGTTCCGGGCAAAACTCGCCATCGTCTTTTCCTTGAGCCAGTATTGCGGCGATGCGCTGGCGGATACGATTGGGGCCGTCGATCAGTGTACCGCCCGAGATTCCGGGGTCTGTCTGCGCTAAGATGACGTAGGAAACCCAGAGCAAATGAAATTCGCGGCTCGCTTCATCGGTCGGCAACGCTTCCTCGAATAGCGCGCGCAGGGTCAAACGTGCCGTAGGCGGTCGTGGTAATTCTGCGATACGGTTTGCCCATCGCCTATTGCTCTCCCTTTCCAGAGACATGAAACCGGACTGCATAAGACCGGCCTTCGTCTCGAAATAATATTGCACCAGACGCAGCGATATCCCGGCTTCCGCCGCCACTGCACGTAGAGAAACAGAGGCCAGACCCTCACGTGCCGCCACGCGCACGAAAGCCGCCAAGATCGAGGCGCGACGTTCTTCATGATTGGCGGTTCTTGGCATCGAAGGACTATCCCGAACTGTTGCAAGATGTTATGATACAACTGTACCATAACATCAATCTGGAATCATGTCGTCATCCGCTCCACCTATTCCTCTGCGCCTTTGGGCCGTGGCTGCGATCACGGGTTCCGGTGCGTTCATGGCGATGGCGGATTCTACGGTCGCCAATCTTGCCCTTGAAACGATCCGCATCGACCTCGGCGCTTCGCTTGCTAGCGTTCAATGGGTAGCGACCGGATATTTGATCGCTCTGGCTGTGTCGCTGCCTTTGACTGGATGGCTCGGCCGGCGCTTCGGTCAATCCCGGTTGTGGATTCTCACCACGCTCATCTTCATTGTGGCTTCGATCCTTTGCGCCCTGTCGAGTGAGCTATGGCAGCTCGTCGTTGCGCGCTGCCTACAAGGATTAGCGGCCGGACTAATGGTGCCGGTCGGACAGGCGTTGCTCTCGGCGCTCGCCGATCGCCGGCAACTCGGCCGACTAATGGGAACCGTGGGATTCGCTGTTGCGCTCGGACCTGCTCTCGGCCCCGGCTTTGGCGGGATGCTGATTGACGCGCTTTCATGGCGCTGGCTGTTCTGGATCAATATTCCTGTCGGGGTTCTGGCCCTGATTGCGGCTCGGACGATGTTGCCGCCCGATGAAGCCTCAAGAGAAAGCCCGCTGGATGGCCGGGGGCTGGTAGTGATGGGGTTCGGCCTGCCGCTCCTGCTCTATGGTGCCGCCGAAATCGGCGCATCTGGGTTGAGCTCGACCGCGCTCGTAGCTTTCGCGCTTGGCATGGTGTTGACGGCGATATTCATCCGTCATGCGAGGAAATCCACCGAGCCGTTGATCGACATGCGGCTGTTGGGCCGGCCGGGTTTCACGATGGCCGTGGTGACGGCCGGGCTGACAGGCGCGGCTATGTATGGCGGGCTGCTGTTCTTTCCTCTCTACTTTCAGGACGCATTGCAACAGACGCCTACGGAAGCCGGCCTGATGCTGCTCGTCATGGGGTTGGGGTCGGCCTTGGCGCTTCCATTCGCTGGTGCTCTGACCGACCAGCGAGGGCCTGCCCTCATATGCCTCGCCGGAAGCGCGCTTCTCGTGATCGGCACAGCGCCGTTTCTTGCGTTGCCACTCCTGCCGGTTGTCGGTTTAGCAATCCTGCTTCTTCTCCGGGGTATCGGTCTGGCCCTAGCGCAGATGCCCGCGATGACGGCCGCATATGGAGCGGTCGAAAAGAATGAGACAGGAGACGCGGCAACACTGGTCAACATTGGTCAGCGGCTGGGTGGCGCATTGGGTGCGATAACTGTCGTCATCATATTGGAGCAAGGCCCGCCCGGTGATGGCGCGGGCTTCCAATGGGCTCTGGTGGTGCTGCTGGCTTTCGCATCGGCTGCGCTGTTCACGTCGCGCGGGCTCCCGAGCAAGGAATGATCCTTCATTATTGTCGCGGAAGTTGCAAAACCCGAGACTGCTGCGTGTTCATATCGAGGGTAAGGTTTCCACGAAGGAGAGCGCAGCGGCAAGCAATCTGCGGTGGGTATTATCGCCATAGGCTCCTGATTCTGCACGAACCAGCAGCTTCTGCGCCGTCCCGCGGGGAATTATCGACCCAACTCCGCGACCTCCAAGGCCCAATCGCCGTTGTTCTTGCCGAGCCGGGCCAGCATGCGGTCATCGCGGGCCGCGCGAAGAAGATTATCGCCATGCAGCCAAGCTCAGTCACTGAGCATGGCCTCTCGGTCATCCCCGACCGTGAGTTGAGGTACTCCCACAAGATTTCTTCAAGGCCCTCATCTCGCGCCAAACTTTAAACCCTTCCTCCTGTCACAGAGTTTCCGCAACCGGGTTCCACGTTACTGAATCAGCGCCTTTCCTCAACCGCCTGTACCAGAATCCGACGATAGCCGATCTTCGTCATCCACTTTGCGCGGGTTAGGTGGCTTTCCCAACAATGCCGCGTGCGCGCCGGATCGAAGGCGGGATCACGGTGCAGGACGATCCGCGCCACTTCCGCCCAGTCCGCGCCTTCCTTGTCCGCATCGAGAAGGCGCAGATAGGTCACGAAATGCTCTTCGTCGTAGATGGTGATGTCGGAGCCGGTCGGGGCTTCATCCTCGACATCGGGATCGAGTTCCGGCCTGACACGCATCGGTTCGTCTCCCTGTTCTTCTGGATGGTGTCCGCGGTGCGCCCCCGCAAACCATCCTTGTCACCCTGGTGATCGGGGAGTTCGAAACCGTACCAGACGGCCCCGTGGCCTTTAGGCGGGCAGCCCTGGACATAACGCCACGGGCTCCCCGACCATAAGGTCAAGGAGTGTGGTGCCGTTCTGGCTGGCACCAGCCACTGGTAGGGGTTTCGACGCCCCGGAGCAGTGCGTCTGCTCTGCGGCCAATCTATCCGGTCGGCGGCGGAAAGTAACGTGGTTTCTGAAGGCAAGAGCTAAGGGCGCTGCCCTCGCGCACCGCAAGAAAACTCTTCGGCCTTTCGCGGCATAAACGGCCTGCTCCCCGCAAGCGGGTCCCCTCCAATTATTCCACGGTGCCAAAGACTTATCTTGCGCCTTGCTACCCCGGTCTCGCCGACGGGCAAGGGTTCAGGAGCGGCGCTTCGCTTCTCTGAACCCCAAAACCCGAAGGAAGAAAGACATGACCGAGACCGCCAGCACCCCCCGCAACGTGATCTTCAATGCCGATTGCATCCAGGCGATGCGCTCTTTTGACAGGGCATCGGTGGACTTCATTCTGACCGACCCGCCCTATCTCGTGAACTATCGGGATCGGAGCGGTCGGAAGGTGGCGAACGACGACAACGCCCGCTGGCTTCGCCCCGCGTTCAATCAGATGCACCGCGTTTTGAAGGATGGCGGTTTTGCCGTTTCGTTCTACGGCTGGAACAAGGTCGATTTGTTCATGGACGCATGGAAGGCGGCAGGCTTCCGCGTTGTCGGGCATATCGTGTTCCGCAAGCGTTATGCGTCGTCGGCGAAGTTCCTGCGCTACCAGCATGAACAGGCTTACTTGCTGGCGAAGGGCAATGTTTCCCTGCCCGAAAATCCCATCCCGGACGTGATCGACTTCCCCTATGCGGGCAACAAGCTGCATCCGACGCAAAAGCCGGTCGAGGCGTTGCGCCCGTTGATCGAGGCTTTCACGAAGCCCGCCGATCTTGTGCTGGACCCGTTCAGCGGCAGCGGCTCCACCCTTGCGGCGGCGCAGCAGCTCGGCCGCGACTGGATCGGCGTTGAACTGGACAGCCGACACCACGAAACGGCCAGCAAGCGGCTTGCAGCCATGCAGCAGCACGGCAGGGCGGCGGCATAAGCCAGCCGCCGAGAGCGCCCGCTAGCATGGTGGGCGCCGCATCCCAACACGACACGGAAAGGATTTCGATATGCGCTGGATTGTTACAGTTGACCATCATGGCGGTTGCCTTGGCATGGGAGAGGATGCGGACGGTGTGCCCGCTCGTGGGAAGCCGGAGCAGGGCGACGCCCTGCCGATGGAGTTCCGGCTTTGCGGTGCGAGGGAAAATGTGCTGTTCGAGGGCCGTTGCGGCGACATTGACGCCGACTGGTGGCACGGTTTCGAGCCGTTGATCGCGACCTGGAACACATTCCGTTGCCGCCGCCTGCACTACCGCCGTGCCGGAACAAAAGAGCTTTGGCGCTCGTTCAAACAATCTTGACCTAAATTGTAACCACGGGGCCGGCAAACCGGCCCCGTGCCTTTTGTCACCGATCAGGCCCTGAAAAATTTCGGCCGATCCCCGGGGTGGATCGGCCGTCGCCGCACGTCCAAGCCCGCGCGGCAAAAAAATTGCGTTTGCCGGCGGCACCGGCTCGCAACAGACAATATTTGCGATTGGTTGAACAGAAATTCCCCAAAGCTGGTCGCATCCACCACAGGCTTTTGCCGATACGACCAGCTTGAGGGATGGTAGGCCCTCATGTAGTTTCCGGGCAGGTAAAGGAACTCGACACGTGTACTTTCCTTCGACGGAGCTGGGCATGATTGTCCTGAACACGACCCGCCTGACACTCAGTCCTTGCAACCCGAGAGATCGGGTCGACTTCATCCGGCTTGAGACTGACCCGGAAGTGATGCGGTTTCTGAACAATGGTGCGGTTGATCACAGCAGGATCGATCCGGCGAACGCACCGTTTCTCATGCCACGAGGGAACGAGCCGAACGTCTGGACGGCACGAGGCAATACAGATGATGAGTTTGTCGGCTGGTTTTGCTTGTCACCGAAAGGAAGGGCAGTCGCAGAAATCGGATATCGCCTGCGCCGGAAGGCTTGGGGTCAAGGGCTGGCGTCTGAAGGTGCCGCAGCGCTCATCGGCTGGGGCTTCGAAGGCGGCGGATACGACAGCATCGTGGCTCATACAATGGCAGTTAATCAGGGATCGCGCCGCGTGATGGAGAAAATTGGCATGAAGCACACGCGGACGGATTTCCTGAATTTCCCCGACCCTATACCCGGCACTGAGCACGGTGAGGTGATGTATGAGCTGAGTCACTCGGAATGGCTCGGCATTTAAGCGGCTTTCCTGCTCTCAGCCACAACAAAGCGATTCCAAACGTTAGTGATGAGGTCATTCCCGGAGATAAGGCAGAACGAAACCCACCCGTTCAGTTATGCCAATTTTCGGCAAGCTCGCCGTAGGCTCCGTTTGGGTCGGCTAGCTGATCCGAACGATATTAAACACAAGACATCCATCGCATTCTTCAGGCCGGGCGATCCGGTTATCTGGAAATAGTGACTACCCCGACTGTCAGCTGTGAACGACGCTCTTTATCAGGGCGATGTCATGGGGTTCATGCACCGCCCTGCTTAGGGAGGTGACGCCATGCCGTTGAGCATAGACTGGCGTGCATCGGCGGACTACAAGCACACGAAAACCATTCCCGCCGCCGGTTTCGCTTGGGAATACCTGCGACGCGATGATGAGTATCATCACGATTTTCACGCGATCTCGCGTATGAAGAATCCGACTGGCCCCCGGCTCGATGCGTTCGCACGACGCTGGGGGCTGCGATTTCCCCTGCGATCCTGAAACGCTCGCCGACCGGCAATCACAATTCTGGATTCCGAACCTTCAGCCGCGGGCGGTGATGTTGTCGCCCGCCCCGGAGCCGGTCGGCCCGGAGGCGCCGACATTCACGCTTGCCCATCTGGATGGCCTCGATCTGCGTCGCGCCGGTGACGGCTGGCACGGGCTATGGCGGGTGGATGGCGTCGCACATCAGTTCTGGCTGCCCGAGGCCGTCCCCGACGCGGCAGCCTTCTATGTCGTCACCCTGCCGATGGATGCCTTTCTTGAATTGCGCGCCCATGCGGCGCGGCGCTTGTGGCGGTCCCTGAACGGTCGCGCGCCAGGCCCGGATTTCCGGGCTATACCTTCGCAACTGCGCCAGTTTCATATCCTGTCCTTGCGGGCGCTCGATGCGAAGCTGCGCGGTGAAAGCCATCGCACCATCGGCGAGACGTTACTCGGCTTTCGCGGCGATAAGACAGATTGGGAGGGTGATCCTCGCCGTAACAAAACCCGTCGCCTGGTCACTCATGGCATCGCCATGATGAAAGGTGGCTACAGGTTACTCCTGCATTATCCAGTCAAGCCTCGGCGCAAATAGTCCCGGCCAACATCCTGGTCGCAGCAAGGGGGGCCGTAAAAACATACACGCAAATACGGCCCGCTACAGGTCGCCGATCCCTCGCCATGGTTCGCCACAGCCCGCTGTCGCCGACGACAGCAGCATCAACGAACCCGAGGTGATCTCATGCCCGATCCGCTGGCGGACCTTCCGCCGAGATTCCTGCGCACCAAGGAAGCCGCCTATTTCCTCGGCCTTTCGCGCCGAACCCTTGAGAAGCATCGCACCTATGGCACCGGCCCGGTCTACCGGAAAGTCGGGGGCCGCGTACTCTATGCCATCCGCGACCTGGAAGCCTGGACCGAAATCGGCGCCCGCACCTGCACGCGGGACAGGGAGGCGGGCACGGTCTTTCCCCCGCACCCGCTGACACCCGAAGAACGGGACCAGCTCTGAATGTTGGGGGACGACGATCACAACCCCGCCCGGCCGAATGGCTCCAGCGAGCGCAGTCGCCTCGATCCGTTCATCGTGGCGACGGGAGACGCCCCGCCGCGCGACCAGCGCGACCTGATGGAGCGGCCCTTCTTCTCGCTGGCGAAATCCCCGCGCACCAAACCCATTCTCTACAAGGCCGCCGACGTCGAGGTTCAAGTACTCGGCATGCCCGAACACGGCATGGCGACGATCTGGGATGCCGATGTGCTGATCTGGGCCGCCAGCCAGATTGTCGCGGCGGAGAACAGCGGCTTTCCCACGTCGCGCTTCTTCCGCTTCATGCCCTACCAGCTTCTCCGCGCCATCGGGCGGGCCACCGGCAACCGGGACTATCTGTTGCTCAAGGCCGCGCTCGCGCGCCTGCAATCGACCGTCATCGCCACCTCTATCCGCAACGGGCCGCATTGGCGGCGCCGGCAATTCTCCTGGATTAATGAATGGGAAGAATTGACCACGCGCGCCGGGCGCGTCGAGGGCATGGAGTTCGTCCTGCCGGAGTGGTTCTACAACAGCGTCATCGACCGTTCGCTGGTCCTGGCCATCGACCCGGCCTATTTCCGGTTGAAAGGCGGCATCGAACGCTGGTTGTATCGCGTCACCCGCAAACATGCCGGGCATCAGCCCGACGGCTGGGCGTTCGAGGTTTCCCATCTTCACCGGAAATCCGGCAGCCTTGCCCGGCCATCCGACTTCGCGCTGGACCTTCGTCGGATCGCGGCCCGCCAGTCGTTGCCCGGCTACCGGCTTCAGAGCGAACGGGAGGACGGGCGCGAGCTACTGCGTTTTCTCCCTGAAAATCCATCCACAGTGCCTGTGGATAACCATGTGGAACCTATCGGGACATCAGGCGCACGCAGTATCGGGACATCAGGCGCAAATCGCGCAGCGCACTCTATAGAAGAATCTAACAAAGAATCTAACTCTTCTTCTTTGACGCGCACGCACGCGAGGCGTGGTGCCGGTGCCGTGCCGCGAGGTGCGCCATGATGCGCGCCCTCGACCTGTTCAGCGCGGCGGCGGGCGGCTGGTCGCTCGGCCTGCACCGCGCCGGCTTCGTCACCATCGCCGCCTGCGAAATCGTCGAATGGCGGCGCATCCTTTATGCAGAGAACAATCCACATGTCAGACTCTACGAGGACGTGCGCGGACTCACGGCAGCTCGCCTTGTTTCCGACCTTGGAATCCTGCCCGACATCATCGTCGGTAGCCCGCCCTGCCAGGACATCAGCAGCGCCAACACCAAGGGCAAAGGGATCGACGGCGAGCGGTCGGGCCTCTATCTCGAAGCCGTCCGCCTGGTCGGAGATTGCCGCCCTCGCTGGTTCGCTTTTGAAAACAGCCCTAATCTCCGAACTCGCGGCGCTGACCGGCTGCTCGATGAACTGGAAACGCTCGGCTACGCCGTCGAACCGTGCGTGGTGGGTGCTGATAATGTCGGCGCCAACCATGTCCGCAAGCGGTCCTGGCTCATCGGCTACGACCCCGAACAGCTTGCCGACACCCGTATCGCAATCCCAACAGGGTGGCATCCGTCTGGAGGGCGGTTCTGGCGCGCGCAGGGCGATGAAGGAATCGGGCCTCTACGACCTGTTCCGCAGTCAGACCTTGGCGACGCCGAGGAAATCGGATGCGGATCGCGGTGGCCGGGGCGACGTGTTGAGCCAGTTGCAGGGCCATGCCAGCCGCCATGCGGGCATGATGGGAACCCCGACAGCGAATGCCGCGCCGCGGGGGAGTGTCCTGCGCAAGCTCAAAGGCCGGATGACATCGGACCAGGATGGTTTCGACCGGGCGCCGACCATGAGCGAGGTGCTCCATTTCGACAGCCTGGAATTGCCCTATGGCATGATGCCGACGCCGGTGAAGCCGAACGGCGGGCGCCGGTTGAGCGCGCAGGAGATCGAGACGGGCAAGCGGGCGAACGGCGCGAAGGCGCAGATCGACACGCCGAACCTGCTGCGCCATGCGGCGGAAATCCTGCCGACGCCGACGAAGCGCGACAGCCGGATGGACGGCTGGAGTCCGGCATACGACCGGAGGAAGTCGCCGACGATGGACGCGGTGATGGATGGCGCGATGACGGGCCGCGCGCCGGACAAATGGGCTGGGGCGCGGGCGCTGGCGGCGATGCTGCGGAGCCATGGGCTGACTGGAACGGCGGCCTTGCCCATCACCTACGGGTGGATGATGGGCTTTCCGCCTGGGTGGCTGGCACGCGCATTGCGCTCGGCAGCCGCAAAGGGACGGCTGCGGCCAGTCTGATCGTCGAGGCTTTCGGCGATGCGGTTCTGCCGCAAATCCCCGAAGCCATCGGCCGCGCCATCCTGCGCACCGAAGCCGCGCTCGACGCTGTGCTTGCCCGCACATCCATCGACATTCCCGGAGACGAACCATGACCCGCCGCGCTCATCGCAGCGCGCACGGCCGTCCGCTGCCGGACGGCCCCGCGCCCTTCACCACCCTGGTCCAACTCACCTTCGAGAAACGAAAGGTCGAGCATTGGATAAGGTTCGGCCGCAAGAGCTACGAACAGATCATCGACCGCCGCCGTAGTGTTGTCGGCTTCGCGCCGGAGAGCATCTTTGCGTTCGTCCGATGGGCGAACGGCGAGCATGGCACGGTCGTTTCGCGCATCGACATCGTGCGCGCCATCGGCCGGGGCGAGCCGTTCCAGACATTGCCCTTCGTCCGGCCCGGCGGCGAAATCCTGTTGCGGCTCGACGGCTGGCCGAAGGTGCAGCGCGCGCTTGCCGTCATCGACGCCTTGGAAGCCCTCGGCCTCGATCCGGCGGACGTGTCGCCGGACTACTGGCGCCACGCCCACAACCGCCTGACCGCCGATCTGGAGCCGAGCGCCTACACGCCGGAACGACATGCGGCATGGATCGGGCGCCGAAGGATCGAGCCATGACGCGCCGCCGCACCCTCGCGGTGACTGCGCTCGCTGTCATCGGCATCGCCGCCGCCAGCGCCGTCGATTGGCCTTTGAGGCTCATCTGGAACGCCACGGCCAGCGCGCCCATCGGCTTCTACACCGTCGAGCCGGCCGACGCGCTCGACGTGCCCGAGTTGGTCGCCGTCATGCCACCCGAACCGCTCGCCGCCTTCATGGCCGAGCGCGGCTATATCGCGGGTGGCATCCCGCTGTTGAAGCGCGTCGTCGGCCTGTCGGGACAGCGGGTTTGCCGCAACGGTAGCACAGTCACGGTGGACGGGATCGAGATGGGCGAGGCGCTGGAGCGCGACAGCCTCGGCCGCGATCTGCCCATCTGGCAGGGCTGCCGCGTCATCGGCGACGACCAGCTTTTCCTCATGAATTGGGAAGTCCGCGACAGCCTCGACGGCCGCTATTTCGGACCCATCCCCGCAGCTTCCGTCATCGGGCGAGCGGTCCCGCTCTGGACCGATGAGGAAGGCGTCGGCCGCTACGAGTGGCGCGCGCCGACGCACTGATTTCCCCAACCACAAGGAGACTGACCATGCCCGCCAATATCTTTGAACCCACCGCCAACGGTTACGCTGGCCGCGTCCGGCTGTTCGGCATCGACGAGGCAATCGTTCTTGTCGCCATTGAGCCGGGCGACGGCGAGAACACGCCGGCCTATCGCATCCAGCTCGACGACGAGGACGGCCCCGACATCGGCGGGGCGTGGAAACGTGTCGGCGAACGCGCCGGCGACTACATCGCGCTGGAGATCGACAGTCCGCTTTTCCCTGCACTGTTTCGCCCGGCGCTGTTCCAGGCCGACGACGAGGGGCGCACCTTCCGGCTCGCATGGAAGCGGCCACGGGCGCGTGAGGATCGGGGCTGATCGGTGCGCGTTCCCGTCATCCCTTTGTTCGCGGGAAATCCGTCTCATCCCTTCGTCCCGCTCGGGCGCAGGACGGCCAGCGCCCGGAGCGAAGGTCAGGGGCGGCCCCCGGCCGGCGCTTGCGCCTTGCCCTTGACCGCAGCGAGGACGCTGGCAGGCTGGAGCCATTGTGGAGACAGGGTGGCATGGCGTTGTGCCGTTCTGCTGCTCGCCGGGGCGCTTGCCTTCTGCACGGGATCGGGCGTCGCGGTCGCGCAGTCCGCGCCGGTCGAGCGCCCGGCAGCCGCCCATCCTTATGCGGCCCACATCGCCGAGGCGTCGCAGCGGTTTGGTATCCCCGAGCATTGGATCATCGCCGTGTTGCGCGCCGAGAGCGCGGGCGACGTGCGCGCCATTTCCTCGGCCGGGGCAATAGGATTGATGCAGGTAATGCCCGACACATGGGCGGGCCTGCGCGTCCGTTACACGCTCGGCCGCGATGCCTACGACCCGCGCGCCAACATTATGGCTGGCACGGCCTATCTGCGTGAAATGTGGGATCGCTACGGCAATGTCGGTGCGATGCTCGCGGCCTACAATGCCGGCCCCGGCCGCTATGACGAACACCATGCGACTGGCCGCCCGCTGCCAGCCGAAACCCGTGCCTATGTCGCCGCGCTTGCGCCGGTCCTCGGCGGCGCGGCTCCATCGGATGCACCATCCCGGCAACCGGCGCTGCCGCCCGACTGGCGCGCCGCACCCCTGTTTGTCCAGCGCCCGGATGGCAGCCAATCGACGGTCGCGCCGTCATCCGACCCGCAATCGGGCGACCTGTTCGCCGCCGCTTCGGAGCCGGATCACCGATGAAGATCGCCTATGCCGACCCGCCCTATATCGGTTGCGCCCACCTTTACCGGGACCATCCAGACTACGCGGGCGAGGTTGATCATGTGCGCCTGATCGAGCGGCTGGAGCGCGACTATGACGGCTGGATATTGCACGCCGCCGCAACGCCGCGCTCCATCGCAACGCTTGCCCCGCTGGTCGAGCGGACGGGCGCGCGGTGGATGGCCTGGGTGAAGGGATTTGCCGCGTTCAAGCGCAATATCCCTGTCGCCTTTGCGTGGGAGCCGGTCATCGTGAAGGCCGCACGAAAGCCCGTTGTCAGCAAGCGGCTGGTGATGCGGGACTGGATTCAGGAGAGTATCACGCTGCGCCGCGGCCTTACTGGCGCGAAGCCTGAAGCGGTCTGCCATTGGGCTTTCGAGATGGTCGCCGCGCGTCCCGACGACACGCTCGACGATCTGTTTCCCGGCACCGGGGCGGTCACTGAGGCGTGGCGCACATGGCGGCTGAAATTCGCATTGCCGGGCGAGCCGGCGGCGCGCGTTGGGCCTGGTGGGGCG
>JAZIHR010000065.1:0-14816 GCA_036678445.1 Alphaproteobacteria bacterium
CCCTTCCGCCCCTCCAGCAGCTTCGTGATGTCCGAGCGGGACAAATACGGGCTGGCGCAGATCAACCATTACGCCCTGGGCTCGGCCGAGAATTTCCTGGTCAAGACCATGCGCGCGACCCCGAATCGCGAAGACGAATCCATCGACCTTGGCTATTGGATCGAGCGGAACTTCGACACCGTCGAGGACCGGCGCATCCTGCGCCACCTGGGCGCGGTGCAACAGGGGGTCGCGGCTTTCCTGGCCGACGCCGGGCTGGCGCGGCTGCATGAACAGGGCCTTGCCTGGCGCCGCCGCCGCATCGCCGAGGCGCTGCTGGACGACCAGCGTTCGCTGCTGTTCACGCGGCTGGCGCAGTCGCCCTCGACCCCGGTGCTGCCGATGGAATTGCAACGCCAGCTTTTCCGGCTGCGCGGAAGGGCGCAGGCGGCGCTGCGCGACCGCGACGGCGGCCCCCGCCGCCCGGGGTCCGCCCCCTGAAGCAGGCGTCTCGGCAATCATTTTCGCCCAAACCACTGGAACACATGAAAGTCCTGGGCTAGAAACAGCAATTCCTGTCACTGGAAGATTGTCCGATGAACCTTGATCGACGCCCGGTAGCCTCGCTGTGGATCGGCGACCGGCTGCATTACCTCAACCAGCTGTGCCTCAAGTCGCATCTGCTGCACGGCCATCCGGTGACGCTGTATTGCACCGACGCGGTGGACAATGCCCCCGAAGGGGTCGAGATCCGCCCCGCGTCCGAGATCATGGACCTGGACATGGCGCTGGTCGAGGAAACCTCGGCCTCGTTCCTGTCCAACGTGTTCCGCTACAAGATGATCCGCCGGACCGGGGCGCTGTGGATCGACTGCGATGCCTTTTGCCACAAGCCGTTTCCCGACGAATGGGATTATGTGTTTGCCGGCCACGGGATGCGCGGGGCGCTGAACTGCGGCGTCGTCGGGCTGCCGCAGGAATGCGAGCTGATGGACCAGCTGCTCGATTACTACGACAACCTGCCGGATTATCCGGCGTGGTGGGGCAAGAAGCAGCGCAAGCAGATGGACAAGAACCGCGAAAAGCCCGGCCTGTCCCACGCCGCCGCGATCTACAAGACGGAACGCACCGCATTCGGTCCGCAGGCCTTTACCTGGTTCGCCCAGCAGACCGGCGACATCGACCGTGCCATGACCCCCGATGTGCTGTATCCGGTGCCCTTCCAGTTGAACGACGTGTTCTTCGACCCCCATGGCCGGGTCGAGGGGCATTTCACCGACGCCACCGTTTCCGTCCATCTTTACACCAACGGCACCAAGCCGTGGTGGCGCCGGAACCCGCCGCTGCCCAATTCCTATGCCGCGCGGATGTGCGAACAGGTGGGAATCGAGCCCTCGGCGGCGCTGGAAATCTGATCGGCCCCCGGCCGGCGCGGAGACTCGTCTTGAAGCTCAAGAAACATGTCAGCCCCCACGGCACGGTAATGGCCGTGTCGATGATGAAGGACGAGGCGCCGTTCCTGCTGGAATGGTTCGCCCATCACCTTGCCGTCGGCTTCACCGACATCCTCGTCTATACCAACGACTGCACCGACGGCACGGTCGAGATGCTCGAACGGCTGGAGGAACTGGGGCTGGGCCACCACCGCCCCAACGTGATCGCCCCCGGCATCAAGCCGCAGCCCTCGGCGCTGGGGCACGCGCAGGAAGAACCGCTGGTGCAGGGCGCCGACTGGGTGCTGGTGTTCGACGCGGATGAATTCCTGTCGATCAACCACCCCTCGGGGACGATGGACGGGATGCTGGACGACGCGGTGGCGCGCGACGCCAACGGCATCGTGATCACCTGGCGCATTTTCGGTTCGAACGGGGTGGTGGACTGGTCGCGCGCGCCGGTGACGGAGCAATACACGCACGCCGCCCCCGCCGACTGGAACAAGGGCTGGGGCGTCAAGACGCTGTTCAAGTTCGATCCGGAATACTGGAAACTGGGCATCCACCGCCCCTCGATCCGCAACAAGCACCTGGAAAGCGGGTTTCCCGACAGCGTGCGCTGGCTGAACGGCTCGGGGCAGCCGATGCCGGATTATTTTCGTTTTCACGGCTGGCGCTCGATCCGGCGCTCGATCGGGTATGAGTGGGCGCAGATGAACCACTATGCCGTCAAGTCGGTGGACAGCTATGTGCTGCGCAAGTTCCGCGGCAACGTGAACAACAAGGCTGACAAATACAACGCCGATTACTGGGCGCTTCAGGACCGTAACGAGGTCCCCGACACCCGCATCCTGCGCCACGCCCCGCGCCGGGCCGAAATCATGGCCGAGCTGCTGAAGGATCCGGTGCTGGCCCGGCTGCACCATGACGCGCTGGAACAGGCCGAGACGCGGCTGGCCGGGTTCCGCGACACCGACGCCTATCGCACGTTGCGCGACAGCCTGGTCGCAGCCGGCCACACCCCCATCGCCAATGTCGAGGCCAAGCCGCCCAAGCTGCGCGACCCGACCCGAATCGCCGAGCTGATGCTCCGGGTTTCGGGCGAGCGCCCCGAGGGCCGGCCCACCCCCGCCGCCAAGGCAGCCGCGCCCGGCCCCTACCAGCCTGTGGTGAACCTGTCAGACGATGCGGGAACGGAATGGGTGCGCAACCAGGGCTTTGACCTGCCCGCGGAGCCGGGCGTGTTTTCGGAAACCGCTCTGGCCGCGGTTCGGGCAGGCAAGTTCGACCGCCGCCATGCCCGCAACATCGCCACCACCCTTGGGGAGGCCGCGCGGCTGCTGGATGTCGGCGGCGGGCTGGGGCTGGTCGCGATGAAGGCGCTGCGCGCGAACCCCAGGCTGATCGTGATGCTACAGGATGACCTTTCCGGGCTGGCCGAGGCCGCAAAGCTGGTCCACCGCCGCAATGACATGGGCGACAACGCGCGCCTGCGGGTGGTCGGCGGACCGCTGCGCCTTGGCGCCGACGGACCGGACGAGGCCCGCGGCCTTGCCGCCTGCCTGCGCGATTTCCGCCCCGACACACTGCGCCTGTCGCGCCCCGAATCCGTCAGCCCCGCCACGCTGGCCACGATGCCGCTGGACACGGTGCGGCGGCTGGTCATCCCGTTTGACCTTGATGCGGATGCCGAAACGATCCGCGCGGATTACGCCCCGGCACTGGAACCGGTCGGCTTTTCCGAACATGCCGGACTTGCGGACAGCGGGTCGCTGGTATTCGTGCGCGCGCCCCGCCAGCCTTTGCAACGCCCCGGAACCGCCCCGCGATCTGATTGATTGCCTCTGCCACAGGATGTCCTGATGAGCTCCTTGACCTTGTTCTATATCGCGTAGCCCTGGTCCTACGCGATGATGGGCAGCCTGCTTCTAGCTTCGATCCGGCAGTTCTTCCCGGATTCGGTCAAGGTGGTCGGCTATTGCCCCGAACAGGTAATCGGCGACCTGCATCCCTCGGTGCTGAAGGCACATGAAATGCTGAACGCCGAAATACGGCCAATGAAAACCGATGGGATGTGGGATACCCCCTATCCGCACGGGAACAAGATCCTTGCCTGCCTGCAACCGCGCGACACGGAATATTCCGCATTCATCGACAGCGACGTGATGTTCCTGCGGCCGACCGATCCGGCCAGTCTGTTCAGACCCGGCCATGTGTCCTGTTCGCCGGCCGCATGGATGGGCTGGACCGGGCAGGATATCTGGGAAAAAGTCTATCCGGTTTTCGGAATGGACGTGCCCGACCAGCGCATCAGGCTTATGCGCAACAAGGGCCTGGTCGTGCCTTATTTCAGTTCCGGTTTCGTGGTCTTTCCCGAAAAAGAAGGCCCCCAAGGACGTTTTGCGGACGTCTGGTACGAAACCGCCCGCATCCTGGACCGGCAAGAGGATGTCCCTCGGCGTCGCCCCTACCTGGATCAGTTGAGCCTGCCAGTGGCCATCCGCCGTGCCGGGCTGGAATGGAACGAGCTTTCCGAAGAACAGCATTACATCATGGGCGGCAAGATGAAGGGGCAATCCTTGCCCGCCGACAAGGAAATCCATGCGGTCCATTACCGGGCGGACAATGTCCTGCGTGCTGCCGGGCTGATCGAAACCAAGCGTCGCATCCTGAAAAACGCTTATGGGGTCAAGTTCGTGACGCGACTTGCACCGGACGCGCCTTGTCCGGTGGACGAGGGGGCATCAGAGGGGATCGACGGCTCTGAGCTTTGATTGCCCCCTGACGATCCCTTCCCCCTGACCCGATCAGTGTCGCGCGAAAAGAAACGGGAAGCGTTTCTTCAATTCCTCGTCGTCTTTCTGCGGCACCCAGCGGTCGGATTTCTGGACCCGTGAATCGTTGAAATCATGGACGCCGCGCACATACATCGGCATTTCATTGACCAGGCGCGCCCCGTATTTTTTCGGAGCGACCCGGTGCTGAATGGCCAGGATATTCTTGGGCCCCGCACTGACCATGGTCAGGCCCAGATTGATATAGGGATAGCCCATCGCGAACAGCGATAGCGGCTGCGGCGCCTCGTCCTCGATGACCAGCGCATAGCCACGCGGAAA
This sequence comes from Alphaproteobacteria bacterium, assembly GCA_036678445.1. Classification (GTDB taxonomy): domain Bacteria; phylum Pseudomonadota; class Alphaproteobacteria; order Rhodobacterales; family Rhodobacteraceae; genus Paracoccus. The sequence continues at coordinate 4,529 of JAZIHR010000065.1, forward strand.
AGACACGAAATGCGGCAGTTTCTGCCCGATATCGGGGATTTCCTGTTCGATCAGGCCCAGTTGGCGGCGCAGTTCCTGCACGAAATCGGCGGCCAGCCCGTCGTCGTCGTCAAGCGCCACCTGCGCGACCGCCTGCCCCGGGTAGCGTTGTTCAAGAAACCTGCGCAGCGCCGCACGCGCCGGCATCGGCCGCTCGGCCACGATGGAATATCTCGTGGCATCGGCGTAGCTGCGGGCGCAGGCCTCGGCCAGACCTGCCGCGGCAGTCTCTGGCAGATCGCGGCTGGTCAGGATGAAGTGGTGAAAGTCCTCTGAGGTCTGCGCGGCCAGCGACGGCAGGGTGATCTGCGAAAACAGCCGCAGCCGTTGCTGCAACCGCTTGGGCTGGAACAGCAGTTCGCGATCGCGCGAGGCATCGCTTTTCCAGCCGGATTTTCCAAAGAACGAAAACCTGGTGACGATCACCACCGGGACCCGGTGCAGGGGAATGGTGCGGGCCGGCGTTCCGTCCGCTGCAACTTCAGTCATGTTCTTGCCCGTCATCTGGCACCCCGAATTCCCCCGGCCGGTCGGGAGGTGATCATTCTGTCAACTGCCCCCTCCGGCGCGGGGCTTTGCGGCAACCTGCCATTCCGCGCGGATGCGGCAAACCGCGCGCGCACATCCCCCGGCCATCGGCTTTCGCCCGCGGGGGCGTTATGCTTGCCCCGATCCCGGAGGCAGAGGAGTAGCAGATGCTCAAACCGGTTCTCGTGGTCCTGACCCTCGCGCAGGGGGGCGGCACACATCTGGCGCTGACCTCGGCCGAGGATGCGGATGAATGCCTGGCCAAGGCGGATGTGGTCACCCAGGTGCTGGAAGGCGCGGGGTTGCAGGTGATCGCGGCCCGCTGCGGCGAGACCGGGCTGAGCTTCACCCCCTACAGCCACAGCGCCCAAAGCGGCGCGCATGTCCATCGGTGGCGCGTGACCCTGCCCGAAACCGGGGCCATCATCGAGCCGCTGGCGCCGGGCGAAAGCTGCGACCCGGCGCCAACCGCCGTCCCGGCAGTCCACTGCGCCCTGTCGGCGCAAGAGGCGTCCGTGCCGGGGGGCAACTGATCCCTCGTCCGGGCAACGACCGGGCCGGCGGCGGTGCGCGCGGCTCATTCCGGGCGCTGGTCGCTGCGGCGACGTTCGAACAGCCGGTCGCGCAGGCTCAGCAGATGGGCGCGCATCGCCTCGGTCGCGCGCTGGGTATCGCGGTCGCGAATCGCCTGGAAGATCTGTTCGTGTTCCTCCATGTCGCGGCCGGTGTCCTCGGCCTCGCGCCGGGGCGAGCCGTTGTGGAACCTGACCCCGGTGGCGATATGTTCGCGCAGCGCCGCCACCGCGGTTGAGAAATAGCTGCTGCCCGAGGCCGCCGCGACCGCCATGTGGAACTGGAAATCCGCATCCTCGCGCTGCGCCTGGCGCGAGGCAGCATAGCGCATGATCCCCATGGCCGAGGCGATCCCGTCCAGCAGATCGGCGTCGTGACGCTCGGCTGCCAGCCCGGCTGCCACCGGCTCGATCGTCAGGCGGAATTCGTAGAAATCCATCAGATCCGCGACGTTTTCCAGCGGGCCAAAGCCCAGCGGACTGCGCACCCCCCGCGTGCGCACGAAACTGCCCGCCCCCTGCCGCGAATAGATCAGCCCCTTTTCACGCAGCCGCCGCAGCGCCTCGCGCACGACGGGGCGGGACACGTCGAACTCGGCCGCCATTTCGTGTTCCGACGGCAGCCTGTCGTCGTCCTGGTAGGCACCGGACTTGATCGCGATTTCAAGCCGATCGAACACGGCATCTGCAAGGTTTCTGCGGGACATTACGTGTAGACCACTGATTTCAAATGATGACAGTTTACTTATTGCACTGTTATCAGTGTTCGCGGCGACACGGAACACTTCGATTTACCTTACAGACATATCGGTCCAAATCCGCCACATCCCCCCTCTTTCCCCGTGCGCACCCTGCGGCAACCGCGAGGGGTTTTCTTTCTGGACCGTATGGTCCATAACTGCCGGGACAGAGTCGGAATGCAGGAAAATCGCGCATGGGGCGGCCACGGGAATTCAACACGCAAGAGGCGCTGGCGCAAGCGACCCGGGTGTTCTGGACCAAGGGCTATGACGCCACCACCATGCTGGACCTGCTGGCGGCAACGGGGCTGAGCAAAAGCAGCCTGTACGAAACCTTCGGCAGCAAGCGCGACCTGTTCCTTGCCGCATTGTCCGGCTACTGCGACCATCGGACGCGGATGATGCAGGAACTTCTGCAAAGCCGCCCGACCGGCCGCGACGCGATCGCGGCATTCTTTGCACTGACCATCGAACAGGCCCGGCAAGAGGACCACCCGTTCGGCTGTCTCAGCTGCAACGAGGCCGCGCAGATGGAAACCCACGACACCGAGGTCCGGCGCGTCGTCGCCCGCGACATCGACGCGATGGAATCCGTCTTTGCCGAGGCAATCCGCCGCGGCCAGACCGACGGCTCGATCGCGCCGGGGCTGGATGCGACCCGCCATGCGCGGTTTCTCAACACGCTGCACCACGGGTTGCAGATCATGGCCCGGACGCGCGGCGTCGACCGGATGGAGGCCGCGGCCGCGGTGGCGCTCGACACGCTGGAATGACGGGCCGCGCGCCGGCCCGGCAACGATCACCCGACGACGACAGCAACGGAGAGAACGGCATGACCGACAGGAACCGACCCGACTATTCCGCCATGGGGCGCTCGACCATGACCACCGGCGCGCCCGCGCCCAGCGACCGCAATTCGCTGACCATCGGCCCGAACGGCCCGATCCTGCTGCACGACGTGCATTTCCTTGAACAGATGGCGCATTTCAACCGCGAAAAGGTGATCGAGCGCCAGCCCCACGCCAAGGGCGGCGGCGCTTTCGGCGAGTTCGAGACGACCGAGGACATGTCGCGCTATACCAAGGCCGCGCTGTTCCAGAAGGGCGCGAAAACCGAGATGCTGGCCCGGTTTTCGACCGTTGCGGGCGAACAGGGCAGCCCCGACACCTGGCGCGACGTGCGCGGCTTCAGCCTCAAGTTCTACACGACCGAGGGCAACTACGACCTGGTCGGGAACAACACTCCGGTGTTCTTCGTCCGCGACCCGATGAAGTTCCCGCATTTCATCCGCAGCCAGAAGCGCCTGCCCGACAGCGGCCTGCGCGACAACCACATGCAGTGGGATTTCTGGACCTCGAACCCGGAATCCGCGCATCAGGTTACCTACCTGATGGGCCAGCGCGGCCTGCCCCGCAGTTGGCGCAACATGAACGGCTATGGCTCGCACACCTATATGTGGATCAACGCGGCCGGAGAGCGGTTCTGGGTGAAATACCACTTCCACACCCAGCAGGGGATGGCGTTCTACAGCAACGACGAGGCCGCTCAGATGGCCGGCGCCGATGCCGACGCCCACCGCCGCGACCTGTTCGAAGCGATCACCCGCGGCGACCATCCGAAATGGGTGCTGTCAGTGCAGGTCATGCCCTATGAAGAGGCCAAGACCTATCGCATCAACCCCTTCGACCTGACCAAGACCTGGCCGCACGCGGATTATCCGCTGATCCGGGTGGGCGTGATGACGCTGAACCGCAACCCGGACAACTTCTTCGCCCAGATCGAGCAGGCGGCGTTTTCACCCGGGAACGTGGTGCCGGGGATCGGGCTGTCGCCGGACAAGATGCTGCTGGGCCGGGCGTTCGCCTATAACGACGCGCAGCGCAACCGCATCGGGGCGAACTTCCACCAGCTGCCGGTGAACCAGCCCAAGGTGCCGGTGAACACCTACATGATCGACGGGCCGATGAACTATCACCACACCGGCGCGGCCCCGGCCCACGCCCCCAACAGCGGCGGCCGGCCGTGGGCGGACGACACCGGCCCGGTCGAGGATGGCTGGGAAACCGACGGCGACATGGTGCGCCAAGCCTATACGCTGCGCCCGGACGACGACGATTTCAGCCAGCCCGGCACTCTGGTGCGCGATGTGATGGACGATGCGCAGCGCCAGGCGCTGGTCGATCAGGTCGCCGGCAGCCTGCTGGGCGGGGTGCACGAGCCGGTGCTGGGCCGCGCCTTCGACTACTGGAAAAGCATCGACGCCGACATCGGCCGCCGGATCGAGGAAAAGGTCCGCGCCGGCAGCGCCTCAGAACCCGCGCAGGGCATGGGCGAGGGCTGATCGCCCCGCCCGGCCCCAGCCGGTTCGGGCGGTCATAAATATCCCGGGGGCCCGGGGGCTGGCCCCCGGACCAACGGTGCCGGACAACCGCCACCGGATCATTTTGACGAGTAACCGACCACCCGGCAACGGCCGCGCAGCCCCCCTGCGCGGCCGTTTGCACAGGCGCGACCGCTCCCCGGCCGTTCCGCTAGACCCGCCGCCCCTGCACCCAGGTGCCGCGCACCGCCGCCGCCGCGCCGATCCGCGCAACGCGGATCACGTCGGCCCGCGCGCCGATTTCCAGCCGCCCGCGGTCGGACAGCCCGGTGGCCCGCGCGGGCGCCTGCGTCACCGTGGCGACACCGCGCGCCGGATCGCCCCACTGGTCGCCCAGCATCAGCGCCCCGGTCAGCAGCGACGAGGGTACGTAATCCGACGACAGAATGTCCAGCAGCCCCTCGTCCGCCAGCGCCGAGGCAGCGACATTGCCGCTGTGCGATCCGCCCCGCACCAGGTTGGGCGCCCCCATCATCACCAGAATCCGATGCGCACGGCAGGCCCGCGCCGCCTCGAAGGTGGTCGGGAACTCGGCGAAATGGACGCCGTGGGCGGCGCTGGCCGCCACCTGCGCGGCGGTGGTGTCGTCATGGCTGGCCAGCGTGGCGCCATAGCGGCGAGCCTCGGCCACGGCGGTACGTTCGTGACGCTCGCCCAGCCGGTCGCGCAGCGCGGTCATCTGCTCGACATGGGTTTCGAACATCGCGTCGGTCATCGCGAAACGGCCAGTGTAATAGGCGCGCAGCTTGGACAGGTCGCGGAACTGCCGCCCGCCCGGGGTGTGATCCATCAGGCTGACGATGCCAACCCGGTCCTCGGGGCCGAACCGCGCCATTTCATCGACCAGGGTTTCGGAACAGATCTCGGCCCGCAGATGCAGGAAATGGCTGATCCGCAGCGCCCCCTGCGCCCGCAGCCCCATGATTTCCGAGGCAAGCTCGCGCGCGTATTCCCCGTAATTCGCATCCGGGTCCGACACGATCGAGCCGACCCGCAACGCGTCGAACACGGTGGTGATGCCCATGGCGGCCAGCTCTGCGTCATGGGCAATGATCGCCGCCGGGTGCGGCCAGTAGGCACGCGGGCGCGGCTGAAGGTGGCGTTCAAGGTTGTCGGTGTGCAGCTCGATCAGCCCGGGCATCACCAGTTCGCCGCCGCAGTCGATGGCGCCCGCCGGAACCTGCCGGCCCGAGTCGATGTCGGCGATGACCCCGCCCTTCAGCCGAAGCTGCCCGTGCATGGTCTCGTCCGGCAGGATCAGCGTGGCATTGGCAAGAATGGTCTCGGTCATCATCCCCCATCCTGTATCCGGGTGTCCTGTCGGGTTCCGGGGCCGGCTCGGCCCTGATCCAGCGCGGCCAGCAGCCGCCGCGCGCCCTCGTCGGGGGTCGAATCGTTCAGCACGGTAACAGGTTCCAGCCCCGCGGGCAGCCCGTGGCTGGCGCGGGTCAGGCGCTGTGCGATTTCCGGCGCGGGTTCGCGGCCGCGGGCGGCCAGCCGCGCCTGCAACAGTTCGGGCGGGGCGGTGACAAGGATCACCCGCAGCCCGGGGAACACCCGCAGCGCACGCGGCAATGCCGCCCGGCTGCCGTTGAAGATCACGTCGCCGCCGGTGCTCTCGACCTGCGCGCGGGGGATGCCGTAGTCCACGCCGTAGGCCCGCCAGTCCAGGACGAACTCTCCTGCCGCCTTGCGGCGGGCGAATTCGCCGGGGGTGACGCTTTCGAAATCCTCGCCGCCGGTGCCGGTGCCGGCGGGGCGGGTGATGACGCGGCGGACAAGGCGCAGCCCCGGCCGCAGCCGCCTTGCGCCGGCAATCAGCGTGTCCTTTCCCGCGCCCGATGGGCCGACGATGGTGAAGATCATGTCCTCTCTGCCCGCATGATTGCCCGGTCCAGCTAGAGCACCTGCGCCCCCGGGTCCAGCAGCACGCCCGCTTGGCGGCCGGGAACACGGCACCGGAAACGCAGGGCTGCGCGCCGGTCCCGGGGCCGGCGCGCAGCGGTTTTCAGCGGCGCGCGGCAGGCGCCTGGCCCGCGCACACGCAGATAGATGCAGCGGTCAGTTCGCCGCCGTCTCGCGGGCATGGGCCAGCCAGCCGTCCACCTGTTCGCGGTGCCCCGCGATCCATTCTTCTGCATGAGCGGCGACGTTCTCGTCGCCATCCTTCATCAGCGCGTTCTGGGCGTAGATGTCGGTCAGCGGGATCTCGGCGGCCTCGAACAGGGCCTTTACCGCCGGGTTGCCGGCCAGGAACTCGCTGTTGACCACGGGAACGATGTCATTGGCGATATAGCCCAGCTGGCAGGGGTCGGCCACGCAGCCCTCGACCCCGGCAAGCGTCGCGGCGTCCTCCAGACCTTTTTCGGCTTCGACCAGATCGACAAAGGGAACCTGGATCCAGACGACATCCTCGCCCAGCTTCAGTTCCTCGACCGTCCAGTTCGGGGTCCATGTGTAGAACAGCACCGGCTCTCCGTTGCCATAGGCCGCGACCGTGTCGGCCATCGCAGCGGAATAGTTCGCGCTGATCAGGTTGACGTCGTCGCGCAGGCCATAGGCATCCATGTGGTGGTCGATGTTCTGTTCGCAGGCCCAGCCGGGCGGGCAGCCGACCAGATCGGCCTTGCCGTCGCCGTTGCGGTCGAACGCCTCTCTGACTTCGGGACGCTTGAAGTCGTCCAGCGTCTTGATGTCGAATTTCTCGGCCGAGACCTTGTCGACCAGATAGCCTTGCAGCGCGCCGCCCCGGGCGATGGCGCCGACGATCTCGGCCCCCTGTTCGAAGGTGTCGCGATAGGTGTTGTGGCCGGGGAACCAGCCATCGACCCACATGGTCACATCGCCAAAGGCCACCGCCTGGTAGAACGCCGGGTTGTCCAGGGTCATCGGCTCGGACACGTCATAGCCAAGCTCGCGCAGCATCTGGCTGTAGATGGCGGTCTGGAACCAGCCGGTGTCCCAGGTGGGCTGGGCCATGGTGATCTTGACGCCCTCGCCGGGGCGATCCTGCGCCATGGCAGGGGCGGCGGTGGCCAGCGCAAGCGCGCCGATTGCGGTCAGGGTTTTTCCGAGACGGAACATGGGTTCGAGTCTCCTTTTGTTTTTCAGGTCTTCAGATGGACGGGCCCCGCCGTGACACGCGGGCCCCGCCATGCGAACGGGCTGCCGGTCTTTTCAGGCGGCCCTCTCGGTTTCCGCCGCGGGGGCGGTGCCCCGCAGCCGGAACAGGTCGGCCAGCGTCTGCCGCAGCGACGTGGCGCGCGGTTCGGAACGCTCGGCCAGCCCCTGAGTGATCCGGTCCAGCACGATGGCCAGGATCACGATACCGACGCCGCCGGCGGTGGCGCCACCCACATCCATGCGGCCCAGCCCGGTGTTGACCACCAGCCCCAGGCCCCCGGCGCCGATCAGCGCCGCGATCACCACCATGGACAGCGCCAGCATCAGCGTCTGGTTCAGCCCGGCCATGATGGTGCGCATCGCCAGCGGCAGCTGCACGTCCCACAGCATCTGCCAGCGGGTGGAACCAAAGGCCTCGGCCGCCTCGATCAGGTCGGCGCGCACGTTGCGGATGCCAAGGTTGGTCAGGCGCACGACCGGCGGCAGCGCAAAGATGAAGGTGGCGATGATCCCCGGCGTCATGCCGACGCCGAACAGCATCACGATGGGCACCAGATAGACGAAGGACGGGATGGTCTGCATCACGTCCAGCACCGGGCGGATCACCGCCCAGGCCCGGTCCGAGCGCGCGGCCAGGATCCCCGCCGGGATGCCCACCAGCGCACAGAACAGAACCGAGGTCACGATCATCGCCAGCGTGGTCATGGTCTGCGGCCACAGCCCGATCATGTCGATGAAGGCAAAGCCCGCGATGGTAAAGACGGCCATGCCGCGGCCGGCGGTCAGCCAGCTAGCCAGCGCGAAGGCCGCGGTCGTCACCAGCATCGGCACGAACAGGAAAAACGCCTCGGTCCAGGCCAGCACGGCGCTGATCGGCACCTGCGCGGCGCGGAAGGCGGGGCGGAAGTTCGGGACCAGCCAGCCCCGCACGAACCCGTTCACCCAGTCGTCGAACGGCAGGGTCACGATGTCAGCCGGACTGAACATGGACAGCCCCCTTTCCGGTTGCGGCGGCGCCGTTGGCGGTGGCATCGCCCGACAGATGGGCCAGCACGTCGTTGGAATCGATCACTGCGACCAGCCGGTCGGCGTCGTCGGTGACGGCGATGGGCAGCCCCTGCCCGGCCGTGCCGTAAAGCTCGTGCAGCTGCGTGTCGCAGGCGGCGGTGGGATAATCGGTGATCATGGTGCCGCCGATGGTCGGGCTGGGGGTCGAGCTGTCCATCTCGCAGGCCGCAAGGTCGCGATAGGTCACCACCCCCGCCAGCCGCTTGCCGTCCATGACATAAAGCGCGTGGCTGCCGTGTTCTTCCATCAGGCGCAGGGCCTCGCGCACGGGGGTATCCCGAAGCTGGATGGTGATCGGGTCCGAACCCACGTCGTCGGCGGTGAACACCCGCCCGCGGTCGATGTCGGCAACGAACGCCGCCACATAATCGTCGGCCGGAGTCGTGACGATTTCCTGCGCCGTGCCGGTCTGCACGATGCGCCCGTCCTTCATGATGGCGATGCGGTTGCCCAGCAAAAGCGCCTCGTTCAGGTCGTGGGTGATAAAGACGATGGTCTTTTTCAGGGTCTTTTGCAGGGTCAGCAGTTCGGCCTGCATGTCGCGGCGGATCAGGGGGTCCAGCGCGCCGAAGGGTTCGTCCATCAGCAGGATGTCGGGATCGGCGGCCAGCCCGCGGGCCAGCCCGACGCGCTGCTGCATCCCCCCCGACAGGTCTGATGGCAGGCTGTCGGCCCAAGGCGCCAGCCCGACCTGTTCCAGCACCTCAAGCGCGCGCTCGCGCCGGGCTTGTCTGGAAATACCGCGGATCTTCAGCCCGTAGGCCACGTTTTCCGCGATGGTCCAGTGCGGGAACAGCGCGAAATGCTGGAACACCATGGCGATTTTTTCGCGACGGATGCGGCGCAGGCTGGCGGTATCGGCGCGCGCCACGTCCTCGCCGTCGATGAGGATCTGCCCCGAGGTGGGTTCGATCAACCCGTTGAGCGTCCGCACCAGCGTCGATTTGCCCGAACCGGACAGGCCCATGACGACGAAGATTTCGCCTTCCTGGACCTCGAAGCTGGCGTCCTGGACGCCGATGGTGGCGCCGGTCTGCGCCAGGATTTCGGCCTTGTCATCGCCCTTGCGCAGCCGCTCAAGCGCTGCCTGGGTGTTCTTGCCGAAAATCTTGTAAAGGTTCCGGACCGTGAGTTTAGGTCGCATGAGACTCCTAGCTTGCCCGGTCTGCACGCCGACAGGAGCCGACATCGCGTGGAAAGGAGACCCCCGCGCATTGCGCAGCTCCGGTCCCAGAAGGGGGCCGGAAAGACGCTCCGGGCGGGCGTCACGGGTCATCGGATGTCGGCCAGCATGGGCGACAAATCGGCGGAAAGCAACCTTTGCGGTCACGCTTTCCTGATCCGGCCGCCGGCCGGCCCGGCCGGTCAGTCCCGGAAAACCCTGTAAATCCATAAGGTTCCGCCTATTCCGGCTGGAAGCTTTCGATCAGCTGGCGCAACCCGAACGAGGCCCCGACGACGATCGCCGCCAGCGTCACCGGCCCCGACCACGCCAGCGTGGCGACCGCGGACACCCCCTGCCCGATCGAGCAGCCCATGGCGATGCTGCCGCCGATTCCCATCAGCGCGGCGCCACCGATCTGGCGGCCCAGTTCGCGCGGATCCTCGCAGGCTTCCCAGCGGAACAGGCCGCGCCACACCGACCCGACGAACGATCCCAGCGCGATGCCGAAGACCGCGCCGACGGTATAGCCCAGCCCCCCGCCGCTGGCGGTCATCAGCCACAGCAGCGCCCGCCCTACCGCGGCGACGAAGGACGGCCCCTCGACCGCGACCGCGCCCAGGCTTTCCCGGGCGACCCAGCTGGTCCCGGCAAAGGAAAACGCCACCGCCAGCCC
>JAZIHR010000066.1:0-14793 GCA_036678445.1 Alphaproteobacteria bacterium
ATCCTGATCCGCGTGGCCTATGCCGGGGTGAACCGCCCCGACGTGCTGCAACGGCAGGGCGCCTATGCGCCGCCGCCCGGGGCCTCGGACCTGCCCGGGCTGGAATGTGCGGGGCATGTGGCGGCGGTCGGGCCGGGGGTGACGCGGTGGACGGTGGGCGATGCGGTCTGCGCGCTGCTGCCGGGCGGAGGCTACGCCGAATACGTGCTGACCCCCGCCGACCATGCGCTGCCGGTCCCCGAGGGGCTGGGCATGGCCGAGGCCGCCTGCCTGCCCGAGACCTGCTTTACCGTCTGGTCGAACGTGGTGATGCGCGGCGGCCTGCAAGCAGGAGAGCGATTCCTGGTCCACGGCGGCTCGTCGGGGATCGGCACGACCGCGATCCAGATCGCCGCGGCGCTGGGCGCGCGGGTGTGGGCGACGGCAGGCTCGGGCGAGAAATGCGCCGCCTGCGAACGGCTGGGCGCCACCGCGATCAACTACCGCACACAGGATTTCGTCGAACTGCTGCGGGCCGAGGGCGGCGCCGACCTGATCCTCGATATGGTGGGCGGCGACTATGTGGCGCGCAATCTCAAGGCGCTGGCGGATGACGGGCGGCTGGTGTTCATCGCCTTTCTGGGGGGGGCCAAGGTGACGCTGAACCTTGCGCCGGTGATGACGCGGCGGTTGACGATCACCGGCTCGACCCTGCGCCCGCAGTCCGATCTGGCCAAGGCGCGAATCGCGGACGAACTGCGCACCCATGTCTGGCCGATGATCGCGGTCGGCAAGCTGCGCCCGGTCATGGATGCCGAATTCCCGCTGGCCGAGGCCGCCGCCGCCCACGCCCACATGGAAGCAGGCGACCATATCGGCAAGATCGTGCTGCGCGTGGGGGGCTGAGCATCGGGCGGGCGACCTGCCCACAGCGGCTGCCTTGCCCCGCTGCTTTCTCACCGGCCCGGCCGGCGCTCGGCGGCGCGGCCGGAGCCTCCGGCGGGGATATTTGCAGACAGAAGATGCCCGGGTGGCGCCACGAGGCATCAAGGCGTGAGGCATTGGGGCATTTGCGGCAGGAGCGAGGCGCGCGCCCCGCGAAAGCGCACACACCCCGGCCCGGCGCTTGTCCGGCCGGGGTGTGGCATCTCCTGTCACGGTCATCGGCGTCCCCGCCTGTACCGCCCGGCCACTCTGGCAAAGAAATCTTGCGATTCGGTTAATGCCGATCTTCTGTCTGGAAATATCCTCCTGGGGGTGCGGGGGATGGAAAATCCCCCGCTGCGGCGGTTCCGTCAGGGCGCCTTGACCAGCATCGGGATGCGGCAGTCGCGCCGGATGTCCGGGCCGCAGCTTCGGGGTTCCAGGTCGCGGGTCAGGCAGATGCGGACTTCTTGCAATTGCCCGTCCTTGCAGGTGACGGTGATGCCGTCGCGGGTCAGTTCCGGGTTGGTCTCGATGAATGCGTCCTCGATCACCGAGGCGTCCAGTCGCACGTCGCGGGGCAGCATCGTCAGCACCTGCGGGATCCCGACGCCTGCCGCGGCATTGCGTGTCGCGCGGTAATAGTCCGGCCCCGACAGCCCCGAGCAGCGCCCGTGTTTCTGCCACTGGTACCATGCCAGCCCGGCCGAACCCATCAGCTCCTCCATCCCCCGGCTTTCGCGGCGGGTGGGGTCGCGCTGCGCGGTGGTGCAGAAATCCGGCCAGCCGCGTTCGTATTGCGGCCATAGCCCGTGGACGACAAAGCCGGTCCGCCGCCGCGGGTCGCATTGCGGGGCGTCGCTGCCGGCGCCCTCGGCCGCGCACCAGCCCGGCGACCAGCTGAGCGACAGGACGTAATAGTCGAATGCCCCCGCCGCATCGCTGCGGGCCGGCAGGGGCAGCGGCAGGGCAAGCATGGCGCAGATCAGGGCGCGCAGGGCGACCGCAGGGGCGGGGTGTCTCATGCGGCCCAGCCTATGCGGCGGGGGGCGCGCGAAAAAGGGGGTTCAAACCGCGCCGCCACGGTCGTATATGGAAAGGCAATTCCCCCCGAAATCTGCGGAATGGCCTGCCCCCGGGCCGCCCCGGTTTCCCGGACACAGAGTCATTGCGAAGGAGCAACCCATGAACAAGCCGCTGATGGCCAAGGCTACCGCCGTCTGGCTGGTCGACAACACCACGCTCAGCTTCAAGCAGATCGCCGATTTCTGCGGGATGCACGAGCTTGAGGTGCAGGGCATCGCCGATGGCGACGTGGCGACCGGGGTCAAGGGCTTCGATCCGGTGGGCTCGAACCAGCTTGACCCGGCCGAGATCGAAAAGGGCCAGAAGGACCCGGCCTACAAGCTCAAGCTCAAGCACAACCCCGCCGCCGAGGGCGAGGAGCTGCGCCGCGGCCCGCGCTACACCCCGCTGTCCAAGCGGCAGGACCGTCCGGCGGCGATCCTGTGGCTGGTGCGCTTTCACCCGGAACTGGCCGATTCGCAGATCGCGCGGCTGGTCGGCACCACCAAGCCCACCATCACCGCCATCCGCGAACGCACCCACTGGAACATCCAGAACATCCAGCCCATCGACCCGGTGGCGCTGGGGCTGTGCCGCCAGTCGGAACTGGACGCCGCCGTGCAAAAGGCTGCCAAGTCCCTGCCCGAGGTGATGTCCGACGACGAACGCCGCAAGCTGGTGTCCACCCAGTCCAGCCTGTCGATGCCCGACGAGCCGCGGTTGCCGTCCTCGATCGCCGGGCTTGAAAACTTCAGCCTGAGCCGCGACGACGACAGGCCCGAGCCCAGCCTGGACGCCGAGAGCTTCTTCAACCTGCCCGACAGCGACGACGAGGACGAGGACGAGGACGACCGGTAAGCCCCCGCGCAGGCTTAACCGCGCCCCAGCGCCGCAAGCTCATAGACCAGATCCAGTGCCTCGCGCGGGGTCAGCCGGTCGGGGTCGATGTCGCGCAGCCGCGCCTCGACCACCGATTCGCGGGCGGGCGCTGCGGGCGGCGGCGGGGGTGCGGCGCGGAACAGCGGCAGGTCGTCGATCAGCGCCGCCGGACGGGCGGCGCCGTCGCGGGCACCCGCTTCCAGCGCATCCAGGATTTCACGGGCGCGCTCGACCACCGCGGGCGGCAGCCCGGCCAGCCGCGCCACCTGCACCCCGTAGCTGCGGTCGGCGGCGCCCTTGCGGACCTCGTGCAGGAACACCACCTCGCCTTCCCATTCGCGCACGGTGACGGTGGCGTTTTCGACGCCCTCCAGCTTGGCGGCCAGCTGCGTCATCTCGTGGTAATGGGTGGCGAACAGCGCGCGGCAGCGGTTGGCGCCGTGCAGATGCTCCAGCACCGCCCAGGCGATGGACAGCCCGTCCCAGGTGGCGGTGCCGCGCCCGATCTCGTCCAGGATCACCAGCGCGCCGGCATCGGCCTGGTTCAGGATCGCCGCGGTTTCCACCATTTCCACCATGAAGGTGGACCGCCCCCGCGCCAGATCATCCGCCGCACCCACCCGGCTGAACAGTTGCGTGACCAGCCCGACATGAGCGCGCGCGGCGGGGACAAAGCCGCCGGCCTGCGCCAGCACCGCGATCAGCGCGTTCTGCCGCAGGAAGGTCGATTTCCCCGCCATGTTCGGCCCGGTCAGCAGCCAGATCGCCGGGGTCTGCCCTTCGGTCAGGGCGCAGTCGTTGGCGACAAAGGGTTCGCCCTTGCGTTTCAGCGCGCGTTCCACGACCGGATGCCGCCCGCCCTCGACCACGAAAGCGCGGCTGTCGTCCACGACGGGGCGGGTCCAGCCCTCGCCCGTAGCCAGATCGGCGAATGCCGCCGCCACGTCGATTTCCGCCAGCGCGCGGGCCGCCTGCCCGATGCGGGCCGCCTGTTCCAGCACCGCCGCCAGCAGCCGCGCGAACACCGCGCGTTCCAGCTCCAGCGCGCGGTCGCGGGCGTTGAGGATGCGGGTTTCCAATTCCGACAGTTCCACGGTGGTGAAACGGATCTGGCTGGCGGTGGTCTGGCGGTGGATGAAGCGCGCGTTCAGGGGCGGCGCCAGCATCCTTTCCGCGTGGGTGGCGGTGGTCTCGATGAAATAGCCCAGCACGTTGTTGTGCTTGATCTTGAGGCTGGAGATGCCGGTTTCCGCGACGTAATCCGCCTGCATCCGGGCGATCACGCCGCGGCCTTCGTCGCGCAGGGCGCGGGTCTCGTCCAGCTCGGCATCGAAACCGGGGGCGACGAAACCGCCGTCGCGGGCCAGCAGCGGCGGTTCCGCCACCAGCGCCTGGTCCAGCAACCCGGTCAGCGCGTCATGGCCGACCAGATCCACCGCGGCCTCGGCCAGCAACCCCTCGGCCCCCGACAGCATCGCGGCGATGCGCCCGGCCGCCGTCAGCCCGCCCCTGATCGCGGCCAGATCGCGCGGTCCGCCGCGGTCCAGCCCCAGCCGCGACAGCGCCCGGTCCATATCGGGGACCGAGGCCAGCGCCTCGCGCAGGCTGGCGGCCAGCCGGGAATCGTCCACCAGCGCCGCCACTGCCGCCTGCCGGCGGTGGATCAGCGGCAGGTCGCGCGACGGCGCCGAGATGCGCCGTTCCAGCAGCCGCGCCCCCGCCGCAGTCACCGTGCGGTCGATGGCCGCCAGCAGCGAGCCCTCGCGCCCGCCCGACAGCGCCTGCGTCAGTTCAAGGTTGCGCCGGGTGGCGGCGTCGATCTGCATGACCCCCGCGCCGCTTTCGCGGATGGGGGGCGACAGCCGCGGCATCCGCCCGCGCTGGGTCAGCGACAGGTAATCGGCGATGGCCCCCATCGCGGACAACTCGGCGCGGGTGAACTGCCCGAAACCGTCCAGCGTGCCGACCCCGTAAAGCTCGCCCAGCCGGCGCAGGGCGGCGGTGGAATCGAAGCTGGCCGCCGAAAGCTCGGTCAGCGCGGCCCCGGCATCATGCGCGATGTCGTCCAGGCGCGAGCCGTCCAGCGCCAGCAATTCGCGCGGCGCGTGGCGGGCAAGCTCGGGCGCCAGCCGGGGCAGGGGGCAGGGCGCCACCCGCAGCGCGCCGGTGGAAATATCGACCCAGGCCAGCGCGGCATCGTCCCGGACCTGCGCCCATGCGGCCAGGAAATTATGCCGCCGCGCTTCCAGCAGCGATTCCTCGGTCAGGGTGCCGGGGGTAACCAGCCGCACCACGTCGCGCGCCACGACCGACTTGGATCCGCGCTTGCGAGCCTCGGCCGGGTCCTCCATCTGCTCGGCGATGGCAACGCGAAACCCCTTGCGGATCAGGGTCAGCAGATAGGATTCCGCCGCATGGACCGGCACCCCGCACATGGGGATCGGCTGGCCCTGATGGGTGCCGCGTTTGGTCAGCGCAATGTCCAGCGCCGCGGCGGCGGCCACCGCGTCGTCAAAGAACATCTCGTAGAAATCGCCCATCCGATAGAACAGCAGCGCACCCGGGTTGGCCTCGCGGATCGCGAGATACTGGGCCATCATCGGGGTCGGCTGGTCGGTCATCGGCGGTCCTTTCTGGTCGCCCTTCTTCTAAGCTGCTGCCTCTGCAAAGAGAACCGCCCGCCATGGCTTCTTTCTGGTGAAAATACCCCGGGGGGGGGGGGGGGGGGGCCCCCCGCTTTCCACGCCGCACGTTGCGCTTTGCCCCCGGTCCCGGCAAAGCTGTGACCGAACACAGGAGCGAGAGAGGGACCATGACCGCGAAGAACCAGCCGCAAAGGGCGCGAATCACTCCGGAAGAAGCGCTTGCCTATCACCTGGAACCGCGGCCGGGAAAATTCGACGTGGTGCCCTCGACCCCGATGGTCACCCAGCGCGATCTCAGCCTGGCCTATTCGCCCGGCGTCGCGGTGCCGGTGCAGGCGATCGCCGACAACCCTGAAACCGCCTATGACTACACCACCAAGGGCAACCTGATCGCGGTGGTGACGAACGGCACCTCGATCCTGGGGCTGGGGAACCTCGGCGCGCTGGCCTCCAAGCCGGTGATGGAAGGCAAGGCCGTGCTGTTCAAGCGCTTTGCCGACGTGAACGCCATCGACATCGAACTGGACACCGAGGACCCGGACGAGATCATCCAGGCGGTGCGGCTGATGGGCCCCACCTTCGGCGGCATCAACCTGGAAGACATCAAGGCGCCCGAATGCTTCATCATCGAGCAGCGCCTGAAAGAGCAGATGGATATCCCGGTCTTTCACGACGACCAGCACGGGACGGCGGTGATCTGCGCGGCGGGGCTGATCAACGCGCTGCATCTGTCGGGCAAGCGCATCGAGGACGTGAAGATCGTGCTGAACGGGGCCGGCGCCGCCGGCATTGCCTGTCTGGAACTGGTCAAGGCGATGGGCGCACGGCATGAAAACTGCATCATGTGCGACACCAAGGGCGTGATCTGGCAGGGCCGGACCGAGGGCATGAACCAATGGAAATCCGCCCACGCGGTGGTGACCGAGGCGCGGACCCTGGAACAGGCGATGGTCGGCTGCGACGTGTTCCTGGGCGTTTCGGCCAAGGGGGCGGTGACGCAGGCGATGGTGAAACACATGGCGCCGGACCCGGTCATCTTCGCCATGGCCAACCCCGACCCGGAAATCACCCCCGAAGAGGTGCACGAGGTCCGTCCCGACGCCATCGTGGCCACCGGCCGCTCGGACTATCCCAACCAGGTCAACAACGTGCTGGGGTTCCCCTATCTGTTCCGCGGCGCGCTGGACATCCACGCCCGCGCGATCAACGACGACATGAAGATCGCCTGCGCCCGCGCGCTGGCCGAACTCGCGCGCGAGGATGTTCCCGACGAGGTGGCGGTGGCCTATGGCCGCAAGCTGGTGTTCGGGCGCGACTACATCATCCCGACGCCCTTTGATCCGCGGCTGATCCACGTGGTGCCGCCGGCGGTGGCGCGTGCGGGCATGGATACCGGGGTCGCCCGCCGCCCGATCATCGACATGGAGGGCTACGTCCAGTCGCTGCGCCAGCGGATGGACCCCACCGCCTCGATCCTGCAAGGGATCCACGCCCGGGCCCGGCGCGCGCAGGCGCGGATGATCTTCGCCGAGGGCGACGACCCCCGCGTGCTGCGCGCCGCCGTGGCATGGCAGCGCAGCGGGCTGGGCCGGTCGCTGGTGGTCGGGCGCGAGGCCGACGTGGCGGAAAAGCTTTCCGCCGCCGGGCTGGCGGACGCCATGCAGGAAATCGAGGTGGTCAATGCCGCCAACTCTCCGCACCAGACCCTCTATCACGAGGCGCTTTACGAGCGGCTGCAACGCAAGGGCGTGGACCGCGAAGATGCCGGAAAGCTGGCCAACCGCGACCGCCATGTCTTTGCCGCGCTGATGCTGGCGCATGGGCACGGCGACGGGCTGGTCACCGGGGTCACCCGCAAATCGGCGCATGTGCTGGAACAGATCGGACAGGTCTTCGACGTGCGCCCGCAGGACGGTGCGGTCGGCGTCACCGCGATCCTGCACAAGGGCCGGATCGTGCTGATGGGCGACACGCTGGTCCATGAATGGCCCGAGGCCGAGGACCTGGCGCTGATCGCCACCCGCGGCGCGCAGGTCGCCCGCGCGCTGGGGATGGACCCGCGGGTTGCCTTCCTGTCGTTCTCGACCTTCGGCTATCCGGTCAGCGAACGCGCCACCAAGATGGCCGAAGCGCCCAGGGTGCTGGACGCGATGGGCGCCGATTTCGAGTATGAGGGCGAGATGACGGTGGACGTGGCGCTGAACCCCGAACAGGCGGCGCGCTATCCCTTCAGCCGCCTGACCGGCCCGGCGAACGTGCTGGTGGTGCCGGCGCGGCACTCGGCCTCGATCAGTGTCAAGCTGATGCAGGAAATGGCCGGCGCCACGGTGATCGGCCCGATCCTGACCGGGGTGCCCAAGCCGATCCAGATCTGCTCGACCACCTCGACGGTGAACGACATCCTGAACATGGCCGCGATCGCCGCGGGCGGGGTGGGGCTGGCGAGGTAACGGTGCCCTGAAATCGGCGCGGTCGTCCCTGGCCGCGCCGTTGCAATGGGTATTTGGACCAGAAAGAAGCACGCCGGTGCGGCGGGACGAGGGCTTCTTTCTGGCTTAAATACCCATTCGGCGCTGACGCAGGCACGGCGCGGAAGTTTTCTGCGCGGCGGCTCAGACCGGATCGTTTTCCGCAAACAACTCGCCGCGTTCGACCTGGCGCTGCCGGTCGCGGAAGCGGGCGCGGTCGGTGGCGGAGTATTCGTCCGCGCACAGGTGGCAGCAGACGCCCAGCTCGTATTCAGGGCGCTTTGTATCGGCCGGGGGCAGCGGGCGGCGGCAGGCGTGGCAGAGCAGATGCCCGCCTTGTTCCAGCCCGTGCGTCAGGCTGACCCGGCGGTCAAAGACGAAACACGCCCCGTCCCACAGGCTGTCCTGCGCCGGGATGTTTTCCAGATATTTCAGGATCCCGCCTTGCAGGTGGACGACCTCGGCCACCCCTTGCGAGACGAGAAAGCTGGTGGATTTTTCGCAGCGGATGCCTCCGGTGCAGAACATCGCCACGCGCTTGCCGGCGAAGCGATGGGCGTTTTCGGTCCACCAGCCGGGGAACTCGCGGAAGCTGGCGGTGCCGGGGTCGATGGCGCCGCGGAAGCTGCCGATGGCGATTTCATAGGCGTTGCGGGTGTCGATCACTACCGTGTCGGAGTCGCTGATCACTGCGTTCCAGTCCTCGGGCGCGACGTGGCGGCCGACGCGGGCGGTGGGGTCGATGCCGGGCTGGCCCATGGTCACGATCTCGGGCTTCAGCCGCAGCTTCATCCGGCCGAAGGGCAGCGTCGTGGCGGTGCTTTCCTTCCACTCCAGCCCGGAAAACCCCGGCCAGATGCGGATATGCGCCAGCACCGCCTCGATGCCCTTGCGCGTGCCGGCGATGGTGCCGTTGATCCCCTCGGGCGCCAGGATCAGCGTGCCGCGCACCGCTTCCGCCCGGCACAGCGCCAGCAGGGGCGCGCGCGACGTGGCGGGATCGGCAAGCGGGGCAAAGTGGTAAAGCGCGGCGACGGTGAACATGGTCGCGGCCTAATCCGGGCGCGGCGGCAAAGGCAAGACGTCATGCGGCCCGGCGGGCAGTGGTGGATAGGGTGATGGCGAATGGGGTGGGGCATGGGGTCGCGCTCCCGTTGACCTCGGTCGGCGGGCTTTCTAGGATTCCCCGTCCGGAGGGAGAGAGCGTCATGCGCGCATTGATCGTCGTCGACATGCAGGTCGATTTCTGCCCCGGCGGCGCGCTGGCGGTGACCGGAGGGGACGAGATCGTCGCCCCGGTCAACGCGTTGATGCCGGGTTTCGACGCGGTGATCCTGACGCAGGACTGGCATCCCGACGACCATGCCAGCTTTGCCGACAACCACCCCGGCGCCGCGCCTTATTCCACGGTGCAGATGGCCTACGGTCCGCAGGTGCTGTGGCCGCGGCATTGCGTGATCGGCTCGGACGGGGCTGCGTTCCACAAGGGGCTGGACCTGTCGCGCGCTGACCTGATCCTGCGCAAGGGGTTCCGGCCGGGGATCGACAGCTATTCCGCGTTTTTCGAAAACGACCGCACCACCGCAACCGGGCTGGCCGGTTACCTGCGCGACCGTGGGTTGAGCGACCTGCATTTCGTCGGGCTGGCGCAGGATTTCTGCGTTGCGTGGTCGGCGCTGGACGCGGTGCGGCTGGGGTTTGCGGCCACGGTCATCGAATCCGCTACCCGTGCCATCGACCTGGACGGCTCGCTTGACGCAGCCCGCGCCGCGATGCGCAAAGCCGGAGTGACGCTCGCATGATGATCCCCCATGTCGATATCGCGACCCGGGTCTACAACCACAAGTGGAAGATCGACCCGATCGTGCGGTCCCTGATCGACACCGATTTCTACAAGCTGCTGATGTGCCAGTCGGTGTTCCGCAACCGGCCCGACGTGGACGTCACCTTCAGCCTGATCAACCGCAGCAAATCCATCCGCCTGGCCGAGCTGATCGACGAGGGCGAGCTGCGCGAGCAGCTGGACCATGTGCGCGGCCTGTCGCTGGCGCGGGGCGAATCGACCTGGATGCGCGGCAACACTTTCTACGGTAAACGCCAGATGTTCCGCCCCGATTTCATGGAGTTCCTGGAAAACCTGCGCCTGCCCGAATACCATCTGGAACGCCGCGACGGCCAGTATGAGCTGACCTTCCACGGCCGCTGGCCCGAGGTGATGCTGTGGGAAATCCCCGCGCTTGCGATCATCATGGAGCTGCGCTCGCGCGCGGTGCTGCGCGACCTGGGCCGGTTCGAATTGCAGGTGCTTTACGCCCGCGCCATGGCGAAGCTGTGGGAAAAGATCGAGCATCTGCGCAAGCTGGGTCCCGACCTGCGCATCGCCGATTTCGGCACGCGGCGGCGGCATTCCTTCCTGTGGCAGGATTGGTGCGTGCAGGCGATGATCGAGGGGCTGGGCGACTGTTTCACCGGCACCTCGAACTGCCTGATCGCCATGCGCCGCGACATCGAGGCGATCGGCACCAACGCCCACGAACTGCCGATGGTCTATGCGGCGCTGGCCGAAAGTGACGAGGAACTGCGGCAGGCCCCCTATCGCGTGCTGGCCGACTGGCAAGAGGAACACGACGGCAACCTGCGCATCATCCTGCCCGACACCTACGGCACCCCCGGGTTCCTGGACAATGCGCCCGACTGGCTGGCGCGCTGGACCGGCATCCGCGTCGATTCCGGCGACCCGGTCGAGATGGCGGAATACGCGATCCGCTGGTGGCAAAGCCGCGGCGAGGACCCGCGCGAAAAGCTGGTGATCTTTTCCGACGGTCTGGACGAACAGACCATCTCTGCGCTGTTTTCGCGGTTCCATGGGCGGGTCAAGGTCAGCTTCGGCTGGGGGACGCTGCTGACCAACGACTTTCGCGGCTTTGTGCCCGGCGACGGGCTGGCCCCGTTCAGCCTGGTGTGCAAGGCGGTGGCCGCGAACGGCCACCCGACGGTGAAACTGTCCGACAACCCGGAAAAAGCCACCGGCCCCGCCGATCTGATTGCCCATTACCGCCGCGTGTTCGGCGCCGCCGAGGGGCAACGGTTCGACGTGATCGTCTAAGACGCCCGCTCAGCCCGGATCGCGCCAGGCGTTGACCACCGGATAGCGGCGGTCCGCCCCGAAGGCGCGGGGCGAAAGCCTTGGCCCCGGCGCGGCCTGATGGCGTTTCCATTCGCTGGACCGGACCAGTTGCACGATCCGCTGCACCGTGTCCGCGTCGAACCCCTGCGCGACCAGCGCAGCGAGGGATTCGTCGCGCTCGATCAGCCCTTCGAGGATCGCGTCCAGCACCTCGTAAGGGGGCAGGCTGTCCTGGTCGGTCTGGTCGGGGCGCAGTTCGGCCGAGGGCGGCTTGGCGATGATCGCGGGGGGGATCACCTCGCCCGCAGGCCCGCGCATCCAGTCGCGGTGGTTTTCGTTGCGCCAGCGGCAGGTCCGGAACACCCGCGTCTTGTAAAGATCCTTCAGCGGGTTATAGCCGCCGGCCATGTCGCCGTAGATCGTGGAATAGCCGACCGCGACCTCGGACTTGTTGCCGGTGGTCAGCAGCAGCTCGCCGAACTTGTTGGACAGCGCCATCAGCAGCACGCCGCGCAGGCGGGACTGGATGTTTTCCTCGGTCAGGTCGGGGGTGGTGCCGGCAAATGTCTCGGCCAGCGTCCTGGTCACGGCCTGCTGCGCAAGGGTGATCGGCAGCGTGTCCATGCGGATGCCCAGCCGCCGCGCCTGTTCCGCGGCATCGTCCAGCGAGTGCTGCGAGGAATGGACCGAGGGCAGCCGCACCGCGCGGATGTTTTCCGGCCCCAGCGTGTCGGCGGCGATGGTGGCGACCAGCGTCGAATCGACCCCGCCCGACAGCCCCAGCAGCACGCGGCGGAACCCGGATTTGCGCATATAGTCGCCCAGGGCCACGCACATCGCGCGATAGTCCTGTTCCCATTCGTCGGGCTGTGGCGCCATCGTGCCCGGCGCGGCCTGCCAGCCGCTGTCGCCGCGGATGAAATCGACATGGGCCAGCGTGTCCTCGAACGGCGGCAGTTGCAGCTGCTTGTGCCCGCCCGGGTTCAGCACGAACGAGGCGCCGTCGTGGACCCATTCGTCCTGCCCGCCAGTCAGGTTCAGATGCACCAGCGGCAGCCCGGTTTCCACCACCCGCGCCACCATATGCGCGATGCGCTGGTCGTGGCGGGCGCGGTGATAGGGGTCGGCGGCGAGGACCAGCAGGATCTCGGCCCCGGTTTCGGCCAGCGTCTCGGCGACCTCGGGGGCCAGCGCGTCGGTGCCGATGATACAGCCCAGCCGCAGCCCGTCCACTGCAAAGGGGCCGCTGATCGGGGCGGGGTCAAAGGCCGCATCGCCGCCATGGCGCAGCACCTGCGCGGTGATGCGTCCGCCTTGCAGCACCAGCCAGGCGTCATGCACGCGCCCGCCCACGCGCCAGGGCGCGCCGATGCCAAGGGCGGGGCCGTCGGCACAGTCCGCTGCCAGCCGTTCGACCGTGCGGCGGCAGTCGTCAATGAACGCGGGCTTGCGGGCCAGGTCGCCCGCCGGGCTGCCGGACAGGAACCGCGCGGGCAGCGCCAGCATCTGCGCGCCGGCTGCCCGGGCCTGCTGCCACGCCCCGAACGCCAGTGCCGCGTTGCCGGGCAGGTCGCCCAGCGTGGGGTTCAACTGGGCGATGGTCAGGCGGAAACGGTCGGTCATCGCGGGCTCCGTGCGGGACTGCCAGAAGATAGGCCGTGCGTGGAACAAGGGAAAGGGCAGTGCCGATGCGGCCGCGCCGGTCCTTGGCGCACGGTCGCGGCCAGGGCTTTCCGCTACCGGCTCCCCTGGGGATATTTCCGCAAGGACAAAGCCGGCCGCCGCGGGCCGTGGTTGGGCTTTGCGCCGGGCGGTTGCTGCGCTAAACCAGCGTCAGCACGGGCGGCGTCCTGCCCCCACCCCAGGCTTGAAAGGCTTTGGCGATGAAACCCGCAGTCCTTGCCGCGGCGCTGGCCGGTCTGGCGTTTTCACTTGGCCCGGCCCCGGCCCTGTCGCAGGCGGCGGCGGTCGTCACCAAACAGTATGACGATGGCGGCGTCTACGAAGGGACGTTCCGCAACGGCCGCCAGCACGGGCGCGGCAGCTACAGCCTGCCCTCGGGGTATCGCTACGAAGGCGACTGGGTGGACGGAGAGATCCGCGGGCAGGGGCGGGCAGTCTATCCCAACGGCTCGGTCTACGAGGGGCAGTTCCAGGGCGGCAAGCCGCACGGCAAGGGCAAGATCACCTATGCCGACGGCGGCAGCTACGAAGGCGACTGGGTGGATGGCGAGATCACCGGCCAGGGCCGCGCCGCCTATGCCAACGGCTCGGCCTACGAGGGCGGTTTCGACAAGGCGCTGCACCACGGCAAGGGCGTGCTGAGCCAGCCCAACGGCTATCGCTATGACGGCGACTGGGTGCATGGCGCGCGCGAGGGTCAGGGCAGGATCACCTATCCCGACGGCTCGGTCTACGAAGGCGGCGTGCTGGCCGAGATGCGCGCCGGGCAGGGCAAGCTGACCATGCCCGACGGGCTGGTCTACGAAGGGGTCTGGGCCAGCGGCCAGATGTCGGGGCCGGGACGGCTGGTTCAGCCCTCGGGCGACATCTACGAAGGCACCATGGTCGCCAACCGGCGCGAGGGGCAGGGCCGCGCCACCTATGTCAACGGCGATGTCTACGAGGGCGGGTTCCGCGCCGACAAGCGCCACGGGCAGGGCGTGTTCACCGGCAAGGACGGCTATCGCTACGACGGCGGCTGGGTCGACGACCGGATGGAGGGCGAGGGCCGCATCCAGTATCCCGACGGCTCGGTCTACGAAGGCGCGCTCAAGGCCGACCAGCCCGACGGCCGCGGCCGCATCACCTATCCCGACGGCGCCAGCTACGAAGGCGACTGGGTGGCCGGCGTGATCGAGGGGCAGGGCCGCGCGACCTATGCCAACGGCCTGTCCTACGAGGGCGGATTCAAGAACGCGCGCAACCACGGGCTGGGCACGATGTCCCACCCCGACGGCTATGTCTACACCGGCGCCTGGGTCGACGGGCAGCGCCACGGCGAGGGCGCGGCCACCTATACCGACGGCACCACCTATCGCGGCGGTTTCGCCAACGGCCTGCGCGATGGGCAGGGCGTGCTGATGACCCCCGACGGCTTCCGCTACGAAGGCGGCTGGAAGGCCGGCGAAATCGACGGCGAGGGCGTGGCCAGCTACGCCAACGGCGACATCTACGAGGGCAGCTTTGTCGCCGGCAAGCGGCAGGGTGCGGGGGTGATGCGCTATGCCAGCGGCCGCGTGACCCAGGGCGAATGGCGCGACGACCGGCTGGAGCAGGACCCGGACGCCCCGGCCGGCGCAGCGCAGGGCGCCGCCGCCCTGCCTGCCGACCCTAAGGTCTCGGGCAGCGCCGCCGCCCGAACTGCGGGTGATGCTGGGGCCGTGCCGGCTGGCGAGGATGGCGCGGCGCCTGCCGATCAGCCGGTGGCCGATGGGGCGCCAGCCGATGCGATGCCTGCCGATATGGTGCCTGCCGATATGGTGCCGGCCGATGGGGGACCCGAGATTGCATTGCCAGAGGACGAAGCCGGCGACGGCAAGGGGCCTGCCGGCGACTGATTCCTCGCGTTTTCTCTAACTCGCCCCGCCCCGCATTGGCGGCCCGCATCGGCGGTCGGTATCGGCAGTCGGCCGGGGCGTTTTTGTAGACCGGGCGGCGTTATACTTTGGGATGGAAGCTGTTTCCCCGCCCCTCTGACTTTCCG
>JAZIHR010000067.1:0-14781 GCA_036678445.1 Alphaproteobacteria bacterium
ATCCCCATCATCCTCGCGTGGTCATTCCCGCACCCCGCCCGCCTGATGCGAGGCCACCTGCATCACCAGCTCGGCCACCGATCCCGCCTGCATCTTGTCCATCAGCGCGGCGCGATAGACCTCGATGGTCTTGATCGACAGGTCCAGCTCGTGCGCGATCACCTTGTTGGCCTTGCCTTCCAGAACCCGCGCCAGCACCTCGCGTTCGCGCCGGTTCAGCCGCGCCAGCCGCTCGGCCACGCCGCGACGCTGCGCGTCCCGTTCCAGCCAGTCACGCGACACCGCCACCGCCGCCTCGACCGTGTCCAGCAGATGCTGTTCGCGGAACGGTTTTTCGATGAAATCATAGGCCCCGGTCTTCAGCGCCTCGACCGCCATGCGGACATCGCCGTGACCGGTGATGATGACCACGGGCAGGGGAAAGCCGCGCTCTCCCAGCAGGCGCAGCAGCGCAATCCCGCCCATGCCCGGCATCCGGCAGTCCAGCACCAGCGCGCCGGGGCGCGTGGGGCCGCCTGCGGGAAGATCGGTCAGGAATGCCTCGGCGCTGTCCCAGCTTTGCGATTCCAGCCCGGCCGAGGCGAACAGGAACTGCAACGACCGGCGCAGCCCCTCGTCGTCGTCCACGATCAGGATCAGCGGTTCTGCGGTCATGCCGCGTCCTCCGGTTCTGTTGCGACGGGCAGCGAAAAATGCATTGCCAGCCCGTCCGGCTGCGGTTCGGCCCACAGCCGCCCGCCGTGGCTTTCGGCGATGGTCAGGCAGATCGGCAGCCCCAGGCCCAGTCCGCGTTCCTTGGTCGTGTAAAATGCGTCGAAGATATGCTGTGCGGCCGGGTCCGGCAGGCCGCTGCCGTGGTCGCGGACCGTGACCGTCACCATGTTTTCGTCGCTGGCGGTGCTCAGCCGGATCTCGCCGCCCTGCGACGCGTCCTCGGACGCATCCAGCGCGTTCTGCAACAGGTTCAGCAGCACCTGCTCGATCTCGACCCGGTCCCCCGTCACCCGCGGCAGGCCGGGCGCGGGTTCAAAGCGCAGCGCGATACCGCGCCGCCCGGCCGCGGCGCCGAACAGCGACAGCGGGCCGCGAACCAGTTCGTTCAGATCCAGCGATTCGCGCTGCGGTTCGCGCCGGTGCAGAAAGCTGCGGATGCGGCGAAGGATCGCGCCGGCGCGGTCGGCCTGTCCGGCGATGCCGCGCACCCCGTCGCGCAGGAATGCCGGGTCTGGCTGGCCGCGGTCGATGGCGCGGGTCAGCCCCTCGGCATAATTGGCGATCGCGCCCAGCGGCTGGTTCAGCTCATGCGCGATGGACGAGGCCATCTCGCCCAGAACCCCCAGCCGTGCATACTGGTCGCGT
The DNA here is from genome assembly GCA_036678445.1 of Alphaproteobacteria bacterium. Classification (GTDB taxonomy): domain Bacteria; phylum Pseudomonadota; class Alphaproteobacteria; order Rhodobacterales; family Rhodobacteraceae; genus Paracoccus. Next base: position 1,360 of record JAZIHR010000067.1, read on the forward strand.
TCCTCGCGGTGCTGGCGGGATTCGGCCTCGGCGCGGCTGCGCTCGGCCATTTCGCGGGTCAGCTCGGCGGTGCGGCGGCGCACCAGAACCTCGACGCGGGCGGAATGGACCGCCCACCACAGCACCGCCAGCCCGAAACCCGCGAACCAGTGCCAATGTGCGCGCAGATAGTCGATCAGCCCGCGGTGGGGCATGTCCTCGAAGATGCCCAGCCGCAGGTCGCGGAACAGTTCCTGCACGGCGCCATAGTCATGGGGGACGGCCCAGCGGCGCCCCTGGGCCGCGGGCATGGTCAGCAGCGCCACCGCCACCTGCCGCGCCAGGTCGCGATCGGTGCTCGCCAGCCGGGCAAAGGGCCAATCCGGATACAGCCGCGAGGACAGGCGGCAGGCCACGTCACCTGCGTCGCGTTCCGCCACCACGGCGAATTCGCCCTTGGCCACCAGCCCCTGCGCGATCAGCGTTTCCAGCAGGCAGGCGCGCAGCACCCCCACGTCGGCACGGCCGGCGCGCAGGGCCTCGACCACGTTCATCATCGGATAGCCGGTCTCGACCAGCGGGCCGGGCGCGGGGGCCTGCGCGTCCAGCATCTCGCGCAGCGCGACCTGCCAGCCGCCAAAGGCGTCGCGGCTGACGATGGCGATGCGCAGGCCGGACAGGTCGCGCCAGCCCTGCGGATGGCCGGGCCGGTCGGGGGCGATCACGGTCGAGCCGACGCGCCCGCCGGCGGCGGGGTCCAGTCGCTCGATCGTGGCGATCCGGGTGACCCCCAGCCGGGTTCCCAGCGCGACGTAATGGCCGGGGTTGGTGATCAGGAAATCGACCTTATCCTGCGCGGCGGCCTGCGACAGCGCCGCAAGCGGCAGCGGCACCAGCACGAAATCCCGCCCCGGCAGCGCCTGATTCAGATGCGCGATGGTGGGGGCGAACTCGGCCTCGGCCTCGGCCGCGCCCTGAACGGCAAGGACGCCCACGCGGACCTCGGCCAGCGCCGGCGGGGCGGACAGCGCCACGCAGGCAAGCGCAAGACAGGCGGCGGCGAATCGCGGGAAAAGAGACATGGGTGCAGGAAGCAACCGCCGCCCCGAAAGGCAACCGCCGCCCTGAAACGCAGAACGCCAGGAAGCAATGCTTCCCGGCGTTCTAGACGATGGTGCCCAGGAGAAGACTCGAACTTCCACGCCTTGCGGCACACGGACCTGAACCGTGCGCGTCTACCAATTCCGCCACCTGGGCCGGTGTCGTGAGCGGGGGATGTAGAGCCAGCCGAGAGGAGTGTCAACGCCCCTTTCGCGGCCAGCCGCAAAATATTTCGCAGCCCCGTAACGCCGCCCCTATATTCTGCCGCGCGGACTTTGGCGGCGGAATGGCGCAGGGGTGCGGCTGCGCTTGATGCCCCGGCGGCGGTTCGCTATCACGCTTGCGGGCGCGAAGTTCACGCGCCGGCACCCCGGAGGGCGAGGCATGGCACGGCTGGTCACCATCTATGGCGGTTCGGGTTTTCTGGGCCGGCAGATCGCGCGGATCATGGCCGCCGACGGCTGGCGGGTTCGCGTTGCGGTGCGCCGCCCCAACGAAGCCGGCATCGTGCGCACCTATGGCCATGTCGGCCAGGTCGAGCCGGTGTTCTGCAACGTCCGCGACGACCTGTCGGTCATGGCGGCGATGGCGGATGCCGACGCGGTGATCAACTGCGTGGGCATCATGCTGCGCCAGGGCCGCAACACTTTCGACGCCGTGCATGACGAGGCCGCCGGCCGCATCGCCCGCATCTCGGCCGAACGCGGGGTCAAGCGTTTCGTCCATGTCTCGGCGCTGGGCGCGGACCTGAAATCGCGCAGCCATTACGCGGCGTCCAAGGCGGTCGGCGAACACCGGGTGCTGGAACATCGCCCCGACGCGGTGATCCTGCGGCCCTCGGTGATGTTCGGGCCGGACGACACCCTGTTCAACAAGCTGGGCGGGATGATGCGGCTAGGGCCGGTCGTGCCGCTGCCCGCGCCGCGCGCGGTGCTGCAACCTGTCTATGTCGAGGACGTGGCCCGCGCCGCCGCCAAGGGTGCTACCGGCGAGGCCGCGCCCGGCATCTACGAACTGGGCGGCCCCGACGTGATGACCATGCGCGAGATCGCGCAGATGGTGGCCCGCACCGCCGGGCGCCGCCGGGCCTTTCTGGGCCTGCCGTGGTTCGTCACCGGGATCCTGTGCTTTTCCCTTGACGCGGTGCAGGCGGTCAGCGGCGGCCTGATCTCGAATCGCGTGATGACCCGCGATCAGGCCCGGTTCCTGCGCAGCCCGAATCGGGTGCAGGAAGACATGCCTGGGCTGGCCGAGCTGGGCATTGCCCCCACCGCGATCGCGGCGGTGGTTCCCGAATATCTGTGGCGCTTCCGCAAGTCGGGTCAATATGACGCCATCAAGGCCTCGGCACAGAACCTGCGCCAAGAGTGATGCAGGACGGCATGATCGTCGCGGCCTTTCTGGGGCTGCTTGAGGGGCTGACCGAGTTTATCCCGGTGTCCTCGACCGGGCATCTGCTGCTGGCGGGGCATTTCCTGGGCTTCGACAGCCCCGGCCGCGCCTTCGAGGTGCTAATCCAGCTGGGCGCGATCATGGCGATTCTGGGCGTCTATGCCGGGCGGTTGTGGGCGATCTTTTCCGCCGCGCCGCATGACCCGCGCGCCCGCCGCTTCATCCTGTCGGTGCTGGTCGCCTTTCTGCCCGCGGCGGTGGTGGGGGTGCTGGCGCACGGGCTGATCAAGCGGGTGCTGTTCGAAACCCCGACGCTGATCGCGATCATGCTGATCCTGGGCGGCTTCGTGCTGCTGTTCGTGGACCGCATCGCCACCAACCCCAGCTTTGACGAGGCCGAGGATCTGCCCCTGTCCGCCGCCGTCGTCATCGGTTTCGCGCAATGCCTGGCGATGATTCCCGGCGTTTCACGCTCGGGCGCGACCATCGTGGGCGCGCTGCTGATGGGGGCCAGCAAGCGCGCGGCCGCCGAGTTCAGCTTTTTCCTGTCGATGCCGACCATGGCGGGCGCGTTCGCCTATGATCTTTACAAGAGCCGTGCGGCGCTGGATGCGGCGGCGCTGACCAATGTCGCGATCGGCTTTGTCTGCGCCTTTGTCGCCGGGATCCTGGTGGTGCGCTGGCTGCTGAATTACGTCTCGGCCCATGGCTACGGGCTGTTCGCGTGGTGGCGCATCGTCGTGGGCACCGCGGCGCTGGCCGGGCTGTGGCTGGTGGGCTGAGCCGCCCCTTCCCGGCCCCGTTGCCTGCCGCCCCCGCGCGGGGTTAAGCTGCCTGACAGGGGGAATCATGCGCGTTTCAGGCTGGATCAGAGGCGGAGTGCTGGCGGTTTCGGCCACCGTGGCCGGTCTGCTGCCGCCCGCCACCGCCACCGCGGCCGAGTTCCGCCCGCCGGCCGGCTGCACGCTGGACCTGACCGTGCAGCAGCGTTCCTGCACCGTCGCCCAGCATTACCGTTGCGATTCGGATATGCCGGGCGACCAGCACGTGGTCTATTTCACCCGTGACGGCGCGGTCTATCATTCCCGCATCGACGCCGAGACCCGCTGGATGGAAAGCACCGATCTGGTCAGCGGTCTCAGCGACCGGCTGGTGCCGAAGGCGCGCGACCACGCCAGCCTGTCGGGGCTGCTGCGCACCGGGCGGGACGATTTCGATTTCTGGACCGTGTCCGACAGCGGCGAGCGGCTGCGCCACATCGGGCACGACGAATTGACCGGCAAGGTCGAGATCGACGGCGAGCAGCTCGACACCACCCGCTTTCAACTGCGCAGCTTTTCCGAAACCGGCGAATTGCTGATCGAGCGCGGCGGCACGCAGTTCATCAGCCGCGAATTCGGCCGCTTCTTTGGCGGGGTCGAACATTCGACCGACTGGGAGGGGCAGGCCGTGGACAGCAACGACACCCCCGTCCGCTTTATCCGGCGCGGAGAGCCGGGGTTCGGTTCGACCCGGCCCGACTATGATTGCGACGTGCAGATAGTCCGCCTGGGGTGAAACCGCCCTGCTGGCGCGCCGCCTGTCTTTGTCCGCCCCCTCCTCGCCGCTTTCGCCTGTATTGCCGCGTTGCGAAAGCCGGTGCACTCGTCAATAGTCCGGGGCGGAACAATCCGGAACGGAACGGGGGGCAGGCTGGATGCTGGTAATGGTTCGGCCGCGAACGATCTGGGCGCTTGCAGGGGCCGCGTTGCTTCTGGCGCTGGTTTACCGGCTTGGCCATGTGCTGGTGCCCTTCGTGCTGGGCACGGCGCTGGCCTATTTCCTCAACCCTCTGGCGGACCGCCTGCAAAGACTGGGGCTTTCCCGGGGCTGGGCGGTGGCGATCATCGGGCTGGCGGGGCTGTCGGGGCTGATTGCCTCGGCGCTGTGGCTGCTGCCGACGCTGATCGGGCAGCTGCGCGAGGCGGTCGAGGCGCTGCCGCGCACGGTCAAGGCCGGCTTCGACCTGCTGACGCTGCACTTCCCCGAGCTGATGGAGGACGAGGGGTCGTTCCTGCGCAAGATCATGACCGATTTCACCGAACAGCTGCGGCTGATGGCGCTGTCGCTGGCGGGGGGCACGGTCAGCACGGTGCTCAGCGCGGTGGGCACGATGGTGTATATCATCGCGACGCTGACGGTGACGATCTACCTGCTGTATGACTGGAACCGGATCGTCGCCGGCGTCGATCGCCGGCTGCCGCCCGAGCAGGCGCCGCTGATCCGCCGGCTGGCGCGCGACATTGACGGGGTGATGACCGGCTTCGTGCGCGGGCAGGTGATCGTGGGCGCGTTGCTGGCGACGTTCTATTCCACGGTGCTGATGGCGCTGGGGCTGAACTACGCGCTGCTGATCGGGCTGCTGTCAGGGATCCTGAACTTCATCCCCTATCTGGGGTCGTCCTCGGGATTCGTGCTGGCGACGGGGGTAGCGCTGGTGCAATACTGGGGCGACTGGTGGCAGGTGGCGCTAATCGCCTTTGTCTTCGTCGCCGCCCAGGTGGTCGAGGGCAACGTCGTCACCCCCCGCATCGTCGGCGATTCGGTCAAGCTGCACCCGGTGCTGCTGCTGCTGGCGCTGGCGGTGGGCGGCACGCTGTTCGGGTTCACCGGGCTGCTGCTGGGGGTGCCTCTGGCTGCCGCCGCCGGGGTGGTGGTGCGCTATTTCGACGCCGAATACCGCGCCCGCATCCGCCGCCGCCGTTCGCCCCAGACCGAGCAGCCGCGCCCGGACTAGGGCGCCAGCCCGTCCGGCGCGATCCCGCCGGTGGCGGGTGGGGGCGGGAACATCCGCCCTGGTCCTGCGTTTTCCGCACTGGTTCCCCCAGCCCGCGAAAGGCCGCCCCATGCCCGGAAAGGACAAGACCGCCCCCGTCATCCCCCCGTATCGCTCTGGTGCGATCAGGGCGCCGCATCTGCCGTTGAACCCGTATTCCGACGACCAGCAGCCCTGGCCGGGGCTGGTGGGCAGGATGGAACCCGCCCCCGACCACGGCGAGGAAAGCTACAGGGGCCGCGACCGGCTGGCGGGCAAGCGCGCACTGGTCACCGGCGGCGACAGCGGCATCGGCCGCGCCGTCGCCATCGCCTTTGCCCGCGAAGGCGCCGATGTGGCGATCTGCTATCACCCCGACGAACAATCCGACGCCGACAGCGTGATCGCGCTGATCCGGGCCGAGGGCCGCACCGCCGTCGCCCTGCCCGCCGACATCCGCGACGAACATGCCGCGCGCAAGGTGGTGGACGACGCGCAGCGCCAACTGGGCGGGCTTGAGGTGCTGGTGCTGAACGCCGGCCGCCAGCAGGCGCAGGATTCGATCGCCGACATCACCTCCGAGGCGTTCGACGCCACGATGAAAACGAATATCTATGCGCCGTTCTGGATGGCGCAGCAGGCGCTGCCGCATTTGCAGAAAGGGGCCTCGATCATCGTCACGGCCTCGGTCAACTCGTATTCTCCGTCCCGGGACCTGCTGGATTATGCGATGACCAAGGCGGCGGACAAGGCGTTCGCGCAGGCGCTGGCCAAGCAGCTTGCGCCCAGGGGCATCCGGGTGAACGCGGTGGCGCCGGGGCCGTTCTGGACCGCGATCCAGGTCAGCGGCGGCCAGCCGAAAGAGGCGCTGAGGGGCTTCGGCGCCGACACCCCGCTGGGTCGCGCCGGGCAGCCGGTCGAGCTGGCCCCGATCTATGTCCTGCTGGCCAGCGACGAGGCCAGCTATATCACCGGCGAGGTCTATGCCGCGACCGGCGGCAGCGGCACCGGCTGACCGCCTGCCTTGCCGCCGCTGCGGTTGACGCTGGGGGCGGCGACGGGCATTCCCCTTGCCCAAAGCCTTGGGGACCAGCGCATATGACCATCCATCTTCACCACCACGACCTGCCCGACGGGCTGGACCTGGGGCCGGTCGTGGCCATCGACACCGAAACCATGGGGCTGGACCCGCGCCGCGACCGGCTGTGCCTGGTGCAGATGAGCAGCGGCGACGGCAACGCGCATCTGGTGCAGATCGCGCCGGGCCAGCGCGATGCGCCCAATCTGGTGCGGATGCTGGCCGACCCGACCACGCTGAAGCTGTTCCATTTCGGGCGTTTCGACATCGCGGCGCTGGAAAACGCGTTCGGAGTCGTCACCTCTCCGGTCTGGTGCACCAAGATCGCGTCCAAGATGGTGCGCACCTTCACCGACCGGCACGGGCTGAAATACCTGCTGGCCGATCTGGTCGGCGTCGATATTTCCAAGCAGCAGCAGACCAGCGACTGGGGCGCGGCGGAACTGTCCCCGGCGCAGCTGGAATATGCGGCATCCGACGTGCTGCACCTGCACGCGCTCAAGGCCGAGCTGGAACGGCGGCTGGCACGCGAGGGGCGGACAGAGCTTGCGCAGGCGTGTTTCGATTTCCTGCCGACCCGCGCGCATCTGGACCTGCTGGGCTGGGGCGATGACAACGACATCTTTCGTCACTAGGTCCGGGGCATGAGCGAATACATCGATACCGCCCGCCGGGTAATCCGCACCGAAACGCAGGGGCTGGCCGCGCTGGAAGCCGCGCTGGACAACGGGCTGGCGCAGCTGTTTCAGGACGCGGTGCGGCTGATCTTGCAGGCCACCGGCCGGGTGGTGGTGTCCGGCATGGGCAAGTCCGGCCATGTCGGGCGCAAGATCGCGGCGACGCTGGCCTCGACCGGGACGCCCGCGCAGTTCGTGCACCCGGCCGAGGCCAGCCACGGCGACTTGGGCATGGTGACCAAAGGCGATGTGGCGCTGGTGCTGTCCAACAGCGGCGAGACGCCGGAAATCGCCGATATCGTCGCCCACACCCGCCGCTTTGCCATCCCGCTGATCGGCATCGCGGGGCGCGAGGGCTCGACCCTGCTGCGCCAGTCCGACGTGGCGCTGCTGCTGCCACAGGCGACTGAAGCCTGCGGGACCGGGATCGTGCCCACCACCTCGACCACCATGACGCTGGCGCTGGGTGACGCGCTGGCGGTGGCGTTGATGGAGCACCGCCGCTTCACCCCCGAACATTTCCGCACCTTTCACCCCGGCGGCAAGCTGGGGGCGCGGCTGGCGCGGGTTCAGGACCTGATGCACACCGACATGCCGCTGGTGGGGATGGACGCGCCGATGACCGACACGCTGCTGGAAATCACCCGCAAGGGCTTTGGCGTCACCGGGGTCACCGACGATGGCGGCCGGCTGGCCGGGATCATCACCGACGGTGACCTGCGCCGCCATATGCAGGGGCTGCTGGACCGCCGCGCCGGCGAGGTGATGACCCGCAACCCCCGCTCGATCCTGCCCGAGGCGCTGGCCGAAGCGGCGCTGGCCGAAATGCAGGGCAGCAAGATCACCAGCCTGTTCGCAGTGCGCGACGGCGTGCCGCAGGGGATCCTGCATATCCACGACTGCCTGCGGGCGGGAATGGTCTAAGGGGGCGGGGGCGATGTTCCGCACCCGCCTGGTCAGGCTGCTGCGCGTCGTGCTGCCTCTGGCGGCGCTGGCGCTGCTGTCGGTGCTGTTCCTGCTGGGTCGCAAGCCCTCTGAACCCGAGCCGGCGATTCCCTATGCCCAGGGCAGTCCCGAGGATCTGGGCCGCAGCCCCGGCATCGGCGCCCCCGAATACACCACCGTGACCCCTGACGGCGCCAGCGTCACCCTGCGCGCGGCGCGGGCTGCGCTGGGGGATGGCGGCATGGGGTCGGGGGACGGCACCGCCAGCGACCTGACGCTGGACTGGCGCGCCCGCGACGGGCTGATGATCGAACTGACCGCCCCGCGCGCCGAAATGGCGGAAACCCGCATCCGGCTGGCGGGCGGGGTGCGGATGGCGCTGTCCTCGGGGTGGGAAATGCGCGGCCCCAGCTTTGAGGCCGACACCGCCGCCGACACGCTGCGCGCCGATGAAACCGTGCAGGTCACCGCCCCTTTCGGCAGGCTTAATGCCGGGCGGATGCTGCTGTATTCAGCCGAGGCCGGGCAGGTTCTGGAATTGAACGAAGACGTGCGCCTGCTATACCGCCCCTGACGACCCGTTGACCGACCGTTGACCGACCCTCTCCTCTCCGCGGCCCGAATCCCGGCCTGCGCGGCCGGCCCGGGGGAAACCGGCCGACCCTCTTTCCGGCGCCAGACCCGCGCCGCCCGCAACAAGGAGCCGACGATGCTGCGAGTCCTGATCCTTGCCGGCCTGCTGGCGCTGGGTGGTGCCGTGCCGGGCCGGGCGCAGACCGTCACCTTTGGCGGAATGCGCGCGGACACCTCGGCCCAGGTCGAGGTCACGGCCGATGCGCTGCGCGTCGACCAGGCCACCGGCCACGCGGTGTTCACCGGCAACGTGCTGATCGGGCAGGGCGAGATGCGGCTTTCGGCCGCAACCGTCACCGTGGTTTACGGCGAGGGCGGGCAGCAGCGGATCAAGACGCTGAACGCCTCGGGCGGGGTAACGCTGGTCAGCGGTGCGGACGCGGCCGAGGCCGCGCAGGCGGTCTATGACATCGAATCGGGCCAGGTGGTGCTGACCGGTGACGCAATCGTGACCCGGGGTGACAGCGTGCTGTCCGGCGACCGGATCGAGGTGAACCTGAAGGACGGCACCGCCACCGTTGCGGGGCGGGTGCGCAGCGTGCTGCAACCGGGCGGAAACTGATGGACAGCAGCGCCGTTTCCCCGCCCGCCGGTCGCGCCGCTGACCCCGATCCCTCGCGCGGGCTGTGGGTCGAGGGGCTGCGCAAATCCTACAGCAACCGACTGGTGCTGCGCGACGTATCGCTGCGGCTGGACCGGGGCGAGGTGGTGGCGCTGCTGGGGCCGAACGGCTCGGGGAAAACCACCTGTTTTTATTGCGTGGCCGGGCTGGTCATGCCGGACGCGGGCCGCATCAGCATCGACGGCCGCGATGTCAGCGCCCTGCCGATGTTCCGCCGGGCGCAGCTGGGCATCGGCTATCTGCCGCAGGAAATGTCGATCTTTCGCGGGCTCGACGTTGAACAGAACATCATGGCGGTGCTGGAAATCACCGACAAGCGCCGCCACAAGCAGCGCGACCGGCTAGAGGAACTGCTGGGCGATTTTTCGATCGGCCACCTGCGCCACGCCCCTGCCATGGCGCTGTCGGGGGGGGAACGGCGGCGGGTGGAAATCGCGCGCTGCCTGGCGGCGAACCCGTCGTTCCTGCTGCTGGACGAACCCTTTGCGGGGGTCGATCCCATCGCGCTGGCCGATATCCGGGTGCTGGTGCAGGATCTCAAGTCGCGCGGCATTGGGGTGCTGATCACCGACCACAACGTCCGCGCGACGCTGGGCATCGTGGACCGGGCCTATATCCTGCATGACGGCACTGTGCTGATGTCGGGCACCACCGACGAAATCATCGCCGACGAGCGTGTGCGCGAGGTCTATCTGGGCGATACCTTTACCGCGTCCTGACGCTTTGCGCCCGCGTGCAGGGGCGCCGGCATCGCGTCCCCGTGATGCCGCGATGCGGCAACATTCCGCCGAGATTGACAGCGCCGGGAAGCTGTCACCAAATGACTCTCAGGGGTCTGCGACGGACCCTGTTCCCGGCCATCCCGCCCGCGGAGGCGTCCGTGGCGGGGCCGGGCTTTCGGAAAGGTAAAGAACCATGCGTTATCAGATCAGTGGAAAGCAGATCGACGTCGGTGAGGCGCTTCAGACGCACGTCCGCAACGAACTGGGCGAAACCTTCGAGAAATATGCCCAGCGGCCGACCGATTCCACGGTGATCTTTTCGCGCGACGCCCATTATCTTATCTGCGATGCGGTGGTGCATCTGGCGACCGGACTGACCGTGCAGGCCAAGGGGCAGGATCCCGACAACATCTATGCCGCCTTCGAGAAGTGCCGCGAAAAGATGGACAAGCAACTGCGCCGCTACAAGCGTCGGCTCAAGGACCATTACAAGGACCGGACCTCGCCGGTTGAATACGCCGCGGCGGCCAGCTATGTGCTGGCGGCCGACGAGGACGAATGGGAATCGCAGGACGACTCGGGCCTGCAACCCATCATCGTGGCCGAAATGGAAACCCGCGTGCCGACGCTTTCGGTCGGTGACGCAGTCATGCAGATGGAACTTGCCGGAGTACCGATGCTGGTCTTCCGCAACGAAAAACATGGGGGCGTCAATGTGGTCCACCGCCGCGACGACGGCAACGTGGGCTGGATCGACCCCCGCAACCTGAGCTGACGCCGCTGGCGTCGAACACCGGGGGCCGGAGGTGGGGCACCATCTCCGGCCTTCGGCTGCGGCAAGGACGGGTTAGGACAGCAGGAAATGCGGATCAGCGAGATTCTTTCCCCGGCGGCCGTGCGCTCGCAGGCGCAGGTCAGTTCCAAGAAGCGGCTCTTTCACGACCTGGCCGAAATGGCCGCGCAGGCCTATGGGCTGGATGCGGCGGCAACGCTGGATGCGTTGCAGGAACGCGAAAGCCTGGGCGCGACCGGGGTCGGGCACGGGGTGGCGCTGCCCCATGCGCGGATTCCGGGGCTGGAAAAGGTCGCCGGCCTGTTTTTGCGGCTGGACAAGCCGATGGATTTTGACGCGGTGGACCGCCAGCCGGTCGACCTGGTGTTCGCGCTGCTGGCCCCCGACAGCCCCGGGGTCGAACATCTCAAGGCGCTGGCGCTGGTCAGCCGCACCCTGCGCGACGCGGACATGAGGGCGAAGCTGCGCGCCAACGACGACCCGGTGGCGCTGCACGCGGTGCTGGCGGCGGCGCAGGAAACCTCGGCCGCCTGATTGCCGCAGGGTCGGGTGCGTTGCAGGGGCTAGCGTGCGCCCGCCACGTCGATGATGGCGCCGCTGGTATAGCTCGCCTCGTCCGACAGCAGCCAGACCACGGCCGCCGCGACTTCCTCGGCCCGGCCAGCGCGGCCCAGCGGCAGCAAGGGGCCGGCGATTTCGACCCGGTCCGGCTCGCCGCCGTCGGCGTGGATGTCGGTGTCGATGATCCCGGGGCGCACCCCGTTCACCCGGATGCGGCGCGGCGCCAGTTCCAGCGACAGCCCGATGGTCAGCGTGTCGATCGCGCCCTTGGTCGCGGCGTAATCGACGTATTTCCCAGGCGAGCCCAGCCGCGCCGCGACCGAGGACATCAGCACCATCGTGCCCCCGTCCGGCAGCCGCCGCGCCGCCTCGCGCGCGCAATACAGCGCCCCGGTCAGGTTGACCCGCACCATGCGCTCGATCCGCTCGGGGGTCATCTCGGCCAGCGGCATCACCGGCGCGACGATCCCGGCGTTGACCACTACCGCGTCCAGCCCGCCCATCGCCTTGGTGGCCGCGTCGAACAGTGCCGCCACCTGCTCGGGGTCGGAAATATCCGCGGCGTGGATGCTGGACCGGCCCCCGGCCGCCTTGATCGCGGCCAGCGCCTGCCCGGCTGCTTCGGCATCGCCGCGATAGCCAAGCGCCGTGGTCCAGCCCCGCGCCGCACAGGACATGGCGGTGGCGCGGCCGATGCCGCGGGTGCCGCCGGTAATCAGGACACGCATGGTCGATACCCCTCGAATGTGATGTTACGGGCGATACGGCGGGCCGCGATCTCGGCCGCGGCCGAACGGATGGTCCAGCACAGCACGGGAACCCCCCGCTGCGCCAGCCGCAGCACCGCCGGATTGTCCAGGTCGTTGCAGTCGTGCGAGATGAAGCAGGCGCCCGCCGCCTCGAACCCCTCGATCCGGGCCAACGAGGCCCGCCGCGCGGCTGCGATCCGCGGCCAGTCCAAGGCAGAGAACGCGCAGCTGGTCAGCCCCGTGGCCAGCCCCGGCCGTGCCATCGCCGCCACCATATGCGGGTTGAAGCTCATCACTGCGACCGGATGTCCCTGCGCCGCATAAGCCGCGGCGATATCGGCCACCCGGCCCGGCAGCGCCCCGATCCCCGGCCCCAGCGCGCCGTCCGGGTCCTTGAGCTCGATCAGCACCGGCACCCGGCCCGCGACCATCGCCAGCACCTCGTCCAGCGTCGGGATGCCGTGAGTGGTGCCCAGCAGGCGGCAGGCGGCGGCCTCGGCCACCCCAAGGCTGCTGACCGGCGCGTCGATCCCCGTCATTCGCCGCAGCCCGGCGTCGTGGAACACCAGCGGCGTGCCGTCGCGCGCCGGCTGCACGTCCAGTTCGATTCCATAGCCCTCGGCCAGCGCGGCCCGGAAGGCGGGCAGCGAGTTTTCCGGCACCCCCGGCCCGTGCAGGCCGCGATGCGCCAGCGGGCAGGTCAGGAAACCGGGGTGCAGCATGGGAACGTGGCGAATACGGTCGCCGCAGGACCGGGGGCCGGCCCCTGATCCTGCGGGAGATCTGGGCAAGGCAGAACCGGCGTCACGCGACCTCGAAAATCGCCTCGATCTCGACCGCGACGCCGCGCGGCAGGGCCGGGGCGCTGACTGCGGCGCGGGCATGGCGGCCGGATTCGCCGAACACCTCGACCATCAGGTCGGAGCACCCGTTCACCACCTCGGGCTGGTCGGTGAAGTCGGGGGTCGAGCTCACGAATCCGGTCAGCTTCACCACCCGGGTGATGCGGTCCAGCGTCCCCAGCGCCGCCCGTGCCTGCGCGATCAGCGCCAGCCCGCAGGCCCGCGCTGCCGCCGCGCCCGCGGCCGCGTCCATGTCCTCGCCCAGCCGGCCGCGAATCAGCCCTTCGGGGCCGGCCGAGATCTGGCCCGACACGAACAGCAGCTTGCCGCTTTGCACATAGGGCACATAGTTGGCGGCCGGGGCGGGGGCGTCGGGCAGGGTGATGCCAAGCTGGGCGATGCGGGCGTCGAACGACATGGGTTCCTCCGGAATTTCGTCGCCGGCACGCTAGCGGCCGGCGCGGCGCTTGACCATGCCTCCTTCGGGCGGTTCTCAAATATCCCGGGGGGGCGGCGCCGTGCGCCGTGGGGGGG